>JAGABS010000038.1 GCA_017614525.1 Alphaproteobacteria bacterium
AAGAAAAATATCGTGGTCGACACAAATGCAACGCTTCCGACGCAGAACAGCGAGACAAGTATCAGCCATTTTTGCGCGGAATCTCCCAAATCAGAGGACCAAATCAGCTCGGCAAATTTCTGCAAAACGAAAAACGTAATCACTGCCGCTACAATTTGAGCTCCGATTTTATAAAAGAAAGAATTCGACCAATTTACCCGCAAATTTTTATCAGAAAACCAAACCAACAAAACCGCGTTGACCATTGCGGATATCGCAGTACACAAAGACAGCCCGAAATACTTGAAAAACGGAACAAGAACTATCAGGCAGATCATATTTACAATCACCGAAATTGCTGCGAATATCACCGGAGTTTTCGTATCTTTGGCCGCAAAATATACCGCCGCGTAAACCTTCGACAGAACGTAAAACGGAAGCCCCAGCGCGAATCCCACCAGAGCGCTCGCGGTAATTTGAACTTCTTCCGGTCCGAACAATCCTCGCTGAAACGCGACTGCGACAAGCACATCATTGCAGGAAATCAGAGTTGTAGTCGCAAAAAAAGTTAAAAAGAAGGCGAACAGCAATCCCTGCTGCATTTCGTCACCCGCTCTTTTATAATCCTTTGTGGCCAGACAGTTGGACAGCATAGGAAGCAAAGCCGTACTCAGAGCGATTCCCAAAGTCGCCAGCGGAAACTGATTCAGTCGGTCCGCAAGATTAATGCAGGTAATAGTTCCCGTCGGAAGATAAGAGGCAATCGAAGTATCCACCAGCAAATTCAGCTGCCAAACTCCCGCGCCGATAATTCCCGGTATCATATTTTTCATGATATCTTTCACGTGCGGAGTCCAACACCGAAAATTGAATTTTAATTTGAATCCGTAATGCCTTATCGCACACAAAAGCACGGAAGTATGCAAAATGCCTGCCAGCAGCACGCACGCAGACATTACGTGCACCGTGATGTATTTGTCCAGTCCGATAAAGTGACAAATGACCAAACTAGTCCCGACAACCAAGCTCGGAAGACAATGCAGAGCGGCCGGCAAAGCGAATTTGTTTATCGTGTTCAGCACTCCGGCGCACATTGAGCTCAGGGAAATAAACATCAAAAACGGGAAACAAATTCTTCCCAACCGCACGGTCAATCCGAATTTTTCGCTGAGAACGTCGAATCCTTTGGCCGCAACCTCTACCACCGACGGAAAAAATACCAAAACCACGGTGACGAATATCATCAAGATCATTAACAAACAGCTGAAAACGTTCGAGAGAACAGCATTGGCGCTTTCTTTTCCGTCTTTATGCAAGACATTGGAAAATCTCGGAAGAAACGATGCGTTGAAAGCACCTTCCGCGAAGATTCTGCGAAAAATATTGGCCAGTCTTACCGCAATCAGCAGGCAATCCGTATGCATGCCCGCTCCTAAAAATGCAGCCATAATGCACTCGCGGGCGTATCCCACAAATCTGCTGAAGAGAGTAAAAACTCCAACTGTGAGTGCTGATTTTACTACGCCCATATATCCTGCCTAATGATTTATTTTTTGTATAAAACTGTCCAACTGATTCAAACTATCAAAACTCAGCTCAATGATTCCGCGACTGTTTCCTTTTAATTTTATATTTGCCTTCAAACCTGAAAGCTCCGAAATTTGATGAGATATATTCAAAACTTCGGGATCAATATAGGAAGAAAATTCCAAAAGAGTGGCTTCACATTTTTCTGAATTTCGATTGTCTGCACTTAAATCTACTGAATCGCGGCCTTCTGAATTTTTGTTGCCTGAACCGCGACTTTCTGAGCTTTGATTTCCGGAATATTGATCTCCGTTCGTCTGAGGATTTTTACGGCGCCTCACCAACTTTTCCGTATCGCGGACATTCAGAGAATTTTCCAGTACCTTTCGGGCTACCACCGAAGCATCATCCGAAGTCACCAGCGCCCGCGCGTGTCCAAAAGACAGCTTTCCTTCCTTGATCATTTGCTTAACGTCGTCGGGAAGATGCAACAATCTCATCACGTTGGAAATATGGCTGCGACTTTTCCCGATAATTTCTGCCAGCTGATCCTGCGTATGGTCGAACTCGTCGAGCAGTCGCTTGTATCCTTCCGCTTCCTCGATCGGGTTTAGATTTTCACGCTGCACATTTTCGAGAATTGCAACCTCCAGCTGCTCTTCAGGTGAAAAGTTTGTAATAATCGCAGGAATCTCTGCCAGTCCAGCGAGTTGTGACGCCCGCATGCGCCTTTCTCCCGCTACCAGCTGATAAGTTCCATCAGAAAGTTTTTGTACCAAAATCGGCTGAAAAACCCCCTTTCTTTTTATGGAATTCGCTAAAGATCGCAACTGTTCGTCGTCAAAAATTTGCCTCGGCTGATAGGGATTTGCTTTTATGCTTTCCAGATTTATTTTCACAACACCGTTTCCGTTGGCAGAAACCGCTGCTGCACACGCATCCGTATTGACTTCGTTTTGCAGAAAAGCAGACAGACCGCGCCCGAGACTTCTATTCGCCATTTGATTCCCTTCTTAAAAATTCGCGAGCTAATTCTATATAAGATATCGCCCCGCTTGATCTTATATCATGAAGTATCACCGGACGTCCATAAGATGCGGCCTCACTTATGCGGACATTTCTGGGAATCACCGTATCAAAAACCAAATTTCCGAAATGATTTCTCACGTCGTCTTCTATCGTACGGCTTAAATTGTTGCGTCGATCGTACATCGTAAGCAAAATTCCGCCAACTATCAGATTCTTGTTAATGGTGCTGCGCACGCTCTGAATTGTGTTAAACAGTTGAGTCAGTCCCTCCAACGCATAAAACTCGCACTGCAGCGGAATAATAATTTTGTTCGAGGCGTTCAGCGAATTTATGTTTATCAGTCCGAATCCGGGAGGGCAGTCGATAAAAATGTAGTCAAAATCCAGACCGACCAACGCGTTTTTCAGCCTGCTTTCCCGAGCATTCTGCTGAAACAACTCGACTTCTGCCGCCGCTAAATCTATCGTGGAAGAAATTACCCACAGCCCCTTCACATATGTTTCTTGGATCACATTCTGCGGCTGAACCAATCCGAGCAAAACCCCGTAGCTGCTCTCCAGCCCGCGAACCTTCGGCATTCCCAACCCCGTAGACGAATTTCCCTGCGGATCGAGATCCACAATGAGAACTTTTCTGCCGACAGCGGCCAGGGCCGTCGCCAAATTTATCGTTGTCGTAGTCTTTCCCACTCCGCCTTTTTGATTGATAACCGCTATAGTTTTCATCTTCTCTTTCTCAGAACGCATCGAAATTATACTTCGTCACATAGCAGATCACAATAAAAAATTCCGCAGCAACGGCCGCTGACGGCACTTGTCGAAAACTAGTTGCAACCTATCTTGACATGTCTTACAAACTTTGTATTTCGTGTCTGAATTCCCAGCCGGAAATCCTCGGTTGCAAGGTTTTATATCTGGTTGTTTCCCACGACAAATCTTATATCCGAACACGCATATCTTCCTATGCCGAATTCCGGATATTCTATCGACGATTTTGGAGACAAATAATAGCGGAACAAATCGTGATCTCCGTTTATTTGTAAAAATGCATCCAAAAATCGATAAGATTCCGTTTTGTGTAATACCTTGCCGTTTATACTCAATTGCGTGTCGGACCCCAAATAGGTCGGCCTTATAAGACCGTATCTGTGGGCCAGATATGATGACTCATTTATCAAATCCAACCCTTCCTTTGTGAATCCGTACATTGTTCTGTATACTTTATCGTCTATAAATAACGAATAGTTGATCTGTTTTCCCGATATTATGCAATTTCCTATTCCTTTTAAGTTGGCGTGAAAATATCTTGGAACAGTCCTTTCCTCTATAACTTGGGTCTCTCTGCATTCGTTATTTTCTCCGATATTCAGAGCATATATTATTTGATGGATAAGGCTCACTTCTTTTGGAATGACTCCACTGATCAAGGAAAAATCGAACTCTCCTTCATCATTTGCAGGATTATTCATTTTCAGAAACAATGTGGATTGTTCGGAATTAAACCAATTCGGTGAAAACATTATGAATTTTCTGTCTTTACAAAGTTTTCGGTATTTATTGCTACGAATTCCCCTGGTTTTTCTCATATACTTCCACACGTTACTGTTCGTAGTATATGCCAGACCGATTTCTTTATTTTTAACCGGGATAAATGTGATTTTAGGTAATCCCCTTATGCTTCCCTTATACTTGGATATCGCGACCCGCAATACTTCGCACCCCACAGGATCCTCCGTTAGTTCCGATAAATTTTTTTCAAATTTATTCCTCATGTGTTGGGTAAAATCGAGAGGATTTACATTTAAAAATATATTTGTATTAACATGGGCCTTCAATCCAAAAGATCTATCTTTTTCGTTGTAAATTAATACTTCTGTTGAATTTGGTCTGGCGCATATGCTTGTTCCCTTTTCCGGAAAAATTATATCTTCGCCATTATCTGTTCTGCCCACCGTTATTCCGTACAATTCTTCCTTTTTCCTCTTAAATGAAAAATCGCAACAGGTCTCCATAAACTGATTTACCAGCTCTTTTTTATTTTCTTCCAAAGTTTTTGTTGCATTCCATGTGGATCTGTAACAATCCAATTCCCGCTGAGTTACAAGTGAGTTTATGATTGGCCATTGAGACAGTGGCATTTTTAGATCAAATGATCTTTCCATGTTTTTCTCGATACCCGACAACCCCATCGCCTGCGTATTCGTGCAACCCAGGAATATCAATGTTCCAAAAAAACTTAATACGGTCTTGTTATTAGTAAATACCAACCCTTTCAGACGATTAAATACAGTTCTGCTCTCAAATATTTTCACTTTCTTCTCCTTCAAAAACAAACCCTTACGATTTTATCGATTATTTGTTAATATTTCATTACTTTAATATTGATAAAAAAGGTGTAAGTTTCGGAGATTTGCAATAAAATATTAAGTTTTTCGAAAAACATCAAAAAATGTATATAAAATTAACGAACAATTAATTAATTTCGGGTAGTCTGAAAGATAAGTCTGGAAGATGGTCTGCAGATGATATTGTTTTCGGCAGACAACGAAGGGCGCTTAGGTATAGATGATAGGAGCAGGAAATGAAACTGAAACTTTTAAGCATATATTCGATTATTTCTTTGTTGTATGGAGAAAACCTTTTCGCGATTGCAGGAAACAAAGAAAGGGGTGAGAGGCTGACAGAGTTAGAGGAACAAACGAAAGATGTAGATGTAAAAAGTCGCCGGGAAATGTGGGAAAACCGCATAAAGGAGTCGCAGTCGCTTACGGCAGATACTGAAAAAAGTTTTCGAAATACGCGGAAAAAAGCTGAGATTGAGTCACAAAATGAGTCGGAAATCAACACAGAAGATGAAAACACAACAGACTCCAGAGAAAACACGCCGCGGGAAAATTCTCCGGCAGGATCTCAAATTGTACAGCTTTCGGAGGAAATCAATGCGGGACAATCCGTGAGTTCCGATTTCGAAAAATTTGCTGAAAATTTTGAGTCGAAATTTTCTGAATCTAAGAAAGTGTTGGATGAATTGGAACAGAAGGTGGAAGATTTTTCAGGAGAATTAAAGGACACGGAAAGCTCCGTGGAACAGCAGCAAAAGGCGGAATCCCTGAAAAAAGATATGGTCGACTGGAACAATAAAATTATCGAACAAATCGATGAATTTAAGAAGATACAGAAAGATTTTGAAGGTCTGGAGATAGATAAAAAGATCAAGCAACTGAACGATTACCGTGTAAGAATCGGTAACATGAGCATGAATATGACCAGAAAAATAAGCCAAATTCATACAAACAGAAGGAAAGAAGAAAAGGCGCAGAAAAAGGAACAAAAAAGGTTGGCTGAACAAATGATTAAATCGATCGATTGGCAGGCCATCAGGAAGTATAATGAAGAAAGTTTATCAGCGTTCGTCAAAGCGGTGCAAAATTACAAGCTTAGATTCAGTGTCGTACAAAAATACGGAAAAAAGTGTTTTGACGATCAGGACGGAAGCGCCTTGTTCGATCCAAATCTGAAAATGGATTCGAGTTTGAAGGGATTGTGCAAGCAAATCAGCCAAGTCCGCTTTCCGGAAGCAATCAAAGTTTGGTCTGAAATAAAGGTTATGAAAGAAGATGATCCGAACTATGCTGCTACTTTGGATCAACTCCGCGAGAAGATAAGGGCGTTGGGTAAAAACGTATCCAGCTTGATTAAACAGGGTGGTAAAGCGGCAGATGGGTCGAAGAATAGTCAAAATTAAGGACAAACAAACGAAGACCTCTCCAACTCGGGAGAAAAAGTTATAAGTTGATTGTATGGGACGCTGTCTTTGCCAGAGGGCGTCCCGAACTTATTCGGAAACAATAGCAGGAAAGAACAGAAATCGAAGAATGGTGCGATTTTTGCTCGAACGCGTAGGGTACCGACAGATTAAAGGAGTTTTTGCTTTTTACTATACCCGGCGCGATAAGTTTGCAGCTTGTTCGGCCTGCTGGCTTATCGGCGGCTCTTTTCCCTTGAATTTTACAACTGTTTGCGGTAAAAGTGTACGAGTCCGAAGGAGTTCGGGCGCATGGAGGTAGTTATGAAAATTAAGCCATCGGAAATTGGTTCGATTTTGAGGGAGAGAATTCGGAATTTTGACTCAGGTCCGGAGTTTGTCGAAGTCGGCAAAGTTCTGTCTGTCGGGGATGGAGTCGCTCGCGTTTACGGTCTGGATAATGTCGCGATGAACGAGAAAGTCGTGTTCGAGTCGGGCACGGCGGGTTTGGCTATGAACTTGGGCGAGGATACGATCGATGTTGTGTTGTTCGGAGAAGACCGCGACGTGCACGAAGGCATGGAGGTTCGCCGTACCCACAAGATTTTGGAGGTTCCAGTCGGAAAATCGCTTTTGGGACGCATCGTAAATCCGCTCGGGGAACCAATCGATGGAAAAGGAGATATTGACGCTGCCGAATTTAAGCCGGTAGACATCAAGGCGCCCGGAATTATTGCTCGAAAATCAGTGTTTGAGCCAATGCACACAGGGTTGAAGGCGGTTGACTCGATTGTTCCGATCGGGCGCGGACAGCGAGAGTTAATTATCGGAGATCGTCAGACGGGAAAGACAGCCATCGCGATCGACACGATTATCAATCAGAAATATGCTTTCGACAACAACATCGAGAGCGAGAAATTGTACTGCATTTACGTTGTTATCGGGCAGAAGAGGTCTTCGGTCGCGCAGATCGTCAAGACTCTCACGGACGCAGGCGCCATGGAATATACAACGATTGTGGCTGCGACGGCTTCCGATGTCGCGCCGATGCAATATCTTGCGCCTTACGCGGGTTGTGCGATGGGGGAGTATTTCCGCGACAACGGCATGCATGCGCTGATCATTTACGACGATCTTTCGAAGCACGCGGTGGCTTATCGTCAGATGTCATTGTTATTGCGCAGACCACCTGGGCGAGAGGCGTATCCGGGAGATGTTTTTTATTTGCACTCTCGTTTGTTGGAGCGCGCGGCGAAGTTGGATGAGTCGCTGGGCGGCGGGTCGCTGACGGCTTTGCCTGTCATCGAAACTCAGGCCGGAGATATTTCGGCATACATTCCGACGAACGTGATTTCGATCACTGACGGGCAAATCTTCCTCGAGAATGAGTTGTTCTACAAGGGAATTCGTCCTGCGATCAACGCGGGGGCTTCGGTTAGTCGTGTCGGGTCGGCGGCTCAAACGAAATGCATGAAGCAGGTTGCGGGAAAAATCGAGCTGGAGCTGGCTCAGTACCGAGAAATGGCAAGTTTTGCGCAGTTTGCTTCGGATTTGGACGCCTCCAGCAAGCAATTAATCGCGCGCGGAGAGAGGCTGACGGAAATTTTGAAGCAGCCGCAATATTCTCCGATGAAGGTTGAGGACCAAGTTGTGTCGATTTACCTCGGGGTGCACGGATATTTGGATAAGCTGAAGCTTTCGCAGGTCAAGGATTTCGAAAAATACGTTTTGGACCGCATTAAGCGCGAGGCGGAGGAAGTTATCGCAGATATTCGCGAAAACAAGAAGATCACGGACGAGAACGAGGCGAGGCTGAAGAGCTTACTGGATGAGTACTTGAAGGATTTCGAGAACAATGGCTAAATCTGAGAGGGTTCGGAGATAATGGCTAATTTGAAGGAGCTGCGCATCAAAATCGGCGGAATCAGAGCGATTCGCAAAGTCACTGCGGCCATGAAATTGGTCGCCGGAGTGAAGTTGCGCAAGGCCGAGCAGCGCGCTTTGGCCTCCAAGCCCTACGCAAATGAGCTGAAAAAGATTCTGGCAACGATAAAAAGAGAAAATCTCGCGAAAAGCTACGAGCTGTTCGACGGCCGCGAATCAGTGAAAAATGAGACTTTGATCGCTTTCGCGTCGGACAAAGGATTTTGCGGAAATTTCAACTATCTGCTGAGTAAAAAGCTGAAGGAGATCGTCGCGGAACGTCGTGCGTTAGGCATCAAAGTTGAGATTCTGTGCGTCGGAAACAAGTTGTATCAACTGCTTAGGCATTCTCTGTCCGAGAACGAATCCGCGGAGCTGGTGACCGAATTTTACAAAGGTGAAATTTTCAGCAACGCGAAACTTTTGGCGGAGCGTGTGGCGAGCGAGTTCCGCGAAGGCAAGTCCGATAAAATTTCGTTGGTGCGCACTCGCTATCATTCAGCGATGAGGATGGCCGTTGAGGAGGAAAGTTTGATTCCGCTCAAGCGAGAGGAAAACAACGATGTCACCGAGACCATTTTCGAGCCGAGCGCGGATGAGGTGCTGGAAAATCTGCTGCCTTACAATTTGGGAATTCAAATTTATCAGGCGGCGTTGGAAAGCATGGCGAGTGAGCAAAGCTCGCGTATGAGGTCGATGGATAACGCGACGCGCAACGCTGATGAGATGCTGGGAGATCTGACAATTCGGTATAACCGCATGCGTCAGTACGGCATCACACAGGAGCTGACGGAGGTTGTGGCCGGCGCGGATGCGATTGCGAATGATTAGAGTTATGAGTTAAAACTTCGGAATGAGGGTAAGAAATGGAACAAAATAAAGGATATATTTCGCAGGTTTTGGGAGTTGTTGTGGACGTCGTGTTTCCGGACAAAGTTCCTGAGATCTTGAACGCTCTTGAGGTGATGAACGGCGAAAAGAGGCTGATTCTTGAGGTCGCGCAGCAGCTGGGAGAGAACGCTGTTCGTACGATCGCGATGGACGTTACTGACGGATTGTTCCGCGGTCAGGAAGTCATCGATACGGGCCGCATGATCGAGGTTCCCGTCGGTCGGCAGATGCTCGGACGTATCATCAATGTTATCGGAGAGCCTGTGGACGAGCGCGGACCGATAAATTCCGACACAAAATATCCTATCCATCGCAGCGCGCCGGAATTCGTCGAGCAGTCGACCGAATCCGAAATTTTGGTTACGGGAATTAAAGTCGTCGATCTTCTCGCGCCTTATGCAAAAGGTGGAAAAATCGGATTGTTCGGAGGTGCTGGAGTCGGAAAAACCGTTCTGATCGAAGAGCTGATCAACAACATCGCGAAAGCCCACGGAGGATTTTCGGTTTTTGCGGGTGTCGGAGAGCGTACGCGTGAGGGAAACGACCTGTACCACGAAATGATCGAGTCGGGAGTTATCGATCCGAAGGGCGATAAGTCCAAAGCCGCACTTGTTTACGGACAGATGAATGAACCTCCCGGAGCGAGAGCGAGAGTCGCGCTTACAGGACTGACTCTGGCAGAGTATTTCCGTGACGTCGAGCATCAGGATGTGCTGCTGTTCATTGACAACATTTTCAGATTTACTCAGGCAGGGTCGGAGGTTTCAGCGCTGCTGGGACGCACTCCGTCGGCAGTCGGATATCAGCCGACTTTGGCAACCGACATGGGAGAGTTGCAGGAGAGAATCACCAGCACCGTGAAGGGGTCGATCACTTCGGTTCAGGCGATTTATGTTCCGGCAGACGACTTGACAGACCCTGCTCCGGCGACTTCATTCTCGCACTTGGATGCTACAACTGTTTTGAACAGGAAAATTTCGGAGCTGGGAATTTATCCGGCGGTCGACCCGTTGGATTCGACTTCGCGCATGCTGTCTCCGTTGATTGTCGGAGAGGAGCATTACCGCGTCGCCAGAGAAGTTCAGCGAATTTTGCAGACCTACAAGTCACTGCAGGATATCATTGCGATTATGGGAATGGACGAGCTGTCGGAGGAGGACAAGTTGGTCGTCGCGCGCGCCAGAAAGATTCAGAGATTCCTGTCTCAGCCGTTCCACGTGGCAGAGGTATTCACGGGCTTGAAAGGAAAATTTGTCGACCTCGCCGACACGATCAAAGGATTCGGAGCGATTATCGCTGGAGAATGCGACGAGCTGCCGGAGTCCGCTTTCTATATGGTCGGAACCATCGAAGAGGCCTTCGAGAAAGCGAAAAGAGAGGGATAAGAGTGAAAGTCAAAATTTTCAGGGCGGAAGAGGTTGTGTACGAGGGCGAGGCAGCAAAAGTAACTGTTCCGGCACAGAATGGCGAGATGACAATTCTTCCTCATCACATTTCGATCGTTACAAATTTGCAGCGCGGACGGCTGATCGTTCATAAAGAAAACGGAGAGAAATTCCAAACTGAAATCGGCGGGGGTGTGTGCTCTTTCTCCGACGATTGCCTTTCAGTGCTTGTGGAGTGAACTCACTGTAAAAAAGATACTTCCATTTAATTGTGTTCTGCCGGTGCGATTGCGTCAAATAGTACCGGTTTTTGAGTGAAAATCGTTGCTGAATGAAAGTATATATACCATCATTTACCGATGTTGTTGTCGCTGTATTTCTGGTTACAGTAGGAGACAATTCATGAGGGTGGAATCCGAAGGAATTTTGGTAGACTACAAAAAATTGAATCCGAAAGATTATGAGAATGCGCTGAGAAAAAAATTGTTGAGGAAGCGAGGGAAGTCGCAGTTGAAAAGAATCGAGAAAAACTGATTTGCGAATTAGCGGATTTGTCGGAGACAGCTTGGACGTCAGCGGATCGGAGTTACCGAAACGGAAGTATCGGAAGCACGCCAAAAGAAACGGGAACAATCGAGTGGCTTTACCGAAAAGTATTTCACAAATTTTGTTGAGACAGAAAGCGACAATCCAGCCGTCGAATATTATCCGGAGCGTCCGAATAAATATCCGAAAATGGCGCAGGTTAACAATTTTTCGACAGATACGTCTCGGTGTTGGCGGGAAATCGAAGCGACACGGCCAAATTTTTTCACAAACCGAACAACCGGCCGCCACTGCTCAGGTCGTCAACGACTGATTGCGGGGTATCAAATATCTCAAAGATTCATAATAATTGCATAAATGGTGGCATCCTCTGTTTTTTCAAATTTGGTTGATGAAAATTTTGAAACAGCACCTTGAAAATTTCTTACGGCATTTGGATTTTTGAGAGCCCTCTCATACCCAGAGGAATCGTAGCCGAATTCCCTCAGAGTTAGTTCAATAAAAGATCCCAAGGAATCGGAGCGCGAACTGCTTTTCTGAAACCAAGAATAGAGAAAACCATACAATATAAATTGTTCACACTCTTTCTTTTCTAACTTTCTTCGAAGCGCCTTTCCCTCAATAATTTTTTTTTGCACGAATTCTTCTATAAGCTCTTCATAATAAGCGCTGTACACAAAAGCTCCGTGAGAGCTTGAGCGATAGCCAGCGACACAGCCTGGAAGACCGACAATATTGTATGAGTATGGAATATTGCTAAATTTTTGAAAAACGGATTCGGTATTTATAAGCGAAGCTTCACCGTGAGATTTTTCGGCAAAGTTATTGTCGGTTACGGGTTTGTCGCCCACGGTCATGTCTCCGGTTGAAGCTGATACTTTCACTACGGACGCAGGATTTTTAAATTCCAGCCGGCCCTTTTTTTCGTATCTCGCGATTATGTCCTGCATAGAGTTATTTTCTTCAGGTACTATGTACAAACCGGTAATGTCTATATAGATTCGACGAGAAATATTATCCAAAAAGCTGTCCAAGTATTCCAATAAGACCTCATAGGTCGCAAAGGAATTATTTTGGGTTACAATGTGTCGTTCATTTATGCCATGAATAACATTCATCCCATTTAAAAGAATATTACACGTGTTATTTCTATTTCTGAAAAAAGAGACTTTAGGATTAACAAGACACTGAGAGGATACGTCATGAGAATAATGTATTTCCCGTATATCGCTCCAAATTTTCGGATTTCCCTTCGGATATACCAATACAGTTGTGGGAGTTGAAAATCCTACCATATGATTCTTTACCAATTCATAATGGTACTGAGAATATATATCGCATTTGTCTTTCGGTTCAATTGGCAGATTTTCTCCAACATATGTAAATATATCTCTGCTCACGCATGCTTTTTTACTCGTGTCGTCTTCATCATCGATTTCTATAACTTCGACGACTTTTCTTTTTCGAGTATTGGAATTTGCACCCGAATTATGCAAATTTGTTCCGACCTCCCCAAATGTTTTTCTCTTAAGATCATCAAAATTTACGCCTGAATTGGACGAACTCGGAACGGGATCTCCAAACTTTCCAGTCGCAACATCTATGCCTGTCGCACACACCTTCTTAGACTCGGGACGTAACCTCTCTAATGATTCCGTTGACATTCCAAACACACTTGTCGATAAACACATCAAAATTGCAACAAATACAGTCTGCTTCATTTTTTTTCCCTCTCTTCAAAACATACTTACACTTATCTGCACCAGACAAACACCCGCATACCTCTCTGAAAAGTATCTAATCATATGTCCAATTTTTTTGTCAATAAAAACTTGATTTTTAGCAGCAAACGAAATAGAAGGTAGGAAAAACTGAAAACGGACATTCCTGCGCCAAAAAACAGAGTCAGATTTTTGTTGCCACAACTAACCGGGAAAAGAAGGGAAGGGGGGGGCGTAGTCTAGATACGGCACGTCGCGGGAAACTTGAGAAACTACAACTGAATTTAGACTTAACATCTCAAATTCAGAAAAATCACAACCGCAAAAGAGCTCTCAGTTTTGCTGAACGAGATTTCGGGTTGTTCGCAACCTCTCTCTCGCTCGGAGCAACCGGCTTTTTGGTTAGAATTTCGAAAACTCCCTTCTCCTGTCCGTACTCCCTGAAGACAGATTTTACGATTCGGTCTTCCAGCGAGTGGAAACTCACGACGACAATTTTTCCGCCGGAGTTTAGCAATTCCGGAATTTCGCTCAAAACAAGTTTCAACTCTTCTAATTCTTTGTTTACGAAAATTCTCAGTGCCTGAAAAGTCTTCGTTGCCTGATCGATTTTTCCCGTTCGTCTCACGCATGAGCGCACCGCGTTCGCTAAATCTTCGGCGGTTTTTATGTAACGCAGATTTTTTTTGATAGTTTTTGCGATGCGCCGAGAAAATCTTTCTTCGCTGAACGAGTAAATTATGTTTGCGAGTTGCTCTTCCGAACAGCGACGAATCACATCCATGGCCGTTTCGTCACACAGACCCATGGTCATATCAACATCACCTTTAGATTTGAAGGAAAATCCGCGGGATTCGTCTTCCAACTGGAAATTCGAAAGTCCCAAATCAAGAACGATTCCATCTACTTTTTGAACATTTTGCCGAGCCAAAATTTGTTTAATATCGCTGAATTTGGAGTGAACAAAGGAAAATCTTGAAGGAAATTTCGCTTGCAACTTCTCCGCAATAGGAATTACCAGATCATCGCGATCGCAGGCTATGACCGAGCAGTCAGCTTGTTTTAAAATCGCTTCGGAATAACCTCCGCCACCGAAAGTACCGTCAAAATAGACTTTTCCGTCGGCCGGACTCAGAAAGTCCAAAACTCCATTTAACAAAACAGGAATATGTTCACTCATTTTCTTCAATAACTATACACCAAATACACTGACTGTTTCCTGACAGCCCAAAACTTATATCGAAATATTATAATCTTGCCCTCAAAATAAGTACACCTTTAATTAAAGACCGTACTAGCTACGCGAGCAATATTAATTTTCCTCTGATTTTATTTCCAGAGAAAGACTTTCTTGATCGATTTTAAAAATACTGTAGTCTGAAAATTTTTCAGGGATTTTTACAATACTCAGCCATTGCGGAATATGTCCCGCCAGGACCGACGATGCGAAACTGTTCGGAAACTGATTCTCTTGCTTATGCCCGATGAAAAGATATTGTGATTTCGTTTTCTGCAGAACTTTTCGGACAACACTCAGGTCATTATCCATCTCCATCACGGAATATGAGGTAATGATTCCCTCGATTTGCCTGTGGTAAGGAGCTCCGAGCACGTAATGTTTTGTGTAATACAGCAGTTTCGGACCGTGATTGGAGTGAGCCATAATTACCGCAGGTTCACTGCTAAGATCATCTACATATTTGAATAACTCAGCGTTTGAGTATCGGCAATTTTCAGTCCCTTCGCCATCGATATCAGATTCAACAAACAAAGACGTTGCAAACATAAAAAAGCAAGCGATAAACACCGTAATAATCATTCGCGCGGGTTTGCTGTATTTTTCTACATATTTGCTGGACATTCCGAGACTTACAACGATCGGCAACCCAAACATAACTGAATAAGGAATCATCCTGTATGCGAAACATGCCAAAAGCCAGTAACAAGAAGCAATCGCTATAAACAATGCCCAAATAACATTTTTCCCGGTTATATGTTGTTTTTTTAGTTCTTGAATCTTTACGACTATAGCTGTCACGGTAATCAACGTGTAAACCAGAAAAGTCCACAGCATATTTCCGGTGAAAGGCGATTGCAGTTCGGAAATTTTGTTCAACCAGATATCTTTCACGAACTGTGGTATATCCGCGGACATTCCCATCAAAAACCGAGGAAACATTGATAAGAATATACATGCAATGACCACTGCCCAGAGAATTGTGTCATATAAATGGCTTTTCCTACCCATTAGCTGCAAATTTACAGCAAAAAACGTTGATAAACACAAGAATAATGTCGAGTGCACTATC
>JAGABS010000039.1 GCA_017614525.1 Alphaproteobacteria bacterium
AAGTTAGTTAATTTATCGTTAATTTTTTGATTTTTTTGGCGTTTTTTGAAAAATTTACAAAACAAAAAGAGAGGAAGAGTAAATTTCCCCTCCGCAAAATTTGCTAAATAGAACTACTTTGCCCGAGTTTTCCGATAGACCCAGCGCCCCCGCTAAATAGAACCACTCCGCCCGATTTTTTTCGGCAAATCGAGTTTGATATGCAGCTCTTTCAGTTGCTTTTCACTGACGTTGGACGGCGCATTCATCATGAGATCCTGCGCCTGCTGGTTCAGCGGGAAGGCAATGACCTCGCGGAGGTTTAATCGATTCCCGACCTTTTGTATCCGTGGTTTTACATAGTCAGACTCAGGACCCGTCTTTTCAACACTTTCAAATGCCCCGTAAAACTATTTTTCAGTTCTTGGGTTTATCCAGGAGCTCTTTATCTGCCAATTTATCCGCTAATTCTGGGTACAAAAATTCCAACTTTCGGCGTACTGCCCTAGAGTTATTTACTAATAACACACTTGAAGTATCCTCGGAGAGAACAATGTCCCCCAGGTAAAAAACCTCTCCTGGTTTCACGTTAAAATAATTAAAAAAACGCCAATTTGCAATATAACTACCATGACGAGCCCAGGCACTATCGAGAGAATATGTTCCAGAAGTAATACGTTTCACGTATATCCTGCTACTGTCAGCATTGTCTATAAAACCATCACTGCCCAACAAAATCCGATCCCTCGTGCCATCTTTTGTGATGGTTAAAATTATGCGCTGATTAAACCAATTATCTTTGTGATTATCAGCATTAATTACACGAAATATTCCAACTGCTTCATCTGGGAGTAAATTCGCGTCTTTTTTGTAGTCCGGAAGATTCTTCCAAGAAGAACAAGCACTTAAAAACAAGAACAAAACAAACCAGATTGACAGGTTGATATTTTTACGACGATCAATTTTAATTCTCTGCATTATTCTTCTTCTCCTTCTGTACATTTTTTTCTTATTTTTTCCATTCTGTATTCTACTGAAATACGAAGTGATTTAAGCAAATTCTTATATTTTTCTGAGGAAAACTTTACTACATGCTCATTAAAAAATTCTGTCGCTGCTTTGTTATATTCGTACATATCATCTTTAGCATCTACAGATTCGCTTATTTTTGCCAACGGAAAGGAATCGTTCTTATGTTTTTCCATTAAAAGCAACAAACTACTCTCACATAAAAATTTTTGCATAATATATTCTTTGCTTAATCCTCGGTCATCGCTCGCTTCTTTAGCACGTAATGCTCTAGATAAAATTGCCTCATCGGTTTGCCGACTCGTGCACTGGCACAACACAAAAATCGGTAAAATCCACAATATGTATTGCATGTAACTTCTCACTGCTCACCTCATTCTCTGACCACTGTAACACAAATAGATTATATTTGCCAGGCCATTATCGAGAATAATATATAGGATGTAAACTTATAAAACAGTTGCGACATCGAAGAAAAATAAATACGCTGAAGTAAACGGTCAACTTTCGAAGATCATAATTTGGGGAAAGAGTCTCGAAACATTATACAAATCAAGTATTTTTACGTCCGTCTTGTTGGCGCCGGGTTAATTACTCTGTTCGCTCCGTCGTTCTTTTTAATTTTTCAAAGTCTATTCTGACGGCAAGGCATTTATTTCAAAACTTTCTCCCAATTTCGCCATTCATACCTTGCTTTTGAAAGAATATAACTACTTTAAATAGTATTCGTTCTCTTCAACTTTCTCGGCAAATCGAGTTTGATATGCAGCTCTTTCAGTTGCTTTTCACTGACGTTGGACGGCGCATTCATCATGAGATCCTGCGCCTGCTGATTCAGCGGGAAGGCAATGACCTCGCGAATGTTCGGCTCGTCGGTCAGCAACATAATCATGCGGTCGATTCCGGGAGCGCATCCTCCGTGAGGCGGCGCGCCGTATTTGAACGCGTTGAACATTCCTTTGAACTTCTCTTTGACTTCCTCCGCCTGATACCCTGCGATCTCGAAGGCCTTGATCATTAGGTCCGGCAGATGGTTTCGGATAGCTCCGCTCGAAAGCTCGATTCCGTTGCACACGATGTCGTACTGATAGGCTTTGATTTCCAGCGGGTTCATGTTTTGCAGCGCGTCCATTCCTCCCTGCGGCATCGAGAACGGATTGTGCGAAAATTCGATTTCGCCCGTGTCTTCGTTCATCTCGTACATTGGAAAGTCGACGACCCAACAGAATTCGAAACTGTCTTTCAGCAAATTGAGATCGGTCCCGAGCTTTTGCCGAACTTGCCCCGCCAGTTTGCTTGCTTTGTTTTTTGAATCGCACACGAAGAAGATCACTCCGTCGCCGTCTAAATGAGTGCGGGTTTTCAGTTCCGCAAGCTGCTCTGCAGACAGGAACTTTGCGATCGGCCCCTTGATGTTGTCGCCGCTGTAGGTCACGTATCCTAGTCCCGGCATCTCCAAGGATTTCGCCCAGTCGTTAAGCTTGTCAAAGTAGCTGCGCGGCTGTTTGTCGGCATCTTTTGCCGCGATCGCGCGAACAACTCCGCCTTTTTTGATATTGTTGACAAAAACCGTAAAGGTCGACTGCTCGAAAATGTCGCTGACGTCCTCGATCAGAAGAGGATTTCTCAAATCGGGCTTGTCGCTTCCGTAGTGCAGCATTGAATCGGCATAACTTATGCGGCGGAACGGATATGACGAAACTTCCTTGTTCGAATATTCCTTGAAAATTTCGTAAATGACCGGCTCGATTACCGCGAAAACGTCATCCTGCGTGCAGAAGGACATCTCAAAATCCAGCTGATAGAATTCACCAGGCGAACGATCGGCGCGGCTGTCTTCATCTCGGAAGCAAGGCGCGATCTGGAAATATTTGTCGAATCCCGCGACCATAAGCAGCTGCTTGAACTGCTGCGGAGCCTGCGGCAACGCGTAAAACTGTCCCGGGTGCAATCTGCTCGGAACGAGAAAATCCCGCGCGCCTTCCGGCGAACTCGAGGTCAAAATCGGCGTGCTGATCTCCAAAAATCCCTGTTTTTCCATCTTCTCGCGAATCGAGGAAATCACCTGCGATCTTAAAACTATATTCTGGTGGATCTTCTCGCGGCGCAAATCGATGAAGCGGTATTTCAGACGGGTATCCTCAGACAAATCCGACACGCTGCTGACCGCCATCGGCAGACTTTCGACGTAAGACAGCACCGTAAACTTATCAATGCGCACCTCGATCTTTCCCGTCGGTTTTTCCGGATTGACCGTCTCGGGAGATCTCCGAATCACCTCACCTTCCACGGTGACAACGCTCTCCAGCCGAATCTTTTCGACCTCCGCAAACGCTTCGCTTTTAGGATCGACAACGCACTGAGTTATTCCGTAATGGTCGCGCAGATCGATGAACAACAAATTTCCGTGATCTCTCTTCTTGTGAACCCATCCCGATAATTTAACGACACTTCCGACGTTCTCTTCTCTCAATTCACCGCAATTGTGAGTTCTGTACATTTTGACTCCTCAACTCTCGTATTAACTTTTGTAAAAACATCCCAGCAAAAATACTTCCGTAAAAACCGTGGTATTATCTTAAAAATCAGCCTGATTTTCAATATGCTTTGGGAAAAGCGATTAAATTTTCAGCATTGTCTGGGATGAGTTGCAACGAATCTTCCTCTGAATCTTCGCAATATTTCCACTATTCACCAATTTTTTAGTCTTCACAATTCTCGACAGTTTTTATTCCTTAACAATTCTCGGATAAAGACGAGGCTAAATGCGCTCCAACATAATCTCCGGCCCTTGACAACGACACTCGAAACGGTGCTAGCAAGGTGATTACGAAATTTCGACGGTTGCATCTCAATGGTGCCCGTGGAGGGACTCGAACCCCCACGCCCGAAAGGACAACAGATTTTAAGTCTAACGTAAGGCTATGTTAAATCTTAAATAAAAATTAACAAATTTTTGCTACGATGTTGACATTGTTAGTTGGGAATATATATGAAAGAGCGTTTTTCTAAAATATTTGAGCATTGGAATCAGAGAAATACAGAATATTACCAAGAAGCTTTCAAAAAATTGGAGGAAGAAAACAAAACGACATTCAATTTTGCCTCAGCACTTTTTA
>JAGABS010000040.1 GCA_017614525.1 Alphaproteobacteria bacterium
TCCAGCACAAAATAAAAAAACAAGAAAACAGCAAAAGAAAAGCACGAACAAGAACGCTGATTCAGCTCGGCGGACTTCTTGATTTAACTCCGTTATTGGCGATTTGCAAAATCGAACTCGGCGAAGATTTGCAGCTCGATTATCCCGACAAATCCGCGACTTTATTGGGAATCTTAGTAAATTTCTGCAATAAACTTCCAAAACATCTCACCGATCAAGATTTAGCAAAATTTAAATCTGTCGGCGAAAATCTTTTGAAAAAAGATCGCTAAATCGTTCGGGCTTCCGTTCAATTTCCGGCCTGCGCGCTGAAAAAACCGCTAAACCGTTTTGGATTTTTTGATATCAACCACCGCTAAAGTTTTGCCGAGGGCGTGCAGGATTTTTAACAGCATGCTCACAGAAGGGTCTTTGCGTCCGTTTTCGATATTTGCGATAAACGGTTGCCTCACTCCGACTGCTTCCCCCAATTTTTGCTGAGTCATTTCACGCTCTCGGCGCGCTTCGATCAGAGCTCCGACCAAACGCACTTTGTCGCTTAATTCCTGTCTTTCTTCCTTGGTTAAAATCTGTTCTCTTAACTCTTCCCAGCTTATTCCCAATGGTGTTTTCATTTTATCCTCCTCAAAAAATCATCTCTGTTTCGCTTCGCCTGCTCTATTTCTCGTTTCGGCGTTTTCTGCGTCTTTTTCCGGAAATAATGAAGCAGCACAAATGTGTCATTTTCCCAGTAAAAAAACAAAACCCTATTATCTATCGGACGCAGCTCCCAAATGTCATCCTCAAGATGCTTTACGTATGGTTCACCCGCTCGCGTCCCGTATTCTCTTAACAAATCCAAATGAAAATACAACTTTTTCAAATTCATCCGACTGTCTTTGCTTTTCGAGGATTCGCGAACCAAATTTTTTACCCATTTCTCGATTTCCGATTCGCCCTTCTCTCCCGAGTAAAATACTACTTTAAACATTTTTCCTGCCTTTTATATATTTATAACCTATAGATTATTAAACGTCAAGTTTTTTCTCAGAAAAACGAAAAAAGATACCGTCTCTGAAGTCAATCATAAAAAGCTAATTTAGGATCGAAATTGGAAGAATTTTTAAGCATACCGAACAAAATACACATCAATTTGCGCATAATAGCCACAATAATGACTTTTGGAGCCTTGCCTTTTTTCTGTAATTTTTGGACGAATTTTTGGAAATGAGGATTATGATTTTTTACAACTAAAGCGCTCATGTACAGGACTTTTCTAATGGATTTAGAGCCGAGTCTCGAAATATGGGATTTTTCGCAGACAGAAGATCCTGATTGGAAATGAGAAGGAGAAACACCTGCAAAAGCAGAAAATTGTCCTGATTTTTGAAAGTTTGAGACATCTGGCATGTCGGCGATGATTGCCAGAGCTAACTTTTCACCGACGCCTTTAATTTCAGTAATTCGATCGAATTTTTCTTTCAAATGTTTGTTAGAATTAATGATATTTCGAACTTCATTTTCAAGAAGATCTATCTGATTTTTCAGAAATTTTATTTCATCATGAATGGATTTCAGAATTAATTTGCTCAAATTTTTGTTTTCCAAGGCGTTTGATGAGCGATCTAATTCTGCTTTAATAGCTGAAATACGAACATTAAGATAGTGAAGTTCCTTTTGTTCAGGAGACCTTGGTTTCCAGGCAGCAGGAGCATTTTGCAAACAAAACTCAGCGATGATTTGAGCATCGACAGAATCAGTCTTTTGACGAATCAACTTACTGTTTCGAAAAGATCTGATTTGCAGAGGATTAACCATGCTAACCTTAAATCCAAGTTCGTGAAAAAATTCAGCAACGCCCTCAGAATAACAGCCGGTAGATTCTATGCAAAAATGAGGATTATCAATATCATTTTTGGAAATCCAATTACGAAGAGATTTAAATCCGGATACTGAATTATCAACGATCTTCTTACGAGTTTTTCCATCGAAAAGAGCACAAATATCCAGCTTTTTCTTCGACACATCGACCCCAATAACATTTTGCATAATCAATCTCCATTAGATAAAATAAATCTGTTGAACCATCCTTGTAAAATACGCGGTCGCTCTAAAATGAGGTCGCAAGATACCGTTCGGTTTAACAAATTTGAGCAAGAGCGATAAATCTTTTTCGCGAAGTCTATGCTCCAGGAGAGCTAACGTCGTCATCTTGCTCTTTTACACATATTTTAGCTAGAAATACATGCTAAGAGAAAGATACAAGAGAGCTAATCACGTTTTCGGAAGTCTTTGAGAAATACTTTGTTCAATCTCAACAAGATAAGACTCGCCAAAGTTGGCATACTGAAGAGCTTTTATATAAGAATTGGTTGTCGAAGCTAATAGCAGACAAACCATTAAGAGAGATTACCCCGTTTATTTTAGAAAAGCTGAAAAAGATAATGACGGACAAAGGTCGGCAACCAAGAACGGTTACTTACGCTTTACAAGTAGTAAGACAAGTATTTAACTATGCCAAAAATCATGATCTGTTTAATGGAGATAATCCTGTAAGCAAGGTAAAGAAGCCCAGCAACGATAATCGTCGTAATCGATATCTAGATAAAGAAGAAGCAGAAAAACTACTGAAAGCATTAGAAAATAGAAGCCCTCAGTTGCATAATGTATCGTTAATTTCGTTACATTGTGGAATTAGAGCTGGAGAAATTTTCAATCTTACCTGGGAAAATGTGAATTTTAAAAGGGACTTCATATCTGTAACAGATACGAAAAGCGGTCGTAATAGAAATATCCCTATGACTAACGAGGTCAGAAATATGTTTGAAGAAGTGAAGAAAACAAGTACGACCGAATTGGTTTTCGTATCATCCAACGACAATGGCGATGACCGAACGATATTCTCATTTGTCTCCTAACCATTTACAAAAGGCTGTCGCTAATTTCGAAGAATACGTTAATAAAAGTAAGGAAAAAGAAAAATTAATAGTCGTTACAAATGGTACATTAAACTAATAACCCGAACGGAGACAGAGGAAAATCAGGAAAGTATCAATTTTCTGTTGAGGAATCTCCGGTTATTAATCAATTGAACTTAGCTGATTGCTCGACTTTTTTTTCTAAAATCTGCAATAATTTTTTTCAGTTCGTATGATAACATTTATATGTTACGCAATGAGTGCGTATTTTATTGATTATAAAATTAATGGAGGAAAAATGATTAATCAAATTTTCAAAAACTGGCGTTCGCCATTTATAACCCGAGATCAATTGTACGAAGTTACAGGCGGGTTGATTCATCCACGTACAATAAGAAACTTAGATTCCTTAGGTCAAGGAATAAAAGGAAAATTCTTTATTGGACGCAAAGTTGCCTATCCCGTAGAAGAAGTAATCAACTTTTTGGAAAGCAGATTTCACTTGGATTTTAATTCTAAAGGAGGAAACAATGATAAAAAACGCTAAAGAATCATTGGGGAGAGTTTTCCAGACCGATGCCCCAATGATTTCAAATAATTACCTAAAAAAGCAGGTATCTGAAGGAGATGCTATCACAAAAAGCTATAATGTCCAAAAAAAGAAAATATGTGAACTTTCAGGAGATTCGACGCAGATACAGCGAGAATCCGCTGCCGATTTTGCGGGAGCTCGTTGGGGCAGGAGAAATTCGGGGCGGAGATTATGTTGCTCTGAATCCTCGTCGGAATGACAGGCACCGCGGGTCGTTTCGCATCAAAATTTCGACGGGAGGA
>JAGABS010000041.1 GCA_017614525.1 Alphaproteobacteria bacterium
AACCTTTAACACAAGACGCGCCCTCTGGCCCGCCCTAGGGAAAATAGCACAAAAAGGTTAAAATTCCCTTAGTTCCAGTAAGGGAATGAGAAATAGATTTACACAAAACACGGTAGAAACACCTCAATAGTAATTATGACTATTTATGCTCAATATTTTTAAAAGGGGCTTACGTATAATCAGTCACTCCTTCTCCAAAGGATGAGTTTTCTCATAGATTTTCAGCAGGTTGTAGTCATCTATGTCCGTGTAGATTTGCGTGCTTTCCAAGGATTCGTGTCCCAACAGTTCCTGCACCGAGCGAAGATCCGCGCCCTTTTGCACCAAGTGAGTTGCAAAACTATGCCGAAAAGCGTGAGCGCTCGAGTGTTCAGGCAATTCGTTGAGTATTTGCAATTTCTTCAGACGAACATCCACCACCGAAGCGCACAATTTCTTGCCTTTTACTCCGAGAAACAAAAATCCCTCTTTCAGATCATAAGGGCAAGTGCGAATATAAGTTTCGATGCGCTCCAGAGTTATCGGAAACAACAGCACCACCCTATCTTTCTTCCCTTTTCCCCTTATTTTCATTTCCGACGCAACATCTTTGGTTCGAATATTCAGAGCCTCGTTGATTCGCAGTCCCGTCGAATACAACAGAGTATAGAGAGCCCGATCTCGATTCGTTACCCACTGCGGATCATTTTCAAAATAAAATTCCTTGTTGAGAAATTTTATGAGATTGTCTTCGGAAATCGGTTTCGGAAGTAATTTTGAAAGTTTAGAACGATGCACCGAATCGATAACTCTCGTATCCAGCAATTTTAATTTCGCGAGATAGAAAAAAAATGATCTGACCGACGACAAGGCTCTGGCATTGGAGCGAGCTGACAGATTTTTTTCGACCCGACTCGAAAGCCAAGCTCGAAAGTCCGATAATTTCAGGTTCTTCAAAATCTCCAAATTTATTATCTCACTATTGTGATTGTTCAGAAAATTCAGAAACTCCAACAAGTCGCGCCGATAGCAAATCAACGTGTTCTCGGAGTAGCACAACTGAACTCCCAACTGTTCCAGCCAACCTTTAAACAAATTTTGCAGATTTTCGTCAATCCTTTCCTGCATGTTTGAAATCCTGATTTCCTTACAGTCACGCATGTTATTCTATACTCGATTGCATTTAATTGCACCCCACAAAACTATAGCAGTTATTCTGAGATTATGCTAAAATTTCACGGTTCTTGTGTCGAAAAGGAATTTGATGTATCGAATCGAAGAGAGAATAATTTGTTGGTGTAACGAGTTTCTGAAAAAATTCGGAGGACGTAATCTTATTATCTCCGTTCCTTTTGTCTGGATTTTTTTATTCTTCATCTGTCCGTGTTTAATTTTGATAAAAATCAGTTTTTCGGAAGAAATTCTGGCAATACCTCCCTATGCGTCAATTATAGATTGGATTTCCGGAACGACTTTGCAAGTTCGCTTGAACCTTGGAAATTACCTGACGCTGTTTACCGACGAAATGTACATAAAAGGCTTTGCCACTTCGGTTTTAATTGCGGGAGCCTGTACGGTCTGCTGTCTGATTTTAGGATTCCCGATGGCCTATGCCATTGCAAGATCCTCGGAAAAATACCGATCGATCCTGCTCATGCTCGTGGTGCTTCCGTTCTGGACTTCATTTTTGATTCGAGTATATGCGTGGATTGTGCTGTTAAGTCCGGCGGGTGTTATAAACAACGCTCTGATGAAATTTAATTTGATATCCGCACCGTTGCCTCTGATGAATAACACTTATGCCGCATGTCTTGGAATTGTTTACGCGTATCTGCCTTTTATGGTTTTGCCTTTGTACAGCGCCATTGAAAAAATCGATTATTCCATGATGGAAGCCGCCTATGACTTGGGATGTACGCCGTTGAAGGCTTTCTTCGCGGTGATTGTTCCGCTCGCGATGCCGGGAATTTTCGCGGGATCTGCATTGGTTTTTGTCCCGGCGATTGGAGAATTTGTTATTCCCGAGTTGTTGGGTGACGCTCAGACTCTCACCATCGGACGGCTGGTTTGGAATGAATTTTTCGGAAATCTTTCGTGGCCGACGGCTGCCGCTTTGTCGATAATTTTGCTGATCTTCGTCGTTTTGCCGATAGTGCTGGCCCAGCGCCAAAGGGAGTTGGTATCCACGAGGGAGCAGCAATGAGGAAGAACCCATGAGATTCTCTTGGTCGAAATTTTTTCTTTTTGTCGGATATATGTTCCTTTATATTCCGTTGCTGTTCATCGTAATTTATTCCTTCAACGAGTCGCGGTATCTCAGCACCTGGGGCGGGTTTTCGATAAAATGGTATCGGGAATTGATTTCCAACAAGGTTATCCTGCATGCGACGTGGACCAGCTTAAAAGTAGCGAGTATCTCCGCGACGATTTCCATGATTTTGGGAACAATGGCGGCACTGGTGATTACTCGATTCGGAAGATTTAACGGAAAAAGCTTGTTTGTCGGGTCGATCACTTCTCCGTTAGTCATGCCGGAAGTCATCATGGGTTTATCTTTGCTGATGCTGTTCGTGGGCATGAAGAAAATTTTCGGGTGGCCCGACCGCGGAATCATGACAGTCATAATCGCTCACACCACCTTGACTTTGTCCTACGTCACGATGGTTGTGCAGTCTCGGCTGCAGGATTTGGATAAATCCGTTGAAGAAGCCGCTTTGGACCTGGGAGCGTCTCCGCTGAAAGTTTTTTTTGTCGTTACCCTGCCGATGATCGCTCCATCCATCATTTTGGGGTGGCTGCTGGCTTTTGCTTTGTCTTTGGACGACGTTGTGATAGCAAGTTTCGTGGCGGGTCCGGGAGCAACAACCTTGCCGATGGTGATTTTTTCGAGTTTGCGCTTCGGCATATCCCCTGAGGTGAATGCCTTGGCAACTATTTTAATAGCGTCGTTATCGGTAGGAGTAATCGCGGCAGCGATCGCTATCTATAAGAAGAAAATTCAAAAGGAGGAAAGAAATGAGGCCCTACGTTATAGTTCTGGGAAATGAAAAAGGAGGAACGGGAAAGTCCACCATCGCAATGCATATCGCGGTTTATCTGCTGAATCAGGGATTTAAAGTCGGAACAATCGACATCGACGCGAGACAGGGAACTTTCACCAGATATTTCGAGAATCGTAAGAACAACTGCTCCGGTAACATAAAATTGTCTGAGCATCTGGCGATTTTCAAGGACTCTTCCGAATCAAATGTCGAGGCTTCTCAGGGAAAGGACATAGAATCAATAAAAAACGCGTTTAACAAATTGAGATCGTGTGATTTCCTCGTGATAGACACTCCCGGAAATGACACTTTTCTATCAAGAACTGTTCATTCGTATGCGGACACCTTAGTCACTCCCGTAAACGAAAGTCTCATCGATATTGACGTGTTAGTAAGAGTAAGTCAGGGGGATTCCCGCTCCATGAAACCGAGCATCTATGCAGAAATGGTTTGGGATCAACGCAAGTTACGAGCCATTCGCCGCGAAAAACCCCTGGATTGGATTGTCGTAAAAAACAGAATGTCGCCGTTGTATTCCAACAACAGAAAAAATATCAATGCCATTCTGGAAACACTTTCCCGAAGGATCGGCTTCCGTCTGAGCAACGGTTTTTGCGAGAGAGTTATTTTCAAAGAATTGTTCGCATCCGGACTGACCTTGCTGGATCTCGAAGCTCAGGGCGTCGATCTTAACATTTCTCATGTGGCGGCTCGCCAAGAGCTGCGCGACCTGATTAATTTTATGAAACTGCCGAAATTATCCGGCAGACAGTAAGAAGATTTTCGGAAATATTGGAGATACATTAAGGAACACATATGGCTTGTATAGTTCAAAAATTCGGAGGAACCTCTGTCGCGACCTTAGAGAGAATTAAGCACGTAGCCGAATTGATTGCCGAAGCTCACACAACAAAACGAGTCGCAGTGGTTGTATCGGCTATGGCAGGAGTTACGAATAAATTTGTTGAATACGCTCAAAATCTCGGAAGTTTCGAGGGCGATGCCGATTATGACAGCGTGGTGTCGTCAGGAGAACTCGTAACCGCAGGTCTTTTGGCCATAACTTTGAAAAACATGGGCTTTAAATCGCGTTCTTACGCAGGGTGGCAGATTCCAATAGAAACATCAAGCAACTACGGATCGGCGGTCATTCAATCCGTGAATCCGACAAATCTGGAGAGAGATCTGCATGAAGGAATCATCCCCGTGGTATGCGGATTTCAGGGAATCAGCTCCGAAAACAGAATCACAACATTGGGAAGAGGAGGTTCCGATCTGACCGCGGTTGCTGTGTCCGACGCACTGAAAGCCGACTTATGCGAAATTTACTCCGACGTCGACGGAGTCTATACCGTCGACCCGAATTTGTACCCGCAGGCGTGCCGCATCGATAAAATCCATTACAACGAAATGAAAGAAATGGCAGCCCTGGGCGCAAAGGTCCTGCAGGAACAATCAGTGGATTACGCGATGAAAAAAAATGTCCGCATCCGTGTCGCTTCGAGTTTTGTCGAAAACAAAGGAACAATAATTTCTTCCGATCTGACAGACAGAAAGTTCAGCGGCCTGGCGATCACCCAAAACCTTTCGCAGTTTAAAATAATCCACGAGCTCGAATCTCATCTTCCGATAATCGAACTTCTGGAACAATATTTTATACGGTGCGAAGTCCTGAAAGTATCCAACGGCAAATTCAGCATATTAGTTGATCGCACAAAAATTCCGTTGATGCAGGGCATATTGTCCAAAGAAAGCTGCATCCTAAATGTAAAACGTGAAATGATTCGCAAAAATTTCTCGCGAATCAGCGTAATCGGATCGGGATTTACGCAATGTGACAGAGAAAAGCTCATTTCCGTCCTGCGGAAAGCGAAAATCGAAGTTTTTTGTTGCTCAATCAGGGAGAATGGAATAAATTTAGTTGTGCTGACTGAAAACCTTTTGAAGTCCATAGATATTTTACATAAAAGTTGCGGGTTAAGAGAATGAATGAAAAAATTTCAAAGCTGATGGAACGCGGAGCCAAAATTTTAGGTTCCAAATATGCAATCATGGGCGGAGCCATGACGTGGATCTCCGAATCAAACTTAACCTCAGCTCTTTCCAATGCGGGACTGTTTGGGGTATTGGCTTCAGGCGCAATGGACGGCGATTTGCTGAAAAAGGAAATCGTCGCAACTCAGTCCAAAACAGACAAAAATTTCGGAGTCAACATAATCACAATGAATCCGAAGCTTAACGATCTGATTGATGTCTGCGGAGAAAGAAAAGTTTCTCACGTAATTTTGGCAGGCGGAATTCCGGAAAAAAGCACAATCGAAAAAATTCACGGATACGGAATTCAAGTCATTGCGTTTGCGCCTTCTCAAGTGATAGCAAAAAGGCTGTTCAGGCACGGAATCGACGCTTTGGTAATCGAGGGAAGCGAGGCGGGCGGCCATGTCGGCCCTCTTTCCACCATGATTTTAATCCAGGACATCCTCTTAAATATGAAGGAATATCCGATTTTCGTTGCGGGCGGAATTTTGAGAGGAGAAATAGTGGCGGCCCTCCTCAAGTTGGGTGCGGCGGGATGTCAACTGGGAACGGTATTCGCCTGCTGCAAAGAATCCACTGCCCATGAAAAATTCAAAAAAGCGTATTTCCGGGCCAGCGGAAGAAACGCCATTTTGCCCGTGCAGCTGGACAAAAAATTCAACATCGCTCCCGTGCGCGCTTTGGAAAATATCGGAATGGATGAATTCGTGCAGAAGCAAAGAGAGGTTTTGCAGAAATTCGAAAAAGGAGAAGTTCGCGCCGAAAACGGCCGTCTGTCCTTGGAACATTTTTGGGCGGGATCCCTGCGCCGCGCGGTGCAGGAAGGAGACACAGACCGCGGTTCGCTGATGTCGGGCCAGATCGTCGAGCTTATAAAAGAAGAAAGGTCGATTCAGGAAATTGTCGACCAAATTTTGAAAGAAGCCGAGTCGGTTTTGGATTGAAATTAACACTTCTGCGTCCTTTGACACAAAATTGCGGCGCGAAGAGGCTAAAATTCTGTTGATTTAACTTTTTACTAATCTTTAACATACGGTGCGCCCTCCGGCCCACCCTGGACAAAATAGCACAGAAAGGTTGAAATTCCGTTAATTTAATCAGTTTGCATTCAGAAGCAGCCAGGCAGCGCTTGGAGGCAAGATGATCTTGAAGCTGGTTATTATAAGCGATGCTATTTCCAGGTATGTTCTTTGCATCTGAATCGATTTTTTCGATTTTTCGGCATACTGTTGGATAGGAAGACTTAACATCTGCAGTCCAGGAAGCATTCCTGGTTAACCTTTCGTTAACTTTTAATTCGCGCCCGCCCCTCAGCCCCCGCCCGTGGGAGGATAGCACAGAAAGGTTGAAATTTTCTTGATTTAACTTTTTGCTAATCTTTAACATACGGTGCGCCCACTGGCCCACCCTGGACAAAATAGCACAGAAAGGTTGAAATTCCGTTAATT
>JAGABS010000042.1 GCA_017614525.1 Alphaproteobacteria bacterium
ATCAGATTCAACAAACAAAGACGTTGCAAACATAAAAAAGCAAGCGATAAACACCGTAATAATCATTCGCGCGGGTTTGCTGTATTTTTCTACATATTTGCTGGACATTCCAAGACTTACAACGATCGGCAACCCAAACATGACTGAATAAGGAATCATCCTGTATGCGAAACATGCCAAAAGCCAGTAACAAGAAGCAAGCGCTATAAACAATGCCCAAATAACATTTTCTCTGGTTATATGTTGCTTTTTCAATTCCTGAATTTTTACGATTATTGCCGTAACCGTAATTGTGCTGTGAACCAGAAAAATCCACAGCATATTTCCGGTGAAAGGCGATTGCAGTTCGGAAATTTTGTTCAACCAGATATCTTTCACGAACTGTGGTATATCCGCGGACATTCCCATCAAAAACCGAGGAAACATTGATAAAAATATACATGCAATGACCACTGCCCAGAGAATTGTGTCATATAAATGGCTTTTCCTACCCATTAGCTGCAAATTTACAGCAAAAAACGTTGATAAACACAAGAATAATGTCGAGTGCACTATCGAAATTTTGTCATATTCAACTGGTTGAATTCTTGTTAAGAAAATCATCATAAACATCAGACAAACGTAGTGCCAGCATCTGAAAAAAGGATCTTTTTGCAGAGAATTTTTTGTTAAAGTTGTGTAGGGTATCAGTAGCAACAGTACGCACATCGAAAGACTGTGAAAAGATTGAGAAGTTGATTCAGGTATTAATGCAATCGTTCCGACAAAGCAGGCGGCAAGAAGATTTTTGAAATAGAAATTCGCGGTTCTTTCAAAGTCGTTCATATAAACGAAGAACAACACCGCATCTGTTAATAACAGAACGATCAGGGTTTCAGGAGAAGCCCATACACACGCTGAAGCCGCAATTGCCACTTTTATGTAAATACGATTGCCTTCGTTTTCATTTAGAATCATTTTCGCGGTGTAATACAAATAAATGAGCATACAAAGCGTTATGAATGCGTGATGATCAGGTCGTCCAAAAGAAAAAAACGGAATCAAAAATGGAGATGCACAAAATAACGCGGTCGCTAGGAAAACACTGCCTTTACTTGTGAACATATCAAAAATTTTGAACACGAACACCATACTTACCAGCCCGATAATAGGACTGATACAAAAGCAAGCGTAATTTATGGATTGCTCAAGAGAATCGGAAAATAAATCGACTATCCAGGTCAACCCTATTATAAAAAAATCGTATAAACGAGTCCAATGCAGCTCGCATCCGTAGGGATAGTTTGATCGCGCAATCAAATAGTCATTTAAGTCGTAATGGTCGAAAAATTCTCTTATCCGAACTACTCGCATAAAGTCGTCGGTGTCGATGAAATTTAATCCTTCACCAAACAAATTTATGTAGCAGCAACTCATCATTGCCACATACATTAAGCCCAATACAATTAATTCGATGGTCTTCTCTTTTAATTTAGGCATCTCTTTTCCAACCATAATTTTCTACATGATATATAAAAATCGTTAACAAAAAGTTAGCAATTCGGAATGGTTCGGATAAAAGCGCGAACCACCTCAGCGCTTCCGGCGCATCTTTCTTAAACTGATTGAACCTTTTAATTCTTTGAAGTTCGAAACTTAAGAACTACAATTTTTGCCTTTCCGTTTCCAACAGATTTTTCTTAAATTGGTTGAAACTCTTGATCTTATCGAAATCCAAATCCAACATATCGCTTTCGGCAAATGCAAAACAATAAGTCTGATACCCCTCTAGTCTGCGTGCCGGTCGCAGGTATTTATCCCAACTCGAAATCGGAGGCAAGGTACCCGTTCGACTGTGCAGCACCAGCATATACTCATGTGATTTCAATCCGACAAGAACTTCATCCGATATTTCTTCCGAGTCGACGCCGACCTCTATTATTCTGTCAATTTCAGATTCGGGCATCATACTCAGAAGACTCGCTCGCCCATCTTCCTGCAAAAACAAATAACTTCCGAAAGTATCAAGCATATAATACTCAATGTAGTTTCGATTGAGACAGGTTCCATAGAAAAAATTCGCAAAAATCGGATCTCTGAGGTTGTTTATTTCTTTTGACGGAAGACATTTCATTAAATCCGACGTATATATGGAAAAATACTGATGAATCGCTCGATTCACGTTATGTATAACATCACTGACGATATTGGAGCTACTTTTTCTGGCAAATCTGTTAATATATCCGTTGTTAAAAGCATCGATTGCCACTTTTTCGTCGGCAACTCCTGTAAGGAGAATCCGCTGTATGTTCGGATCTGATATTCTGGAGCATAATTCTACCCCGTCAATTCCCGGCATTGAGTAATCCACAATGACGGTCGAAATTTTCGCAAATCTGCTCTCATCGTATATTTGGCTGTGAACTTTGTTTATGTTCAAAAGAATCGATTTCCAATCTGAAGTCGCTTCATCTCCGCTCATGGTCAGATCGGAAAAGGTCAGAGCATTATTCTCGGAGTTTTCGTTAATAAAATCCAGTCCGGCGATCGGATCGGAAAATCCCTTTACCGTAATATTTCTCGAACCCAAAATATCTCGAAGACTATCCAAGAAATTAGCATTATCGTCAATAGCAACAATAGTAGTCGGAAAATAACAACCCAGTATACCGCTCATATCCTAATTCAACCTACAATACCCCTTTGAGTCTACTTCAAATATTTTTCTGATTCAACAAGTTAAAAATTTACAGATTCTGCCGAAGGCTCGGCAAGAGATCTAACTGCAAACGTTGATTGCCCTTCCCCACAACAGGAAGTTATCTCCGTAATTTTTTCCACCCGCAAACAGTCTTTTAATAAACGCGCTGCTGAAAGGAAATTTATAAGATACTGTCACAATAAATGCGCAGCCACTGGTAGCGACCGCATTGGGAACCATTCCGTCGGGATTTCGTATAGACGGGTTTGACGTGTTTTCCCATTGAGGATCTTCATTCATTTTATCTGATTTTACTAGGGACTCTAAATCGGGAAAGATATAGATTCGGCAGTAAATTCCATTCATTGATTTAAAAAATGCCGGCTTAGAGTCATTTATAACTTTTTTGAAGTTTGTGGAACTTTTTAGTCCGCTGTACTCAAAAGCCAACTTCAAAGCCATATTGTCAACGGCAACTTGATAGACTCCTATTCGAATCGCTTCCAGTGTAAAAAACATCAAATACAGAAGTACGGGTATACACAATGCTGCTTCGAGGACGGCAGCTCCTTTTTTTCGACACAGATGTTTAATTTTTGATCCGATAATTCCCATCTTTTGGCCTGAATATTTAAATTCAGCAAACATTTGCGAGAATTTGCCGGCCATGGATCTGAGTTCGTTGCATGCTCGTTTGAATTTATTAAGAATGCGTTCAAAAAATATCTTAAACATAAAATCAGTTTACAAAGCAAAAGTAAAATATTTATTAATAAATTTTAGTAAATTAAATTTCTGTATAGATTAGGTTCATTGATTAAATTCGTTATGTTACAATGAACAGGTTGTTTGTGTCAGGAGTTGGTATGCGTAAAAACGGGCCGGTGATTTCTTTGGATAAAGTTATGGTTCATTACGGAAACGGAATTCCTGTGTTAAAAAATGTATCTCTCGAATTGAGAAAAAGGTCTTTTTATTTCCTGACCGGAGCGAGCGGGGCGGGAAAAAGCACTCTTATTCGGTTGCTGTACATGGGATTGAAGCCGGCATCGGGGAATCTGAAAATTTTCGGAGAAAATGTTGCGGAGTTGTCTCCGAACGAAATTTGCGATTTTCGCCAGAGGATTGGTGTGGTGTTTCAGGACTACAATTTGCTGGACCACCTCACGATTTTGGAAAATGTAGCGCTTCCGCTGAAAGTTAAGGGCGAAACTCAGAGAGCCAGAGAGCATCAGGCAAAGGAAATTTTGGATTGGGTCGGACTCGGGAACTGCTTTAATTCGTATCCCGAGCAGCTTTCGGGCGGGCAAAAGCAAAGGGTGGCGATAGCTCGGGCGGTGATAACTCGTCCGGAAATAATTCTCGCGGACGAACCAACCGGAAATGTCGATGAAGAAATCGCGAACAAATTGATGAGGTTGTTTTACGGAATGCACAAAATGGGGACTTGCGTAATCGTTGCGACCCATTATCGACAGTTTGTTGATCGGTTCAATTTTTCGGAACTGGCTATCGAAAATAATAAAATTCATTTGAGAAACAATGGTGACGGAGAGTGATATGGCGCTGTCTTTTCAATATGATTTCAATTTCAAAACGGATAAAACAAACAAATTCATCGCGATCATTTTCGGATTTCTGATTTATTGCATGTCCATTACTTTTATGAGCGGAATTTTTACCTACAATCTTACGGATAATTGGGATAAATCGCTGAACGGGCAGCTGACTGTCGAATTTCCCGCTCATTCCGAAGGAACAAATTCTACCCTAACCGAGAAGCAGTTGAATGAAGTGACCCTTCTGCTGCAAGGAACAAACGGCGTTTTAAAGGTTCGAAAACTGAAAGATGCAGATATCCTAAAAATTCTCGAACCATGGCTGGACAGCACTGCGATTCCGGATGACTTTCCTTTCCCTGTTCTGTTTGATGTCGAGTTGGACAGAAATGTCAATGTAGATTTGCTGGATCTGACTTCAAAACTGACGAAAATCTCGCAGGGAGTTCGAATTCACAACCACGCGAATTGGTATGTTTCCATAGCGAAAATCAGCAAGGGACTTTTCGGGTTTTCCGTTCTGTTGTCCGTTTTGATTTTGCTTACGGTATGTTCAACGATAATATTCATCATTAAGAAGACATTGAGCAATCACCGTGACGTCGTGAAAATTCTGCAGTTGATCGGTGCGCGAGATAAATATATCGCGTCGCAATTCAAAAGATATTACTTCTCCATAGGTTTGAAAGGGACTTGGATTTCCTTAGTCCTGAGTATGATGACGATTTTCGGAATTACCTATTTGGTCGGTGCAAATTGGATAAATTGGGACAACATCAGATATTTGGGAATCAGCTTCATAGTTCCGATGATCGTAATTATGGTTGTTATGATCACCTCGCAAAATACGGTTCTTTATTTTCTGAGAAATGAGGATTGGCTTGACTGACCGGATACGGAGAGTTGTCGCAGTACTCTTTTCAGTCATCTTATCAGTTGCCTTGATATTGTTTGCGATTTTTGTATTTGATGTGAAAAAAGTTGAGAATCTTCCTTCCAATCTTGTTTGCGAAGACATGGTTGTGCTTACCGGCGGAAAAAATCGGATAAAGTTGGCATTGGATTCCGTGAAAAAATTTCATGCGAAAAATGTCTTGATTTCTGGAGTGTACAAAGGAACGAAGCTGGAAGACATTCTCGGTGACGCGAAAGATGTCGGCGCGGACAGTCTTGGTGATGTGACCATTATTCTGGGCTACAAGGCAATGAATACGGAAGGAAATGCAAAAGAAATTCGCGAGGTAGCGAAAGATCTCGGAATGAAAGAAATTGTTTTGGTAACTTCTGACTATCACATGTTCAGAAGTCTGCACGAAGTCAGGAAATATAACAAAAATTTGAAAATTTATCCGATGAAGGTTCAATCCGATTTTAATTTCCGATTTATTTCGTTATGCTTTAGAGAATTTTATCGCAGCTTGGGCGTTTTGATCAAAGATTCCATAGCAGGAGTAATAAAGGAATAGCGAATGATCAGGTTTGTCACAGCCTCGCAGTTGGCGAGAAATTTTGTTACAATCTGCGTATCCTAATCCAAGATGGTATAAAAGGAATTTTGAATGATTAGATCGATTTTTCTCAATGTTGTGCTTTTTTTCGCAATGTCCGTTTATGTATTTTGCGGAATTTTTTTCATTCCGTTTTCCGAGGACGTTGTGTACGAATATTGGTTTCGCTTTTCGAGAATGTTCCGATTTATCTCAAAGTATATCGGAGGAATCGACTTTAAGATAGAAAATGAGCAATATTTGAAAACTTCGGGGCGGGTGATTTTCGCTTCTCGGCACGAGTCCATGTGGGAAACGATTGCCTTCATAAGCCTTTTCCCGAGGCCCGTGTTTGTCATGAAAAAAGAACTGCACGACATTCCCGTATTCGGACAGCTGGCGGATAAAGTTCACTCGATTTTCGTAGATCGCGAGCATGGATTGAAAGCATTGATAGAAGTTTCGCGGCAAATTTCCGTCGCTTTGGATGACGGCCGTCAGGTGATAATTTTCCCCGAGGGAACTCGTATGCCCGTCGGCGAATTTGTTCCGCTGAAAAGAGGGATTTCGCTGTTTTACGGAAAAAATAATTGTTCGATAATTCCGATTGTTCATAATTCGGGAAGATTTTGGGCGCGACGCAGTTTTAAAAAGAATCCGGGAACAATTACGGTAAGAATTATGGAGCCTGTTCCTCCGGGTTTGTCTCAAGATGAATTTATGAATAGATTGAACAATATTTTTCAAACTGAAATAGCGAAATTGAATGAGACAGACGGTGCTCACCAAGTTAAAACGGAACAAGAGAACGCAGCAATCGGCATCCGCCTATCCGAGACAGAAAAATTAAGCGAATTAGACAGCGCCCGCCGAGTCGAAATAGAAAAAACGGAGAAAAAATAATGCTTTTGGAAGAAACCCTCGACAAAATTTTGCAACGATATGAATTTTTGAAAGAACAAATGCTGGAAAAAGCTAATGATTCGGAGAATTTCATAAAATTATCGAAGGAATTTTCCGATCTTGAAGATTTTGCGAATTTGATCAACCTTTATAATAAAACAAAAAATGAATTATCCGAGCTGCAAATTGCCCTGGAAGACCCCGAAACCGATAAAGATTTCAAAGAGTTGGCGACGGAAGAAATCGAAAATCTGCAAAACAAAATTCCGCAGCTTCAAAAAGAATTGAAAATCATGTTGATTCCGAAAGACGAAGCAGACGAAAAAAACGCAATCATCGAAATCCGAGCGGGAGCCGGAGGAGACGAAGCCGGATTATTCGCCGCGGATTTGTTGCGCATGTACCAAAAATACGCGGAATTCAAAAAATGGAAATTCGAGTTGCTTTATGCGCACGAGTCAGGAATCGGCAGCATCAAAGAGGCGTCAGCTAATATTTCGGGAAAAGGAGTCTTTGCTTACTTGAAATTCGAGTCGGGAGTACACAGAGTTCAGCGAGTTCCCGTCACCGAGTCAGGCGGGCGCGTTCACACTTCGACGGCAACAGTTGCGGTCTTGCCTGAAGCTGAAGAAGTCGACCTGAAAATTGACGAAACGGATTTGAAAATCGACGTAATGCGGGCATCAGGGGCGGGCGGTCAGCACGTTAACAAAACGGAAAGCGCTGTACGTATAACTCACATTCCGACCGGCATAGTCGTAGTTCAGCAGGATGAGCGTTCCCAGCACATGAACAAGTTAAAAGCGATGAAAATTTTGCGCTCGCGTCTCTACGAAATGGAGCGCCAGAAGTTACAGGACGAGAGGGCGGACAATCGTCGTTCTCAGGTCGGAACAGGTGATCGCTCAGAGAGAATTCGCACCTATAACTATCCGCAGGGGCGCGTCACGGATCATCGAATCAACCTGACTTTGTATAAGCTTCCGCAAGTCATGGAAGGTGCTGCGCTGGAGGAGATTATCAAGCCGCTGATTGAGTTCGACCAAGAAGAACAAATCGCGAATTTTCAAAAAGATTAGTTGCGGTGCGGCGGTGGTGTTCTTTTGTTTGACCCGAAAATTTACGTGCTGTACCCCTTGCTCAGGGGAGTTTGCGATGTTGTTTGATGCGAAAAGTTGCAGCTGGTCTCGCATCGAAACAGGCCTGAAAATTAACAATTTGTTAACTTTTGGTGCGTCCCAGCCCCGCTGCCCCCACCCTTGGGAAAATAGCATAAAATTGTTAAAAATTCCTTAATTTCAACGAGAAAGCGAGATTATATGAAATCCTTAGTTTCAATGAAAAGGCGAATTTACATGGAATCCTTAGTTTCAACAAGGAAGCTCGAAACGCTGTTTGATGCGAAAAGTTGCTGCGGATCTCACATCGAAATGAACCTAAAAATTAACAATTTGTTAACTTTTGGTGCGTCCCAGCCCCGCTGCCCCCACCCTTGGGAAAATAGCATAAAATTGTTAAAAATTCCTTAATTTCAACGAGAAAGCGAGATTATATGAAATCCTTAGTTTCAACAAGAAAGCGAAATACATGAAATACGGCAAATCAGAAACGTCCTGTAACAGTTGTCCGCCGAAAATTATGCGTTTATTTATCGCTAAGGTGAAAAACCTTTCCGAAAATGAGATCGTTTTTCACATGAATGATTTGCAATTTTCACCTAACGAAATCGCTCAGCTGGAAGATTTTGTCTCGCGCTACGAATCTCACGAGCCTGTTTCGAAAATTTTGAACAGACGGGAATTTTGGAACAGCGAATTTTTCGTAAATAAAGACGTTTTGGATCCGCGTCCCGAAACTGAAATTATCGTTGAGCAAACATTGAAAATTTTCGCGAAAGATCAAGCTTTCGAATTTCTCGATATCGGTACCGGCAGCGGATGTATTTTGCTCAGCATCGCGCAAGAATTTCCGAAATCTTTCGGAGTAGGCATCGATATCAGCGAAAAAGCCGTCGCGGTCGCCCTGAAAAATAAATCCGATCTGCGCGTGAAAAACGTCGAAATACAAAACGTCAGCTGGAATGACTTTGTCCCGCAAAAAAAATTTGATCTAATCGTTTCCAATCCTCCTTATATAAAAAATGCGGATATTTGGGCTTTGGACGATAACGTGAAAAATTTCGACCCGCATATTGCGCTGGACGGCGGCAAAGACGGGCTGGTCTCATACGATCAGCTGTCGAAATTGCTGGGAAATTGGCTGAAACCAAGCGGAAAAATTCTGTTGGAAGTCGGTTTTGATCAACACGACGCCGTGAAAAACATTTTCGAATCCAAAGGTTTTGTCCTCAAAAACACTTTTCGGGATCTTCAGCAAATCCCGAGAATTTTGGAATTTATTCTGAAAAATCCGAGTTAATCTGCTTTTTTATTTTCAAATATGTACGAAGCACTTGTTTCAATTTGCTAATGCGTTTTGATTGGTTGGTACATATTAAAAAACCCGCCGGAATTTTTTCCGACGGGATAACAGATAACAAAGAAAGGATTTTCTATTAAATATTAATTTTAGCTCCGACAATGAACAAATTTGCTCTGTTGTTGCCGTAAGCGACTCCATCAGAGTGCCTCTCCGACTCCATAACACGCTCACAAGTCTTTGCCCTAATGTTGTTGTACTCAACATAAGTGCTGAGCACTTTGTCGACATTGTACTGTACGGCCACCGTCGTGACATTCGTGTTAGATCTCTCATTGCTGGACCACTTTTTCACGGCGTGGAAGTGACCGGCAGACAATTCCCACTTATCGCCGAAGTATCCGACACCAATGTTGTAAACTTTTCCGTTGTTGGCCCCCGGACACATTCCAAACTTCTGGGTAGAAGGATCTACCAAATCTTTCGGAATCATAGAATCCATGTTGTCGGTGAATCCCAAAGCAAACTTATACTTCGAGTACCCGAATACAGCTCCAACGTTGTAACCTTTTACATTACGGATCTTTGTGGCGGCATCGGTTTTTCCCTTCGCGGTCCATCCTGCGAGAGCAATCTTCATGTTAAACGCATTCGGATCACCATATTCATAGGAAACACCTCCGGTGAAGCTATCCTCTATGTAAGACCGATAATCTGCGAAGTTCTGCGTTGGATTGTAATCCTTCTCGATTTTGTTGCGCTTTTCCTTGAACAAGTGACCGTCGCGGCTGTTCGGCGCATAAGAAAATCCCACGGACCATCCCTTGATCGTCGGCGACAGCCAAACAAACTTCAACGCCTTGGCATCATCCTTATCGAAGCCTGTTCCGAGAATCGACCCGGAAGTCTGAGTAAAGAAAGCACTGGCGTTTCCGCTGTCAACCAAGTTGTATCCTGTCAGGACATCCGCATACGATACTGAGAACATACTGCCGGCAGATTTTGAGTAACCAAACCTGAACTGTCCGAGTTTATCTGCGTCTGCAAACAAATACGAAGAGTCGACAATTGCCGATCCGCCCTTGATCATACCTGATCTTGCCTTAGTCCCGATGCGGAAACCAAAGCCGGTACCGTCAACAATTTTTTTGTAATCGATGTAAACGTCACCGTCCAAAGATACCGACGGAATATCCACATCTTTCGAAAGATGCTGGTTCGAGGTGACAAAAGCCAAATTCAGCTGGCCACTGATAGACAGATCCTCCAATAAAGGGATATCCTGACACTTTTCACCGACAAACTCTCCTAATCGCTTGGAATCCTCAGCATTTGCTTGCGCGAAAACAAGACACGGAAGCAATGAAAAAATAAACAAGTTCTTATACATAAACACTCCTAAACAATACTACTTTCATGCTATATGAAGATTTTTGGATGATCAAACCCTGCATACCATAATTCGTTGCATTTGTGGTTTTATTGCAACACAATCAGCAAAAATCTTAACGAATACGCAAAAATTGTTAACCATTTTTTACATATGCATACACCAAATGGTTTGAATTATGATCTGCATCTTGCTTGATTTTTTGGTATACTGCATGGGGAAGACAACATTTAGCATGATAAAAGATAAAATAAAGTTGTTTCTTGTGATAATTTTCGCCGTGCTCTGCGATGTTCGCGCGCAGGCAGATTTCGATGCGATAGAGAAGGTTTCGCTGTTCCAGGAAAATGGTCTCTATAATTTGGACATAGAATTTCACAAAAAAGCTTCGTTTGTTCCTCGAGTGCACATCCTTCCGAACGGAATGCAAATATTTTTGTCCTTCAACAAGCCGATAAATATCCCGAAAATCGGTAAACTGAATCAGGGCATTGTCAAAGGGTATTTTTTTGAGAAATTCGGAAATTCGTCGCTGATGTTTATCATGGCTTTGAACCAAAAAGTTGAGTTCGTAAAAAAGAAATATACGAAAAATTCGATTAAAATTGTTTTTCGAAAAAAACCGACGATAATAATAGACGCGGGACATGGCGGGAAAGACCCCGGCACCCGATCTTCTTATGAAAACTATCCGGAAAAAACTATCGCACTGATCACTGCGGTCGAGTTGCGCAACGCTTTGCTGAAAACCAATCACTACAATGTCGTATTAACGAGAGACAAAGACGTATTCGTATCGCTTGACGATCGAATTGAGCGTGCGAAGTCTGAAAACGGAGACATCTTAATTTCGCTTCACACTGACTACAACAAGGACAAAAATTTGAGAGGAATTTCCGTATACACTTTGCCGCCGATCGGATTCAGCGAATCCGACAGGGAATTCAACGAAACCCTGCGAAAATCCAAACAGTTTTCGAAATCACTCGTAGGATACATTCCGAACCTCTGCAAAATTAAACATCAGGCATGCCGCAGCAGCGAGCTGAAAATTTTGAAAACAAACATCCCGTCAGTGCTCGTGGAATTGGGTTGCATTTCAAACAAAAAGGACAGCAAACTTTTGCTATCAAAATTATTTCGTGAAAAAGTCATTTATGCTATTTTGTACGCGCTGGATGAGTTCTTCGATAAAGAGGGGAAAAATTCTGAGCGCCGAGTGTTCGGTAAGGGAAATAATGAGCGAAGAAGACATTTTCAAAAAAAACAGTCAGTTTTCTAATTCAAAAAAGGAAAAGAGCGAAGCAAAAGAGTTGGGGGGATCGGAAGAAAAGGATTCTTACAGACCTGTTCAGCACAAAAAAAAGCGCGGTTTTTTCTCAAAATTTTTCGGATTGATTCAGCGATCGGTATTGTATCTGTTTTGCTCTTTGATTGCGGTTGTCGGTCTCGGAAGTGTTGCAGCAGTGGCTGTTCTCTACTTCCTCTCTTCCGATTTGCCGAACCATAATTCTCTGAAGCAATATTCTCCTTTGCTTTCCAGCCGAGTGTTTTTGCAGGACGGAAGCAAGCTTTGCGAATACTCAGGAGAAAAAAGATATTTCATTCCCGTGGATTTGATTCCGGAAAAAGTCATCAATTCATTTATCGCGGTCGAGGACAAAAATTTTTATCAACACAAGGGAGTCGACTTTTTCGGAATTGCCCGCTCGATCGTCAACAATCTTAAGCAGCTCGGCTCGGGAAGACGTCCGCAGGGAGCGTCGACGATTACTCAGCAAATAGCGCGTATTTTTCTGATAAAAACAAATGAAGTTTCCTACATCAGAAAATTAAAAGAAGCGATTTTGGCATATCGAATTGAGCAGGCGCTGACCAAAAAACAGATTTTGGAGCTTTATCTCAACCAAATATATTTGGGTTTAGGAACATACGGAGTCGCGACTGCCGCGAAAACCTATTTCGATAAAACGCTGAACGAATTAACCATCGGAGAGTGCGCCTACCTCGCCGGTCTTGCGAAAGGAGCGAACAATTATCATCCTGTCAAACACAAAGAAAAAGCTCTGATTCGACGAAATTGGGCGATTTCCCGACTTTTGGCCAACGGATTCATCACTCAGGAAGAACATGACGCTGCGATCAAAGAAGATCTGATCATGACACCGCAAAATTCAAACGAATATACTGCGGAATATTTTTCGGAGGAACTGCGCAAATACCTAATCAACAAATATCCGTTCGAAAGCTTGAATAAGGAAGGAATAGTTGTTCGCGCGACCCTAAACCCGAAGCTGCAAAAATGCGCCTATGACGCGCTGCGCCGCGGACTGGAAGCTGCCGATCGCCGATTCGCATGGAGAGGGCCCATCGCAAATATAGATATTTCGTCCGCAGGCATCCCTTCATCTCAAACAACAAACAAAAATATTTCTTCAGACATTCCTTCGCCTCAAACAGTAAACGGAAATATTTCTTCTCAGCAAAGTGAAATCCTGAAAAAGCTCCGCGAAATTAAAAATCCGAAGGGCGGGGAAAATTTCCCAAAAGCCGTTCTCCTGAACAAAGACGGAAAAATTCTGACGGATGACGATCATCTCGGAAAAATTTCCCCTAAAGATCTGAAATGGGCAAAAAAAATTCAGGTCGGCGATGTTGTTCTGGTTGAAAAATCAAAAAATACTTACGCAATAAAGCAGTTGCCGAAAGTTCAGGGGGCAATAGTGGTGATTGATGTTAACAACGGACGGATTTTGGCTATGCAGGGCGGGTATTCCTTCGCCCAAAGCGAATTTAATCGCGCAACCCAGGCCAAGAGACAGATCGGATCTTCCTTCAAACCTTTTGTTTACCTTGCGGGATTAGAAAACGGATTTGCGCCAAACTCGATTCTTGACGCCAGCCCCGTCGAAATTGATTTAGGAGAGAACCTTGGTGTTTGGAAACCGAAAAATTATAAAGGAGCCATTCTGGACAAAATCACTCTGCGGCAAGCAATTGAGCGATCGGTAAATACTGCCACGATTCGTATTGCGAAAGAGGTCGGCATGAACAAAATCGCAAAAATCGCCGAGCAATTCGGCCTTTTTGATCACATGCCGAGGTATTTTTCCTATGCGATCGGAGCGGGAGAGACAACCTTGCTGAATTTAACCACGTCGTACGCTATGCTCGCGAACGGAGGAAAGAAAATTTCGCCGACCATGGTCGACTATATTTTCGATAAAAACGGAAAAGCTATTTTTAAATCCGATGAACGTAGCGCTCAGTATGACGACGGCATTCCATACGAGAAAACTTCACAGCACGATGAAGATGCACAACATGACGAGGCCGAGGAGCAATACCCTCCGAAATTAAACGATATTCGCGCGCAAATTTTAGACGAGCAAAGTATCTATCAAATTACATCACTTCTGGAAGGCGTCATGCAGAGAGGGTCGGGAGCGTCAGCCAACTTTTTGAATTTCCCAATGGCCGGAAAGACCGGGACCAGCAACGACAGCCGCGATACTTGGTTCATCGGGTATACTCCGGATATTGCCATCGGAGTTTTTGTCGGATTCGACGATCATACGAGATCTCTGGGGAAAAACGCGAGCGGATCGAATACTGCCCTGCCGATTTTTATCGATTTCATGACCCACGCAAAAAAATATCTGACCGCAAAACCTTTCAGAATTCCGAAAGGTATAAAATTGCGGAAAATTGACGCCAGAACAGGCGGCGCGCCTTGCGGAGACGTCACCATCACGGAGGCATTCAAGCAAGACGAAGATATCAACGAGGATGTCCTGGAAAATCCGTTAAAAAATATGAACAACGGAGCAAACGGAAACCATTCCGCTCGAAACGAAGCTCAGCAGGTTTTCGGGATATATTAGATTTCGCGAATTATTCTATGCATTTTGAAAAGCGAAAACAGGGCAACCCGCGCGGATTCCCTGTAAAAACGAAAAATTCAATTAGTTAATACCGAAAAAGTACGATTTTACGAATCTTAGGGCTCGCCCTAATCTGGATTCCGTAAATCTTGACCATATAGATTCGAAGAATTGTCCAAATTTGGAATAAGACGACCCGCTGACGACTGACCTAGACGCAAATTCCGCTGCCTTACTCTCAGCTTCTTCAAACATTTGGACCGCTGATTCTATTGATTCATCTGCGGTCGCCTCTCTCTCAGCTTCTTCAAACATTTGGACCGCTGATTCTATTGATTCATTAGCATGCATTCTTGAATGTGACGCTTCGAGATCTCTGATGAGAATATTCATTTTATTATTCAGTTTATTAATTACCACAGAGGGATCGCCCTCAAGTTTGCGGTGAGCGTCTAACTGTTTTAGAATTGTTCCAGAAGAATAAAAACTAAATGAGGCGAAATTTGACTCTCTCAATAGATCTATTAGTTTCAATTCTTCATTGTACGTTCTTATAATAGGGTTCCAATAACTGTACCAATCATCGAAATGCTCCTCAAGTAATGCATCTATTGATCCATAAGCATCCCTTTGACGATGGATTTCATCAACCAATAGATTTGTGCCTTTAACGAACAAATCATAAAACTTGTTGCAAATATCGGAACGCTTTTCAAGAAATATGTCAATATCACTGGCATATATCACTTCTCTGCTAAAGCGATCTGGAACTATCTCAGACATTTTTGACCAAGACATCAATTCATATTTTACCAGCTGGGACAGTTCCGACCAAGACATTCGTCGACTTTCTTCGAGGGCACCATTCATCCCAAAAACAGCTGTAGACGCAAACGTTAACGCTCCAACCGCACACAAGGTTTTTATATTAAGTTTCATTTTTAACTCCTCTTACAAAAAACACACACGCATACCTACACACCACGCAAGCATACAACCAAAACCAACGCTGCCAACCAGCGATGCCATCCTGAGACCTAATCAGATCCCCAGAATCTTCCCAATTTTACATTACAAAACTACACAAACCCACCAAGTACCTTTTACCATGCGGTAAACCGTTTTTCAAGAATCATTAAAAAAACAAAAACAAAAAACACTTTGCAAAAATATCAATATCATTTAAATTTTCGTGCAAGACGAAGATATTAATAAAGATGTCCCGGCCGTTAAAAAATATGAACAACGGAGCAAACGGAAACCATTTCGCTAGAAACGAAGCACAGCAGGTTTTCGGGATATATTAAACCTATTACGAGCGCCGATTTTCGCGGTATGGAACCTTTGCAATGCTGATTTCAGAGAATGCAGACGTTGGGGTAGGGAATCGCACAACCGCTGGTTCATTTCGGAAAGATAAGAAAAAGCGCCCCGAAAAGCGCTTTAAATATCACCAATTTTACAATTTTTATGGACTCTTATTCTCCAGATTCCTTTGTTTGTGTCTTCGACAACATATTGATAATCTTCTCGTAATGAGATCTTCTTTCAGGGTTCGAAGAATTTCGGAATTTTTGTTGAGCTATCGATAAAGCCGTTTCCCCTCTATCATCTCTCTGATTAACATCAGTTCCGTTTTTTATAAAAAGTTCGACAAGCTTATCATGTCCATTGTATACAGCATCGAACCAGTAAGCTATTTTATCCTGCTGCATCAAAGCATCTGCTTCCTGCACTTTCATTTGCACTTCCTGCATTGCCCGTCTTTTGCTTTCCTCTGATTCGTAAGCTTTCAGCAAGGCTATTTTTGTTGGCATCTCTTTTTTGAAACTCTCAAGCAGTTCTGTTGGATCCGCTCCGCTATCCAGCAACAGCTTCATCGTCATTAATTCTCCTTTGCTGCACTCAGTTGATCGGTCTCCAAACGCTTTCTTTAAAACGCCTCCTCCGTTAACATTTGCACCGTGATCTATCAAGCACTGCATTATCCTGGTATCACCGTGCTGTTTCGAGTATGTAACAGCTTGCAAAAGAGGATTTCCAATATTAGGATCCGCTCCATTATCCAGCAAATACCTTACCATTTGGTATTCTTTTTCCTGATCATCATCCGTTCTATAAACATGCCCAGTACCGTTAGCGACGTGTGACATTACACAGACCAAGGCAGTTCTTCCACTGTCATTTTGCAAATTAACGTCCGCACCATGATCTATTAAATATTTCATCGAGGCTTCCAGTCCATTCGCTGCAGCCAGATGCAACGGAAAACCGCCTTTACATTCTTTATTAACGTCGGCACCGTGTTCTACCAGATATTTCACTATGTTTTCGTTTCCATTGTATAGTGCCATAAACAACGGAGTAGGGCCATTACTCATTCCGACCTTGTTAACATCGGCACCGTGTTCTATCAGATATTTCACTATGCTTTCATATCCCTTTTCCGCCGCTATCGACAACGGAGTACGTTTGTCTTTATCTAAAGAATTAATTAACTCAGCAGCGTGAAGGAAGATGCGTCCGCGAAATTGTTCGAGCTGATCAGAGGACATCCCTATCTTGTTTTTTTGAGCTATCATAAGATCGCGAACTGCTGATTTATCCTCGTGCTTATTAATTATTTTCTTCACCTCTCCCACATTATTTATTTTTACTGCATCCATTAACTCAGAAAAATCTTTTTGCATGAGTTTCTTGTGCTGGTCAGACGCGGGCTCAGCTTTTTGGGATCTTTCTTGGACCTCACTTACACGAGACTGAGAATTCATTGCGAAAACATTTGCCGATGCGAACATTAAAGTCGCCAAAAACATTGCTTTTTTCATTTTCTCCTCATTTTCTTTAAATGCAACATTCTTATACTGTCATGGATGATAACATAGAAAAGTTAAAAATTTATTACTGAGCAAAAAATAATTTTGTATTCAAAAAATCGATATATATTTTTGCGTTCACTTAGAAAAAAGCATTCTGCAAAGTGCCGATTTCGGATTGACAGCCGAGGTTTCTCATATTTTTACCATTTCGTAAAATAGTTTTGAACTAAATGCGTTCTTGGAGAGAGAAACAAAGTCTGGCAAATTTTTGAGGTATATTGAAGAGGCATATTGAATTATAGCTACAAAAAAAATAAGCCAAAAATTTGTATCTAAATTAACGGATTGTTAAACATTATTGGTTAGAATCGTCAGAAGATGGCAGGAAGATTAAATTACGGGAGAGAAAAATGTCGATTTGGGAAACTATAAAATCTTGGTTTAGAATTAAGTCTAATAAAGTAACGCTGGATGTTGTTTTAAATCGTCCTTCTGAAATCTCCGAAAGCGATCTGGTTGAGATATTAAACAAGGCGCGGGAGGGTGACGTTGAAAATGAGTTGTATGCGGGAGTTCTATATTTAAAAGGCGCTCGGATTCCTCAGGATCCGTCGAAAGCGATGGAATTTCTGGAGAAAAGTGCCCAGGCATCCAATCTTGACGCGCAAAAAATTTTAGCAAAGGAATATATGTCGGGATCCTGTATCCCGCAGAACTTAAAACAGTCTTTTGAATGGTTTCAAAAGGCGGCTTACCGTGGAGATATCGAATCCATGCACTATCTCGGTTTGATGTATGAAGAGGGTCATGCCGTCGAAAAGGACATATACAAAGCCATTGAGTGTTTTCAGAAAGCCGCCGATTTAGGGTATGCTGAGGCAAAAGTTGAAATTGCCGATATCTATTATGAAGGAGTGGACCTTCCGATGGATAGAACAAAAGCATGCAAAATGTACAAAGAAATTTTGGCTGGGAATACAAGTACGGTTGATGTTGGTCGAATCTACATGTGTTTAGGACAAGCGTATGCGGACAAATTTTTCCCTTGCGGATTACAGGAGGGGGAGGGAATAACTTTCCTGAAAAATGCCATCGAAAAGGAATATTTCGAAGCGGTGAGGATTTTGGCTTTGCTCGGGAAAGAGCTGGATGAAGGCTATCGTAAATGGTTATTCGAATTTTCGGCTCAGCATCAGGATAATCCGTATTGTGCTTTTGCAATGGGAATCTGCTACGAAAACGGTTACGGAACTTTTAAAGATTACAATTCCGCATTCAATTATTACAAAAAATCAGCAGATCTTGGTGACCCTTGGGGAATGCATTGTACTGCGTGCCTATATTTGAAAGGACTGGGAGTTGAAGAAAGTGTCGACGAGTGGTTTAGACTGGAGACCCAAGCGGCAGAAGGTGGCGTGCCTCCAGCTCAATATCAAATTGGAGTTTTCTATCTGAGAGAGACTCGCACTGAACAAAGTCTGGAAAAAGCGAAAAGATTTTTGAAGTCTGCAGCTGACAATCACTATGATGACGCTATCAAAGCTTTAAAGGAAATCCCGGATTTCGGATTCCAAGAAGAAAGCACTTCGTCGCAGGTGAATACGCAGACTCAGATACCGAGTGAGCAAAAACCTGAGCCACAAAAGATCGTGCAGAATTTCGAAACTCAGCAGCCAAGCACTCCGACTCAGGTGAATACGCAGACTCAGATACCGAATGAGCAAAAGCCTGAGCCGCAGAAGATCGTGCAGAATTTCGAAACTCAGCAGCCAAGCGCTTCGACTCAGATGAATACACGGACTCAGATACCGAATGAGCAAAAACCTGAGCCGCAGAAGATCGTGCAGAATTTCGAAACTCAGCAGCCGAGCACTCCGACTCAGGTGAATACGCAGATTCAGATACCGAGTGAACAAAAACCTGAGCCGCAGAAGATCGTGCAGAATTTCGAAACTCAGCAGCCAAGCGCTCCGACTCAGGTGAATACACAGACTCAGATACCGAGTGAGCAAAAACCTGAGCAGCAGTAAAGGTTTTCATTTGTTGCTTAAATTTCCTTTTTACCTCATACATACAGGCCGAAATTCGGTCTGTGTGTTTTTATTTTGAAACCCCAAAAATTGCGCAAAAAAACGACTGAACATTAAAGATTTCCAACTGAAATTGTGAGAAACGAGCTATGTTCCGTTATCTGCGTCTTAAAAATCTGTTATATTTATATGAAAATTCTCCGCAAACATTCATCTGCAATAATCTGGCGTTTTGATGCAGTAAAGATACGTCTTCGTAAATAAGCGTTAAAAGGGAACTAACATCTTGGTGTAGCCCGCGCATATTTTTATCGGACATTAATTCGAGACACCTAACATACTGACGCAATGCATGCCAAGACGCATATGTATCCGATCTCAGAAAGTGCTGCAGCCCAGACCAAGACGCATGAGTTTTCGACGCCATAAACTGACACAATTCTGACCAAGATATATCAATCTTTGATTTTAAGAAGTCAACATCCTGACGTAGTTCAAAAAGTTGTTCTTCAACAAGCGATTCCAGACGTTTGACATCATTGTGTAGTCCGAACAAATGCTCGTCAACTATCAAATTGAATTGCTCTACATCCTGATTTAACATGAGTGTAAGTTTGTTGTACACTCTGCTCTTGCAATGTGAACTTCTCTGGCTCAGCTGTTGTAAATTCTGCATTAGTTGAGATGCTTGAGTGTGAAATGTCGCCCCAAACTGCTGAATATTTACGCGCAGCTTAAACAGTGGCCCGTCCATTTCCGACTCAACTGTCCACCGAGACCAATCCAGGCCGGGAACTTTCTCATCAGTCTTTGCATTAATCTCTCTGGAGACTTGGTTTTCAACGATCATTTCAATCTGCCAAAAGTGATGGCGCAGTGCCAGAGTTTGAGTATAAATATCCGATTCAAACGATTGAATGCTCCGATGGAATCCAAGCATCTGTGTATTCACGTCTTTTTTGAGCTGTTGAACATTTTTGCACAGTCCAAACAGCGTTGAGTTATTTCCCCTGCGCGAAGATTGGGAATTTCCGGAATCAGATGGTTTATTAAAAGACATCGCGTTTACGTCGGTCATAACCAGAAAAACGCACAAACCATTACAGATCAAGTTGCGCAACTTCATCTTAACTTCCCCCTTACCAGACAGCGCAAAACCAGTTGAAATTTTAAATTTCTGCCAATTTGCAAGCTACATAAACAACCCCATGTCCTTCACCGAAGAACGCAAGCTTAACACGGTAACATGAGTACGATATTTGATAAAAAAAATCAAGATATTTTAGATTAATTTGATCTAAAGCACAGCAAGAAAAGAAAACAAGTTTTTGTTGTATCCGGTTACTGAGGTAAATTGAAAAGGTACAGGTAATTGCAACCTTCAAAGCTTTTTTCTAAGCGATAGCCTAAATCTGTTAAATATTTATGAACCCTATTGTCGTCAGTTTCTACGAAGATCGCCGGTTTATATTTGAGTAAAGTTTCTCTTCCTCCTTGTAATACCTGTAATTCGTGTCCTTCTACATCAATTTTTACAAAATCCACAGTATCTTCCTCGATTTTTATGTTATCTAATTTATCCAATAACAAACTCCCGTTTGGATCTTGCTTAATGTTGGTCCCACCAATATTAGAGCTATCGAAGAAGGAAATACTTCCGCCGATTTTTTGATCGCTCAAACCTATGTTAAAGATCTTTATTTTATTCCTCAATTCATTGATTTCTACATTCTTTTTCAGGATTTTAAATGTCTCTTTCACTGGTTCAAACGAATAAATTTTTTTTGCATCAGATTTTACAGCCCAATATATAGAATGATTTCCAATATTAGCCCCGATATCTAAAATTACAGCATTTTCCCTAATATAAGGTCGTAATTTTTGTAAAATGCCTATTTCATAGAATGCTCCAGCATTGACAATTTCTGATTGAATAAAGTCAATAGGGTAATTTGGAACATAAAATTTTGCATGTCCAATGTTAACGATTTTACTTGAGAGCATAGACAGTAATCTGCAACTATTAAAATTATTCTTCTTACAAGTGAACATCAGAATATCTAGAATATTGTTCAGTGCTTTGCAATGGTTACGTTGCTCGGAAATCAATACCAACATCAGAGCAGACATTAAAGTGATGATCCAAAAACCTTGGTTGTTACGGCTGGTATTTAACATATTTTAGCTCCCGTTTCTAATTCACAGAAGATATCTTGGTATTTTTTTGATTGTTTTTTAAAATGAAATTTATTTTTTATGTTGGCAATGCAATAATCCTCTTTTTCAGGGATTTCTAATGTCTTACCCCCCCCCCTTGTCAATTTTCTTTTTGGCAATATGTTCCATTGTATGCTCCCCAACTCAAAAACTATGCGGATACATTCTCGCACCTATTGATTAATAAAGCGTTAACCCGAAATGCTGTTGCTTTTTATTTTTCAGCGGCGTAGATTTAACAAAACTTTGCAGATTTCACCAGTTTTCGGATTTCATTTTCAGATAATTTTTCGACTTTTCCCGACTGCAAATTGCCCAGGGAGACCGTTCCGTAGCTGATGCGGATTAATCGGTTGACGGTGCACCCGAGGGATTCCAAAACTTTGCGGA
>JAGABS010000043.1 GCA_017614525.1 Alphaproteobacteria bacterium
ACGCCGCCTATATATCCTCTCGTTTCTGTTCTTTACTTCGTTCAATGATCGTGTCTCAATTTATATACTTTACCCTTTCCCCCGTCAACCAATTATTTACTTTTTTTTCGTTTTTTTTACCGCACTACCTCTCCTCCGTCTCGGAAACCCTTTCCTTTCAGATTTCGACGGCCCTATCCCTCTCCCTTATACCTTAATTAATAATGGTTAATATTTGGTTAATTTTTTCTCTCTTTTCTCTATTTCGTTAACTTTTTTTAACAATACTAAATTACCCATCTCAAGTGGTTGAATATATATACAAGGTTGTAAACACCTCCGCTCTGTGGTAAGCATGAGAGTAAAGGTAGTGAGTTTTTGAAATTTGGTCTGAGTTTGAAATACAAAATCCGATTCATTTTCGAAGCAACCTGCCCAAAGTGTCGCGGTTTCGCTCGCCCGCGGGACCGTCTGGTTTTGTTTTTGATGTTAAAAAAGGAGTATATCATGAGAAAATTACTTTTAAGTGCCTGTGCCGCCGCCATCTCTTTCTGGATATGTGACGCAGGGGCAATGGAAGGCAAAGCAGTCGTCGATAAAATCGAGACTCTAGGACCGTTACGGAAATTGGTAAAGGAAGAAGTTGATGCATCGATTATCAAGTGTAAATCAATAAATAATCGGTTCTTAATGATTAGCAGATGGGAATTAGGAAATATTTCCTCGAATTATGATTCTAGATATCTGCACATTGATTATCGCGGTACGACAGACAAAATATCAGAAGCGGGAGATAATCTGACTCAAGAGATGAAGGATACGCTCTATACGTTGCCGACATCCATTGGATATTTCCGCAATTTAAAAGTATTGAGTGTACGCGGAGGCTTGAAAAACCTGCCTGATTCCATAGGAAATCTGGAAAATTTGCGAATTTTGGATTTGTCCGGCAATCACCTCAGAACTTTACCCGATTCTATCGGAAATTTAAAAAATCTAGAAGAATTGTACCTTTCTGAAAATTACGAATTCTCAAGTTTACCGGATTCTATAGGAGATTTGGAAAACTTAGAGATATTGGAGCTGAAGAAAACAAATCTCAGCACCTCGTTGCCGGAATCCTTGGGAAATTTAGTGAACCTGAAAGATCTGTCGTTCTCGAAATCGGTAGAAGATAGAGAACCTGTCAATGTTAGTCGCCGTAAATGGACATACAAGGTTACTTACGTCGGGGAGGATTACTCGCTAGATTGGTATCACGATGTTATCAACAAATCCCTGAGACATTGGTCATGTCCGACCCTGAGTTTCTACTACGATGTAAGGACTGTGCCCTTCGATTTAAGCGGCAAGAACCTGAAGCAAATTCCGTTTGGCGTATATATGATGGAGAGTGTCCGCGAAGATAAATGTGGTGCATATTGTGGCGAGAGGACTCTGCCAGCGTTAAAAGAACTCGATATAAGCAATAACCAACTCATGAAAATTCCATACTTGCTGAAAAGGTTGTGTCATTTGGAAAAGCTGTATATACACAACAACCCTGATTTGAATCACCTCCCTGATTTTCTGTGGAGCATGGGAAATCTGAGGGAGTTAAAAATAGACGGAAAATTGACAAGAGATCTTCCGAAAAAGGCACGAGTCTCTTTGAGCAACAAAAACTTGGAAGAAAAGGTGCTTGACCTCACTTTGGCGGGAAAAAACAAGGCAGGGATGAGCGACCGAGATCTGTCCAATAAGACGGGGCCGTACACCGTGTATCTAAAAAAGTAAAACTAGAACGAGATATAAAATCCCACAAGCCCGATTTTTCGGGCTTTCTCTTGATATCGAATTTTCTGTTCTTTGCTTTCATAGATTCGTAAACTTTTTCTTAACCTTTCTTCATTAGCTTTAACTGAAAGGGGTAAAGACATGGGTAAGAAAAAGGTTGTTATTTTGGGAGCCGGGCCCGCCGGGCTGACTGCCGCTCACGATCTATTGACCAGAGATTCCGAACATTATGACGTGATCATCCTTGAAAAAACCAACGATATCGGAGGAATTTCCAAGACAATAAATTACAAAGGAAATTTAATGGACATCGGCGGACACAGGTTTTTTTCAAAGGATCCCCGCGTAAATGAATGGTGGCAGCAGCGGCTGGAAATTCAGTCTCACCCCGCCCTGGACGACAAAATTTTGAACCGTCACAAAGATTTTCCGACCGAGGGCGCGAATCCAGACATCGAAGACGATGTTTTCTTGATCCGAGACAGAATTTCCCGAATTTATTACAACAAATCCTTTCTCAACTACCCCATTTCTCTGGACCTTAAGCTAATCACTAACATCGGAATTTTTCAAACAATAAAGGCTGGGTTCAGCTATCTTTGGAGTTTGGTGAAAAAACTCCCCGAAACCTCTCTGGAAAATTTCTATATAAATCGATTTGGACGAGTTATCTATTCGATGTTTTTCGAAAAATATACTCTCAAACTGTGGGGCATCCACCCGAAAAATCTGTCTGCTGACTGGGGCTGCCAGCGAGTAAAGGGCATCAGTGTCTCGGAGGTCTTGAAAAATGCCTTCGCGAAACAGTTTAATTTGGGACGAAAATCGAAAGAAACCTCGTTTATCGAAAGATTTTTATACCCGAAATTCGGCCCCGGACAGCTTTGGGAAAAGACCGCGAAAGAAATCGAAAATCTCGGGGGAAAAATTAAAAAGAATATCGACGTAACGAATATCATTTTCAATGGCAGCCAGGTGCGAGAAATCATATTTGAAGAGAATGATACAACTTCATCGATACAGGCGGATTTCCTCCTGTCATCGGCTCCGATCAAGGATTTATTTCAGCTGTTTTCTGGGATCGACATCCCCGAAGATATCTACAACGCGACGCAGGAACTGCGGTACCGCGATTTTATTACTATCGGATTTTTACTGAAAAAATTAAATCTCAAAAATACCACAGAATACAAGACCATCAACAATATAACTCCAGACTGCTGGATTTATGTACAAGAACCGCATGTAAAAATGGGACGCATACAAATTTTCAACAACTGGTCGCCGTACAGCGTAAAAGACCTGCAAAACACCGTCTGGATCGGCACCGAATATTTCTGTACGGAGGGTGACGAATTCTGGAACATGACTGACCAAGAGCTGTTTGAATTTGCAAAAAACGAGCTGTTATCCATGAATTTAATAACATCCGACAGCGATGTTTTGGATTGGCACTGTGAAAAAATCCAAAAAGCCTACCCAGCCTACGTCGGAAGCTACAATCATATGGACAAAATCACTGATTTTCTCAACCAACACGACAATTTGTTTTGCATCGGCAGGAACGGTCAGCACCGCTACAATAATATGGATCATTCTATGATGACTGCTTTCAACGCCGTGGAAAATATAATAAAAGGAGAAAAAAATAAGAATAATATTTGGAATGTGAATACGGAAAAAGCTTACTGTGAAAAAATGTCTTAGCTTTGTTGAAATTTATGGGAAGAGTCAATAGTGAAGAAATGTCCGAGTTTTGCTGAAATTTTAAAAAACGATAAATCGGCTGTATTTTTGACTGCAGCGGTTTCTTTTTATATAGCTCTGATAATCTGCCTGCCGCTGCACACTACCTTACAGACCCTAACTCTGACAACAGTATTCCTGAATTTTCCAATTTCCATTGCCTATCACAGATTAAAAAATTTCTCGCTGAAACCGCAACGCGGAGAGCCCATCCCTTTCAGCTATTTTTTTCTCGCAAACCTCGCGATATTTTCCGTATATCTTTACGCGGCTTGGCCGGGATGCGCGCTGTTCGATATGATATATCAGTGGTCAGAAGCTCAAAGAGCCCAATTTACCGATTGGCATCCGGCCATACATACCATGATGATCTGGTGCCTGACACGAATTTGCGACAAATTTCAATTTGTGTTGATATTCCAGGCCGTTATCTTCATGTGGGTAAACTCCTCGCTGTGCCACGAGATATCCAAACTCGGATTATCGAAAAAATTATCGAAATGGGCATTTTTTCTGACGATCGCCTCCCCCGCCACTTGCTCCCTGATGATGACCATCTGGAAAGATATCTCCTTTGCGATTTCTGTTCTCGGACTGACCGAAATCCTTGTGCTGACCTATTTTTCCGACGGAAGATGGATAAAATCCAACTCACACGCCATTATTTTCGGAGTTGTTTTGGCTTTGGCATCAATGTTGCGACACAACGGAATCCTATTCACCTTGCCGTTTGCTGCGGTATTTGCGCATTTGTTCCGCAGAAAAGAAACCACGAAATACATCGCGCGAGCTTTCGCCATCGCAATCTGCCTGTTCGCCTTCGTAAAGCTTCCTCTGTATTCTTATCTCAAAGTATCACCCCACCCGCAAGCCCGAGCGGAAATGTGCGGACTGCCCATGACCGTCTTGTCTGAAATTTTCGTCAAAAATCCGTCAGTTTTGGACGAAGAAACCAAAGACTTTCTTCTGTCCATCGAGGACTACAACACTTGGAAGACAAGATATGTCAGCGGATCCTGGAATTCTATAAAATATTTGTCCGCCCCAAACGAAAACGATTTTTCAATTCCCGTTAACGAAAAAATAATGGAATTTTCTCCCAAAAAAGTTTGCCTTAAGGCGCTGAAACACGGAATACTTGATCCGGAAAATGCATTGAATGCGTTAGTAAATCTCACTGGACTGACCTGGAGAGTCACGCTATTTTCCGACGGACTCGTCAAAATTTACCCGCTAACCGATCAAAACATTTCCAAATACGTAGCCGTAGAGGAATGTTGCTCAAAAAAAGATGAGAAAAATTTGGACTTTGATAAAGGACTTTTCAAGAACAGCCCGCTAATGAAACGCTCAACCCTTGACTCAATTTTCAAAGGTATTCTGCAAATAGTCATCATTGCCTACTCCATAATGTTTTGTGTTTTCTGGCGCCCGGGAATCTATCTGCTATTGCTCTTATTGTCGGCGTTCTTCAGTTTTCACCGACTGCGCTGGAATGCCTTTTTGATAATATCTCCGATCTTGGCATATAATTTCGGCACAATGCTTCTGCTCTGCGGACCTAATGACTTTCGGTTCTTCTTCTGTGAAACGTTGATCACTTTCCCGTACATATTCGCACTGCTCGCTGATAAAAAATTTATTTCAAATCGAAAGGCGAGCCCCAATGTTTAGTTCAGTTCGCTATGATAACTCACTGATATTCATCAATATTTGCTTATCCTTTTATATATCTGCAGTATTTTGCCTGCCATTTCGTGCTAGCTTAAAGATTTTTACCTTAGCAACTATCTGTACGATTTTCGCGTTATCATTCGCTTACCAAAAACTGAGAAACTTTATCATCAAACCGCAGAAATACAAACCTATTCCATTCTGGTATTTTTTTTCGATAACATCGGCTGTTTTTGCGTTTTATCTATATGCAACTTGGCCCGGATATATCTCTCCCGATACAATTTGCCAGTGGAATGAAATTCAGGAGGGACAATTTATCGATTGGCATCCAGCGATTCACACATTGCTCATTGGAATGTTTTCGAAAATTTGCAACAACTTTACGTTTGTTCTTGTGTGCCAAATGATTATCTTCAACTTGATAAATTCGTCGTTATTTCACGAACTATCTAAACGAGGATTTCCGAAAAAGTTGGTTTGGACCACTTTTTTTGTCACAACGCTTTCTCCCGCAACTACCACACACATGTTAACTCTGTGGAAAGACGTCGCTTTTGCTATTATGATACTCGGACTAACAGAAATGCTGGTACTGACATATTTGTCAAACGGAGAATGGATTAAATCCAATTTAAAAGCAATTACAGCAGGAATAGTCCTGGGATTAGCCACTCTTGTGCGTCACAACGGAATTCTTTTCACTCTGCTGTTCCTGGTAACCTTTTCGTACTTATTTTTCAGCAAATATACAGTTAGATTAATTTTTGTAACTATCATTACTATATTGTTTGTAAAATTCCCTCTGTACTCTTACTTCAAAGTATCGCCTCACCCGCAATCCCAAGCGGAAATGTGCGGACTGCCCATGACCGTCTTGTCTGAAATTTTCGTCAAAAATCCGTCAGTTTTGGACGAAGAAACCAAAGACTTTCTTCTGTCCATCGAGGACCACGACACTTGGAAAGCAAGATATGTCAGCGGATCCTGGAATTCTATAAAATATTTATCTTCCGACAAAAATCTCCGGACCATGCGCGCAAACCGGGAAATCGATATATTCTCTCCACAAAAAATCTGCGTCAAAGCTTTAAAATGCGGAATACTCGACCCGGAAAATACATTGAATGCGCTGATAAACCTCACCGGATTGGCCTGGAAAGTTACCGCATTTTCCGACAGACTTTCCCAAATTTACCCAATAACCGATCAAAACATTTCAAAATACGTAGTCCTAACAGAATGTTGCTCAAGAGAAAATGAAGAAAATTCGAACGTTAATGAAGGAATTTTTGAAGGCAACCCGCTAATGAAACGCTCAACCCATGACTCAATTTTCAAAGGTATTCTGCAAATATTCATCATCGCCTACTCCATAATGTTTTGTGTTTTCTGGCGCCCGGGAATCTATCTGCTGTTACTCATATTATCGGCGTTCTTCAGCTTTCACCGACTGCGCTGGAATGCCTTTTTGATAATATCTCCGATCTTGGCATATAATTTCGGCACAATGCTTCTGCTCTGCGGACCTAACGATTTTCGGTTCTTCTTTTTCAACGTACTGATTACATTTCCGTATATGTTTATCCTATTCAGTTCGAAACAGCGGCAAAGCAAGAAATGAACTTATTCACAACCATACAATGTGTTTTATTTCTGCAGGGTTGTAAACACATTTGCTTCGTGGTAGGCTTAACGTCAAAAGGGGGTGTATCATGAGAAAGTTATTATTGAGTGCCTGCCTCGTCTCTATTTGCTGGACGAATCCCGCGGGAGCAATGAACGGATACTGCGATGATTATTCGTACAGAGAGGACGGTTGCGCACATGAAGTATACGAAGGTGATGAATTAGACATTTCTTCTCAGGGGGATAAGAGCTTATCGTGCCGGTACGGGGGATTTCCCGACGTGGAGAGCCTGACGGCTGATCTGACATCTGCTTTCAGGATAATATATCGTTCACCCGTTGCGGCGTGCGGAACGAGGGAGCAGTCACTGATAAGGTGGAGCAGATTTCCGAAAGTCAGGGAGCTGGTGCTTAAGTCTGACGATGAGGAGTTTTTGGAGGTCAGCCATAGTTTGTGCAACATGCTGCAGTATGGTTTCGGCCTTTGTGTCGAGATAACGGAGATTCCAAGGCTGGATACGCTGGAAGAACTGGATATGTCTGGCTTAAACATTGTGGCGATACCGGAATCGATACAAAATCTCAGAAACTTGAGAACGCTGAATCTCAGCGGTAATTCCCTGGAAGGATTGCCTCAGTCGATAGGAAATTTAACGAAATTGGAGATCTTGGATTTGGGATCGAATGATGCCGATGAAAATAGGAACAATCTGCCGACATTGCCCGATTCGATAGGAAATTTGGTGAACCTGGAAACATTGGATCTTACCGACTGTTCTCTGAGAGAATTGCCCGAAACCTTGGGAAATCTGAGAAATTTGAAGGCGCTTATTGTCGAGTTTAACCCATTGACAGAACTGCCCGAGTCGATAGGAAACCTGACGAGTCTGCAGACCCTGGATCTTACCGACTGCTCTTTGCAGGGAGTGCCCGAATCCATAGGAAATTTAAAGAATCTCGAATATTTCTATTTGGACGATTACGTAATTCTGCCCCCGACCGTACGGAATTTGAAGAAACTCGAGCCGGGCAGATTGGAAGAACTCGAAGAGCAGATCGAGGATTAGTTTTTTTTGTCTGCAAAATAAGTTTGGGAAGCGATTTTTTCGGTTGTCTGAAATCTGAAGGAGGGGGGGTCGTCCCCCGCCAACCCAGTCGCGCCCTTTTGCTTTTTTTCGATATTTTTACTTAAAATTAATCATTCATTAACTTTTCCAAAGTACAATACTGTGTAAAAATTAAGGAGGATTTATGAAAAAAATAATATCAACAGTGGCAATGGCTTGC
>JAGABS010000044.1 GCA_017614525.1 Alphaproteobacteria bacterium
CTGTTTGGAGAGAGTCTGATATACAAGCTTATATAAATTGTGATCACAATTCTTCAAGAAATGAAGAGGCGTGTAATGGCTGATTTCTCACTACTAAAACAGAAATATCGGAGAAATCCGGTATCTGTATTACAACAGCTCGTTGGGCAAGGGAAAATCGAGGGTAGCGATTACGTTGCCCTCAATCCGAAACGAAAGGATGGGAGATTAGGCTCATTCAGAATTGATATCAAAACAGGAAGGTATCATGACTTCGCAACAGGAGATAAGGGCGGAAGCATCATCGACCTTGTGGCATTTGTTTACAATTGCGGAATAGTCGAAGCGGCGCAGCGATTGGAAGGTCTTTTTCCTTTCTTAGCCCGTCAATCGATTGCGGTTCAAGGAACACTCGCTAAAAAGAAAGAAGTCGATATTCTTTACATTTGGAAGAAGTCTACTGTTTCCAAGCATGATTACTTGAGAAAGAAAAAAATCTCGATCGGAAACGCAAAAGTCAATTTCTATAAGGGAAACACTCGGCTTGTTATTCCGTTAACTGATTCTTGCTCAACGACTGAGTCAGATCTAAAGATAAAAGGATTACAGTTCATCGACGAAGACGGACTGAAAAGGTTTTTTTGCTCGGTGAAAGGATTGTTTCATGTCGCATCTGATTATGAAAAACCCAAAGACATTATTGTAATAGCAGAGGGCTACGCGACAGCTCGATCAATTGCTGAGTCCACGGATTTTTTTGTTATAGGAAGTATGTCTTCCTGTAATATGAAGAATGTTGCGGAGAAAATAGCGGAGCAGTTTCCGAATTCGGAGATAATCATCGCGGCAGATAATGATGAAGCTGGAAGGAAAGCTGTTACGGAAGCTCAGAAGGCGATTTCAGGAAAGGTTTCGTGCGCGGCGATTTATCCGTTGCCTGAATTTAATGATTTCAACGATATGTATCAAGCTGTCGGAGACGGAGCCGTAACAGCCTATTTTGAGGAGGTGTTTCATGCCTGAAAATACAGAACAGTTTGAAGTTAAGGACAGCGGAATCTTTTGCGATGACATCAAGATTTCCGAGTACGTAAAAATCGTCGGGCTGGTAAAAACTTTCAGTGAAAAAAGCTGGAAAACGCGTTTAGAATTTTTCGATATGGACGGCGAAAAATGCCTGATAGATATCGATAATGAAAAGTTATCCAATGTCGGAGATCTGATAAAGGAGTTAATTCGCAAGGGAATGTGTCCTGATATCGATTTTAAAAAATTCAGAAAATATTTGCTTTGGTCTTTCGGGAACAGGGATTCGATCAAGCGATATGTCGAAATCAATCAAACAGGCTGGATAGATGAAATGAGCTATTTATGCCCTTCGTTTTCCGTCTGTGATTCGAAAAGCAATTTCACTATGCAGGAGTCGGACGATGTCGGATATGCAATTTCAGGAACCATCGAAGAATGGCGAGACCAAGTTGCGGATTTATGCCAAAATAACAGTCTGTTGACTTTCTCTTTATGCGTTGCTTTGGCTCCAGTTTTGTTGCGATACTTTCCTGAGATAAACACGACTATATTTCATTTGGTCGGCAGATCTTCAATCGGGAAAACCACAGCTTTAAGAATTGCTGCGTCTGTTTGGGGAAATCCGAAAAAATACATCAAGCAATGGCGAGCAACAGGAAACGCGCAGGAAGGAATTGCGGAAAAGCACAACGACAGCTTGTTAATACTCGATGAAATCGGGCAGGCAAACGATAAAGATATTCAACAGACCGTTTACATGATTGGAAACGAAAAAGGAAAATCGAGAATGACGGTAGACGCGGCGTTGAGAAAAACAAAATCATGGCGGTTGTTGTGTCTCAGCTCAGGCGAGATCGGAATCAGTGAAAAAATCGAGGCAGCAGGCGAGCGAGTTCACGGCGGTGTGTTGGTGAGATGTATTGATATCGAAGCTCAATCATCTCAAGAAACGGGAATATTTGAAGATTTGCGAGGGTATAATAACGGAAACGAATTTTCGACAATTCTTACGGAACGAACGTCGAAATATTACGGAACAGCAGCGAGGGTTTTTACAGAAGGAATCGTAAAAATCAATGAAAGCACGATTCGTAATATATTCCGTGAATCGTTGGGCAGGATAAAAAGCGCATTGCAATTGGAAAACTTCAAAGACGGAGCGACCTCAAGAGTGCTGAACAGTTTCGCATTGATAAATACAGCGGGAATTTTGGCGAGCAGTGATTATATTGGCGTTTTAAATCACAACAGCATTGCTATAGATGAGGATATTTGCAACGTACTACAGCGATGCCTGCCCAACGTTTATAACCAAGAGGACGAAGAAACAGCAATTGTTGAGGATTTTAAGGACTGGCTGAAAAGAAATGAGATCTATTTTTTACTCGCTGATTTAATTAACGATACTTCAGTTGAGAAAGTTCGAAAAATCCAAACATTAAGCGATCCTCGTACTCAAATTTTCGGATACAGAACGCAGGAAGGAGGTATTTACTACATTCTACCCGACAGTTTTAAAAAGGAATTTTGCAAATACAGGGGCGAAAAATTTGTGAAAAAGATATTGTCAAAAAAAGGCATGTTGCAAGAGCTGAACGAATACGAAAACGGAAAAGTGAAAAGAAGAAATCCGAAAGTAATAGTCGATGACGAAAGGGAAAAGCGATATTTGGAAATAACAATGACCGAATAGAATCGCTTCAGCTGTTTTCGTTGGGACTTTGGGGATTAGGGGCTTAACACCAATTAATGTGCTGAAGAACAAGGATATTTCCA
>JAGABS010000045.1 GCA_017614525.1 Alphaproteobacteria bacterium
ACAACGGTATGCAGGGAAATCACAAAAGCTAGTTTAGATACACAGGGCAAACCGTCGGATAGGAGTACTCATAATACCGGCACCGGGACCCTCCCGGGCAAACCAGAGAATAGTTGTACTCATAATAACAGGCTCCAGGAACTTCCTGGTGCTCGAGTCAATTTTTATAAAGGAAAATCGCAGCTGGTGATTCCTCTGACCGACAGAGTGCCTGACAAGTCAGTGCCTGACAAGCCTGAAGATTTCGAGATTAAAGGACTGCAGTTTATAGGGGAAGACGGACAGAAAAGGTTTTTCGGCTCGTTCAAAGGTTTGTTTCATATAGCGTCGGATTACGATAGATCGAAAGATGTAATCATCATATGTGAGGGATATGCAACGGCGCGATCAATCGTTCAATCTACAGACTTTTTCGTAGTAGCAGGAATGTCTTCCTGTAATATGAAAAATGTTGCGGAGAAAATGGCGGAGCAATTTCCGAATTCCGAGATAATCATCGCCGCGGACAACGACGAGGCGGGCAGAAAAGCCGCAGCCGAGGCTCTGAAGGCGATTTCAGGAAAGGTTTCGTGCGCGGCAGTTTATCCGTCGCCTGAATTCAATGATTTCAACGATATGTATGCAGCCCGTGAAGCAAAGGCGGTAAAAGACTGCTTTGATCTTGCTAAACCTTTCGCAGTTTGCGGAGAAAATGCAGCAGCGAGTCGCTTGGAGGAGATGATTCATGCCTGAAAATACAGAACAGTTTGAAGTTAAGGACAGCGGAATCTTTTGCGATGACATCAAGATTTCCGAATACGTAAAAATCGTCGGGCTGGTGAAAACTTTCAGTGAGAAAAATTGGAAAACGCGTTTGGAATTTTTCGATATGGACGGCGAAAAATGCCTGATGGATATCGACAATGAGAAGTTATCCAATGTCGGAGATCTGATAAAGGAGTTGATTCGCAAAGGCATGTGTCCTGATATCGATTTTAAGAGATTCAAAAAATATTTGCTTGGGTCTTTCGGGAACAGAGATTCGATCAAGCGATATATCGAAGTCAGTCAAACGGGCTGGATAGACGAAATGGGCTATTTATGCCCTTCGTTTTCCGTCTGTGATTCGAAAAGCAATTTCATTATGCGGGAGTCGGACGATGTCGGATATGAAATTTCAGGAAGCCTTGAAGAATGGCGAGATCAGGTTGCTGATCTCTGCCAGAACAACAGCGTTTTGACTTTTTCTTTATGCGTTGCCTTGGCTCCGACTCTGCTGCGGTATTTTCCCGAGATAGGCACGACTATATTTCATTTGGTCGGAAGGTCTTCAATCGGAAAAACCACGGCATTAAAGGTTGCGGCGTCTGTTTGGGGCAATCCGAAAAAATATATCAAGCAATGGCGGGCGACGGGAAATGCTCAGGAAGGTATCGCTGAAAAGCACAACGACAGCCTGCTGATTCTTGATGAAATCGGGCAGGCAAACGATAAGGATATTCAGCAGACCGTTTACATGATCGGAAACGAAAAAGGAAAATCGAGAATGACGGCAGAAGCCGCGCTGAGAAAAACAAAATCATGGAGATTGCTGTGCCTCAGCTCGGGCGAAATCGGAATCAGTGAGAAAATCGAGTCGGCGGGCGAGCGTGTTCACGGCGGAGTCTTGGTGCGCTGCATCGATATCGAGGCTCAATCATCTCAGGAAACGGGAATATTTGAAGATTTGCGAGGCTGCAATAACGGAAACGAATTTTCAACAGCTCTCGCGGAAAGAACATCGAAATATTACGGAACAGCAGCGAAATATTTCGTGGATGAAGTTCGCAAAGTTGACGAAACCTCCATCCGAAACATATTTGACGAATCGCTGAACAGAATAAAAACCGCGCTGCAGCTGGAAAATACCCAAGACGGCGCGATCTCACGAGTGCTGAATACTTTCGCGCTGATAAATACGGCAGGAATTTTGGCAGGCAGTGATTATATCGGAGTTCTGCCTCACAATTGCGGCGCTGTCGATGAAGATGTCTGCAATGTGCTGCGGAGATGTTTGTCCAACGTTTATAATCAAGAGGACGAGGAATCGGAAATTGTCGAGAATTTCAAGGACTGGCTGAAAAGAAATGAAATCTATTTCGTGCCCGTCGATTTGATAAGCGATGCCTCCGCCGAAAAGATTCGAAAAATCCGAACATTAAGCGAACCTCGTACTCAAATTTTCGGATACAGAACACAGGAAGGCGGTGTTTATTACATCCTGCCCGACAGTTTCAAAAAGGAATTCTGCACGAACAGAGGCGAAAAATTTGTAAAAAAGATACTCGAGAAAAAGGGCATATTGCAGGAATTGAACGAATACGAAAACGGAAAAGTGAAAAGAAGAAATCCGAAAGTGATTGTCGATAACGAAAGGGAAAAACGATATCTGGAGATGCACACCAGGTAGCACCTGGAAGCGGTATTTTTGGGAAGTATAATTATTTAAGGGTATGCTCTTCTTATATAAATCGATTTTAGTTATTTAGTCGGCATACCTGAGGATAGTTGCATTTATAATACCGCCTCCAAGATCATCTTGGCTCCGGGAACTTTCTGGGGGGTTTTGGGGATTCGGGGTTTTGAGACGAAACTTTTGTTGAAATTTGAGCGTTTTGTCGGAGTTCGATTCTGAAATCACTTTGGGGATTGAACGGGGCGCGCCCCGAAAGAAGAAAACTGCGCCCCAAATGGTTTTCAAAAATGAAAAGCGAAAATATCCTTATTTTTCAGTATGTTATCCAGCACCGCGCCCCAAAACCCCGAATCCCCTGGGATTTTGGAGATATTAAGAAAAATTGAAACTCATTCCGGCAGAAACCTCATTTACCTGGAACCCGGCACGAGCCAATGCAATTTTAGCGTTTAAATCGGTACAATGGCATGGATAGATTTCTGATATTTCCTTGGTTTTTAGGAAGCCTGTTATTTCGGATAATAAAGGAGAATTTATAAGGTGAAGTCCGCCGATAATTGTTTTAACTTTAGATATTCCCCGTTTTTTCCGCGTTTTTCAGATAGATATCCGTATCGCCGGTATCAAAAATCAACTTTAAATTATCGCATTCGATATAAATGGATAAACCATGTTCAGCAAGCAAATGACTGTCTCTTTTTGCGCTATTTTCAGTAAGAATATTTAATTTCATAACTATAATCCTTTTTTTATCTTAGCAATCGGTAAAACCATATGACATATTCATGTTTTCGAATGTCTCAGGAAGAAATATGTTATTTTTATTGAGAAAAGCTATCAATCCTTCATATGAAATAGTTATTTCGCCTTTTAAGCTTTTGAGTGCTTCAAAGTACAACCGTTTGTGCTTTTGAACAGAAGCCAAGCACCCCTGAGAAACATACGGAATTCTGTTTTCTTCCAAAAATTTTTTTATCAAACATTCATCCATTCTGATCAATGGTCTTATTAATCTCATTCCACTTGGTAAAACCTCCAAAGGTCTCATTTTATGCAAACAAGCAGCTATTCTATTACTGGTTATTGGTTTATTTAAAAAATCACTTCTTAAACATATCTCGCTCACATAAGCAATCGCATCATACAAAGTATACCCTGTTACCAATGTAGTAGAATCATTCGCATATTTATTTGTACTTAAATATTTATCTATCTTTTCTTTCCTAGCTTCTTTACAAAATTTACAGGGATTAGATTTCGACAAATCAATATCTTCACGGGAAACTTGTAATATATCTATATGGATTCCTTGGCTTTTCCAATATTCTATAACTCTATCCAGCTCTACATGCTCATTATTTACATCAAAATAAACATGTTTTGGAAATAGTACCATGATCACATGGAGTTTTATTTCTATCTTGTTCTCCTCTAGGTATTTTCGCAAAAAATA
>JAGABS010000046.1 GCA_017614525.1 Alphaproteobacteria bacterium
AGGGCGCGTCCTGTGTTAAAGGTTAATGAAAAGTTAATTTAAGAAAGTATTAACCTTTTTGTGCTATTTTCCCTAGGGCGGGCCGGAGGGCGCGTGCTGTGTTAAAGGTTAATGAAAAGTTAAATTAACTGTTTTTCAACCTTTCTGTGCTACCATGCCCAGGGTGGGGAGTGAGGGGGCGACAAGCATAAATTATTAACAAAAACTTAACTCTCTAATCTGTGACAGAAGGGCGTCTGCGGTTAACGGAACAACAATCACCTTTGCGAAACATTCAGAAAGATACGCAGAGCGAACAGTTGAGAATGTGCCCGTCCGCGCCAAAATTATTAATTCAAATTTACTTTAGCTGACCATTCTGGGTCTATAGCGTTGCCGGAAGTTTTTACCAAATGCTTATTGTATCCCGTGATATCGACGCTGTAGACATTTTCGCGCCGAGAATAATCTTGCTGCGAATACATAATCACGCGGCCGTTAGGTGCCCAGGTCGGTCCTTCCACCAAATATCCCGAGGCGAGCATTCTTTCGGTGGAACTGTCGGTGTCGTTCGGACGAATTACCCCGATAAAGAACCCATCACGTCCGAATTTCGTAAATGCGATCCAGTCGCCTCTCGGAGACCAAACGGGAGTGGCATATCGGCCTCTTCCGTAGGACAATCTTCTCACGTTGGAGCCGTCTGCGTCCATGATGTACAACTGCTGGCTGCCTCCGCGGTCTGAGTTGAAAACGATATATTTTCCGTCAGGTGAGTAGCACGGAGATGTGTCAATACAGAAAAATTTGCGCGCGTCGGTTATTCTGACGAGCTGCCGAGTGTTAAGGTTGTATCTGAAAATTGAGGAAACAGCTCTCCCGTTTCTGGTTTTCTCAGAAAGGCTGAAGATCAAATTGCTTCCATCGGGAGAATATCTCGGCGCGTAGGTCATGCCCTTCAGATTGAGGCCTTGAATCATCCTTCTGTTTCGTAAATCATAACGATAAACTTGAGCGTTCAGCGGGATGCGTCGGCCGTTAACGATTTTTTCTTTGTAAGAGAAGAAGGAGAATTCGTCACCGTTCGGCGAGAATCTCGGAGTCAGGACAATGGTGTTCCCGCTGGTTAAATACTGATTGTTGTACCCGTCTTGGTCCATAATTGCCAGGCGATGTTTTTTCAGTCCCTTACTGTTTTTCTGAACCGAAACATAGAGAATTTTCGTGTCGAAATACCCGACTTCACCGGTAATTCTTTCATAGACGGCATTGGCCACCATGTGAGCGGCTTTTCTCCATTCTCCTAAATCTCCCGAAATCGAAAAAACTTTGATTTTTTCAGAGGAAGATATGTCGTATAAAACGAACTCGACGGAAAACCTCCCGTTAGTTAATTTTGTTTCTGCGTTCATGAGATATTCCGCATTGATAGTCTTCCAGAGCGGGAAATTCGGAATTTGATTAACGCCTTTCAGGTTCTGCATAAATGCATCGTTGGGAATGGTTCTGAACAGCCCCGTTCCCTGCAAATCATTGGAGACTACGGACAAAAATCTGTCTTTGACAGAAGCTCCGTCGTGGAGATGCAGCGCAATATTGATCGGTTTCATTATACCTTCGTTGATATTGACCACGACGCGATCCTTTTCGGCCTCGCAGACTGAAAACACCAGTACGCAGCATGCAAAAACAACTTTCTTGATATTTTCGATAAAAGACATCATTTCTTCACCCCCAACGCTTTGTCCGTGTTAAAACTGAATTCAAAATCCCTGAACAGATGCATTTTCTCCGCCGGTATTTTCAACGGACTGGCCTGTAAAATCGCTCTTTTCGCGCTGTCCGCCGCAGATTTGAACACACGGTCCGAATTATACCTGGCTTTGTCGAGAATTTCCACAGATGATGCCGGAACTTCTCCGTTATCTTTCACTTTTATTCTTATCCGGATTATCAAAGTTTCGGCATTTTTGACCCCTCCCGCCACGACCCAGTGAGGTATGATCTGGCTGCTGATGATTGCGGCATCGCTGTCGGTAAAGCCCATCCCATCACCGTATGAGCCGAGGCCGTTTCCGCTGCCCAATCCGTTTCCGTGCGGTTTTCCGAATGATGATTTGTACGACGGTTGATCTAAATTCTTTTTCTCTTTTTTGAGCATTTGCGCGAAGGCGTTGTTTTTCTTCTTTTTCTTCTCCTCTTCATTCTTTTTGACGGCGTCGGCGATCTTGGCCAAGCGATTCTTTTTTTCTTTATTTTTTTTCTCAATTCTCTTTATCGCTTCCAGACGCTTTTTCCTTCGGCGGGCAGCTTCCTTTTTCTTTTTAAGCCTTTTTTCACGAAGTTTTTTCTGCCTCTCTTTTTCACGACGTCGCTCTTCCTGTTTTCGCAGCTGCTCCTGTTTTTCCTTCTCTTTTTCAATTTTTTCCTGCTCGAGCTTCTCTTTTTCCAGTCGCTGAATTTCTTCGTCTTTTTGAAGTTCCGCGGGCAGTGCGTTTTCCTGCTCTTGCGACGGCTGATCATCTGCTTCCGGTTCAGGCTTCGGCTCAGGATCGAATTCGGGCTCCGATTTAGGTTTCGGTTCGACAATGCTCGGGCCTTTTGCCAGCTGCTCCTCTGGAACTTCTTCCGATATCGATTTCGGAGAAGGTTCAGCTTCAGGCAGAGAATTCTCGATCGGCTGTTCGGGTTTTGGCTGGATTTCTTTCGGTTGGACTTCCTCTTGCGGAATTTCCTTTGGAGGATCGGGCTTCGTCAGAGTCTCTTTGACTGTCGGACGGTCGTTGCCGTAGTCATCCAGAGCCTGCTGCATCTCGGCCGCCCCCGCAAGCTCGATATTCAGAAACATATCGTTATTAATCTGCGGTTCGAAAATATTCAGGCACCCGAGCGACACCACAAAACCGTGAATTGCCGCCGATGCTAATCCCGAAATTATCAAATTTTTATTTTCGGACGCCATGCTTTCCCTTGTTTTTTGGCAGTTCTGTCACCAAAACAACTTTCTTAAATCCTGAGCTGCTGATTCTTCCCATTAATTTCATAATTACGCCGTAGGGCAGAGACTTATCCCCCCTGACGAATATTTTCGAGTCGGTTTCTCCCGCGATAGCTTTCAGTTTTGCGGCGATGGTCTCGGCATCGACTTCGATTTCTCCCACATAGACTTTCCTCTCGGCGTCGATGTAAACAACAATCGGCTTTTCCTGAGATTCGACGCTCGGAGCATTTGCTTCGGGAAGGCTTACCTTAACACCGACAGTCAGCAAAGGTGCCGCAACCATGAAAATTACCAGCAGCACCAACATAACGTCGATCATCGGAGTGACATTCATCTCGCTCATGAGAGTTTTTTTGGATTTATTCGATCTTCTGACTTTGAAAGCCATACTAATCCTCCGAATCTTCCATTTTGCGGGAAATTATTGCCGAAAACTCATCAACGAAAGCTTCCAGTCGGGAACGATATCTGTTGATTTCATTGGCAATTTTGTTGTAAGCGACCACGGCGGGAATCGTGACAATTAATCCGAGAGCAGTTGTGAACAGCGCTTCGGCAATTCCCGGGGCGACTGCCGCCAGATTCGTATTTTGAGAAATCCCGATGGCTTCAAAGCTGTTCATGATGCCCCAGACGGTGCCGAACAACCCGATGAACGGAGCGGTTGAGCCCACGGTCGCCAAAAATCCCAAGTGTTGTTCCAGGTGATCGATTTCGCGTCCGATGGTGACTTCCATAACTCTGACAACTCTGTCTCCGAGCGAGATTCCGCCGATTTCGGTTTTGATTTTTTCCTTCGCTCTTTTCCATTCTTTCATCCCCGTAATGAATACTGAGACGAAAGGATCGTCGGATTTCGTGTTTACGTTTTCAAAGAAAACATCTATGGAGCCGCAGTTCCAAAAGGCATCCTCGAATCGATTGGCGTTTTTCTTGAGCTTGGACAGCAGAGTGAACTTCGCGAACATAACAGTCCAGCTCCAGAACGAACAGCCGATCAAAAGGATAATTATCGACTTAACCACCCACGACGCCTGCGTAAAAAGGCTGAACATCGAAAGCCCTTGATTAGCAACCATTGTCGCTTCTTCTACTCCCATCATCGGAACAAATCTCCATTGTTAAAATTTTCTTCGCGGAATTTCATCATTGAAACAAGTCTCCGTTATCAAATTCTTCTTTATCAAATTTTCCTTTTTCGGGAACCGCTCCCAGGTATTTGTATCCCTCAATCGTAAGTACTCGGCCTCGCGCCGTGCGCTGCACCAATCCCCTCTGCAGAATATACGGCTCGATAACTTCTTCCAAAGTCTCCCTTTTTTCAGAGAGAACCGCAGCCAGAGTATCGGCACCGACGGGACCTCCGTCATAAAAATCGAGTATGCACCTCAGATATTTTCTGTCCATGGAATCCAAGCCGCTGGCATCGACGTCAAGGCGACTCAGTGCAATATCTGCGATTTTCCGATCGATTATTTCCGAATTATTCACAATCGCGAAATCCCGAACTCTTTTCAGCAGACGTCCGGCGATTCTCGGAGTGCCTCGGGAACGCCTGGCGATTTCTTCCGCCCCTTCATCGGCGATGTTAATTCCGAGAAGTTCCGCGTTTTTTATAATGATTATCTTCAACTCTTTTACGGTATAGAATTCCAACCGCAGAGGTATGCCGAACCTGTCCCGCAGCGGAGACGACAGCATTCCCGACCGAGTGGTTGCTCCTATCAGAGTAAAATGAGGCAGATCTATTCTTACGGAACGGGCTGCCGGTCCCTCTCCGATCATCAAATCCAACTGAAAATCTTCCATGGCGGGGTAGAGTACCTCTTCAACGAGATGATTCATACGGTGAATCTCGTCAATGAACAAAACGTCTTTTTCTTTCAGGTTTGTGAGGATTGCCGCCAGGTCTCCGGCCTTTGCCAAAATCGGCCCGGAAGTGGCTTTAAATCCGACTCCCAGCTCTTTTGAGACAATCTGCGACAGCGTGGTTTTCCCCAACCCCGGAGGACCGAAAAACAATACATGATCCATCGCGATATTTCGTTTTTTTGCGGACTCAATGAAGATTTTCAGATTTTCTTTGACCGACGACTGACCGATAAAATCCCGCAGGCTGGTCGGACGCAGAGAATATTCGTTGATATCATCGGCTGCGGCTATCGTGGCGTTTAGTTCTTCATTCATATCAAGCTCCCGCAGAAAGTTTTCCTAAAACCTGCCTCAGAAGAGTATCAAATTTGGGGTCGTTGTCAACTTCAATTGCCGAGACGGTCCGCAAAATATCAGATCTTTGGTAACCCAGATTCATGAGTGCGGAAATCACGTCATTGACAGTATTTGACTGCGGAATTTGAGTTCCGACTGCCATGTTCAGATCGATTTTTCCCACAACTTTGTCTTTTAACTCGGAAATTATTCTTGTGGCCAATTTTGCTCCGACTCCGTCTGCTCTGGTGAATGCATTTTTATCCTCGGTTAAGAACGCGTTGTAAATATCATCTTCCGACAGTGCCGAAAGAATGGATATCGCGACTCTTCCGCCGACTCCCTGCACGGAGTTGAGCTTGTTGAACCAAAATCTTTCCTTATCCGAATAAAAACCAAATAAAGTCCATGAATCTTCCCGAACATTCAGAACCGTATGCAACTTTACGATTCCTCCGTGTTCCTGCGCCTCGCTTATCGTGCGAGATGAGCAAATAAGCGAATATCCGACGCCGTTGACGTCCAGAATTATGAGATTCTCCGCGATTTCTTCCACGGAACCTTTCAAGTAACTAATCATATGTCCCACTCCTCAAAAAAACGTTGTTTGAAATTTTGCAGTCAGAAATTGTCCGATTGTGAGCGTGACAGATAGCGATTGCCAGGGCGTCGGCGGCGTCCAATTTTACCGTGCCGCAGTTCAGTAAAATTTGTACCATTGCGGACACCTGGTCTTTCGTCGCGTGTCCCACTCCCACCACTGATTTTTTTACCTTGTTCGGGGTATATTCGGATACAGGCATTCCCAGTACTCCCGCGCAGCAGATGGCAGCGCCGCGCGCCATTCCCAACTTCAGAGACGAACTCGGGTTGCTGTTGACGAATACCTGTTCAATGCCGACTTCCTTCGGGGAAAAATCCTCGACCACATCGGACAGCCCCTTGTAGATTTTGTTCAATCTGAAACTGACGGAATCATCAGCTTTTGTGACGATAGTTCCGTGCGAAACGTGTTTTAAATGATATCCGTCGTAATCTATCACGCCCCACCCGGTGATATGCAGTCCCGGATCGATTCCCAAAATGCGCATCTGTTTGCTTTCAAAAAATAACCAAAACAACTACGTACACTTTCCATGTTACCACAAAACGGAGATCTTTTCGCCATAAAAATACTTACGAAACTGATTGATTATGTTATAATTTTCTCGTTAGTTGTTTGGTGTGTATGTATACTTCTTCACAGTTGATAGAATTAATCCGCACTTATGATCCGGATGCAGATGAAGATTTAATTCGGAAGGCGTACATCTTTGCCATGGAATCACACGGCATGCAGAAGAGGGCGTCGGGTTCTCCGTATTTTTATCATCCTGCGGAGGTCGCCAGGATTTTGGCGGAACTGCATATGGACGTGGCCACTGTCGTTACGGGGCTTCTGCACGATATCATAGAAGACACCAACGCCAGTTTTGAGGAAATCGGAGAGATTTTCGGAACGGAAATCGCTTTTCTGATAGAGGGTGTCACTAAATTATCAAAAATCAGCTTTACTTCGTCCCAGGTGCGCCAGGCGGAAAATTTTCGAAAATTTCTGATCGCAATTACTCAGGACATAAGAGTTCTTGTCGTAAAGTTGGTGGATCGACTCCACAACATGAGGACTTTGAACTACATAACTTCTTCCGATAAGAGGAAGCGAATTGCTCTTGAGTCTCTGGAGATATACGCGCCGTTGGCCGAGCGTGTCGGCATGAGCGTGATTAAGGATGAAATTGAAGATATTTCGTTTTTCAATCTGCATCCGAACGAATATCGAATCATTACCCAAAAGCTGGAGCAGATTCGCAGTCAAGACGAGCATTTCGTGGAAAACACGATTTTGGCTTTGAGAAAGGTGTTTTCGGATGCGGGAATTTACGCGACCATCACGGGGCGAGAGAAGACAGCCTATTCTATCTGGAAGAAAATGCAAAAGCAGAATGTCAATTTGGAACAAATTCACGACATTATTGCTTTTCGGGTAATCGTTCGGACTGTTGAGCAGTGTTACAGGGCTCTTGGTGTAATTCATACGAATTTTCAGATTATGCCCGGTCGCTTCAAAGATTACATCAGTATTCCGAAATTAAACAATTATCGTTCCTTGCATACGACGGTGATAGGTCCGTTTAAGCAGCCTATTGAGGTTCAAATAAGGACGGAAGAAATGCATCGAGTCGCTGAGGAGGGTATTGCGGCTCACTGGTCTTACAAAAACGGAGACATCGTCGCAGGGGGGAGCGATCCGAGAAATTACAATTGGATAAAGAGCCTTATTGCGATTCTCCAGAATTCGGGAAGTGCCAATGAAATAATGGATAATTCGAAGCTGGAGATGTTCGAAGACGAAGTTTTCTGCTTTACGACCAAAGGCGATCTTATAACTTTGCCGAAAGGGGCCACCGCGATAGATTTTGCTTATGAAATTCATACTGAAGTCGGCAATACCTGCATCGGTGTAAGAATCAACGAAAAGATGGTGCCGCTTAAAACAGTGCTGCGCAACGGAGATCGCGTTGATATCCTCACCTCTCCTTATCAGCACCCCGAGGCGTCGTGGGATAGTTTTGTGGTCACAGGAAAGGCTCATTCGTGCATCAGAAGATTTATTCGTTCTCAAGAACAGGGGGAATATATTTCTCTGGGTTTCCATTTAACCAAGTATGTATTCGATAATGCCAGCATAAGTTTCAGTGAAAACCTGATAAATCTGAAAAAATTCAATTGCGAGAAACTTAACGAATTTTATTCCAAAGTGGGACGAGGGCTGATTCTTCCGAATGCCATAAGAGTTACGCTGCCTTCCGAGGAAAATATGAATTTATACGGAGATGCTTCAATTTGTTTGATAGATTATGTTCCGGGAATTGCCGTGCATTTTGCAGATTGCTGCCATCCGATAATGGGGGATAGAATTATCGGTGTGATTGAGCCGAACAGGGGGCTGGAAATTCACGTGACGAGCTGTAATCAGCTGGAAAATCAAGTGAATAGGAGTTTCATCAAGGTAAAATGGAGTCAGGAGAACGACGAGGGAGCGGCGTTTATCGCTCGCCTGCGTATCGTGATGCTCAACAAGCAGGAAAGTTTCGCCTTGGTCACGAATATCATCAGCTCCAACGGCGGAAGCATCGCCAACCTGAAAATCGAACACCGTTCCAGCGATTTTTTCAGCCTGTTGATCGACATAAAAGTTACGGATGTGATTCGTTTGGGGGAAATCCAAGCGGCACTGCGAGCCTGTTCCAACATTAAATCGGTCAGAAGGATGTAAAGTCAACCGAACTGCGTGCCCGAGGAAATCTGAGTGTTTTGTTAAAAACTCGTTCGTGTGATCTCCGATTGCTGCCCCGCTATTATTTGTATACAATGTTGCATATTTGTGTATAATGGCGTGGATGTGTCCTCTGAGACTGTATTGGTATACCGTGTCATGGCTGTGTTTTCTGAAACCACGGGAAATAAACGGAGAGTGAAATGAATCTGAAAGATTATTTGAATTCGGCGATCGTGAATGCCTTAGAGCAGTTGAATTACGATGCCTCCAACACGCTGGTATCGATTTCCAACCGTCCTGATCTTTCCGATTATCAATCCAATGTCGCGATGCCTCTCGCGAGACTCGTGAAAAAATCTCCGTCGGAAATTGCGAACAAAATCAAAGAATTCCTTATGAAAGATTCTGCCTTTGCTAAAGTCACGGTGGACGGCCCGGGCTTTATCAACGTTAGTTTTTCCGATGACAAATTGCTCGAGATCAACATTTCTCCCAAGAAATTCAAAAAGAAAATCGTGCTGGATTACGGCGGGCCGAACATCGCCAAAGAAATGCACGTCGGACATTTGCGTTCGGCGATTATCGGAGAAAGCCTGAAGCGTATCCTGAAACTCAGCGGAAACGACGTGATCGGAGATGTTCACTTCGGAGACTGGGGAACCCCGATCGGCATGCTGATCACCCAACTGAAATCGGAAAACCCCGAATCGTTCGAAAATAATTTCGAAAATTTCGACATGACAATTTCGGAAATTTCCGCGCTTTACAAAAGGGCCAGCGCGAATTTTAAGTCAGATGATGATTTTAAAGAAGCAGCGAGAGTCGCAACCTTTGAACTTCAAAACGGAAATGCTCTCTATAAAAAGTTGTGGAAGATTCTGCGCGATAAATCCGTCGAGGCGGTCAAGGCAAACTATGATAAGCTGGGTGTTTCTTTTGATTTGTGGCTCGGGGAAAGCGATACAAACGAAATGCTTCCGAAAATCGTTGATGATCTGCTCGAAAGAAACATTGCCGTGCATTCGAACGGTGCCGTGATTGTTCCGATGGACTGTCACGATTCGAAACAAGACGGGAATTCGTCTGCATGTGCGGATCGCGGCGCAAAACAGGAAAAAGCTCCGCTGATACTGAGAAAGTCCGACGGCGCGTACACCTACGCCATAACGGATCTTGCAACCATCGTTCAGCGCGTGGAAAATTACAATCCGGACGCAATTTTGTATGTCGTCGATGCGCGCCAGAAAGAACATTTCCAGCAGGTGTTTTCCGTTGCGAGACGTGCGGGATACGTGAAGGAAACCATCTCGCTCGAGCACATCGCTTTCGGTACAGTCAACGGCAAGGACGGCAAACCTTTCAAAACTCGCGAGGGAAACGTAATGAACCTGAAAGATCTGATCGAGTTCTCCGAAAGCAAAGCAAGAGAAGAGTTGTCCGAAGTCAACGAAGAAACCGAAGACCAGGCGCGCAAAATCGCGATCGGTGCCCTTAAATTTCAGGATCTAAAAAATTTGCGCACATCAAACTATGTTTTCGACACGGAAAATTTCACGAAATCCGAGGGTAAGACAGGGGCTTATGTTCAGTACGCAATCGCAAGAATAAATTCGATATTGGAAAAAAGTAATGAACAGGATATCGGCGAGGATCTTGATACCGTTGGGCTGAAAATTTCCCATAAAGCCGAAAGGGAAATCCTTCTCCAACTGAACAGATTTTCCGAGTCGTTGGAGCAGGCTTATATTGCCAGAGAACCCTCAATCATTAGTGAATACGTTTATGTGCTGGCGCAAAAATTCAGCACCCTGTACGCCGAGCTGCCGATCAACGGCGAAAATGACTGCAGCACCCGCATCTCTCGTTTGAAACTCTGCCGAATTATAAAATACATCCTGACTCAGGGGTTGGATTTGCTTGGAATCGAAGCTCCGGAAAAAATGTTGAGGTGATCGGAAGAAACCCCAGCAGTCATTTTAGGCGAAATTACGCGGTTAAAGAATTTCGAAACAGCGCATGAATTGGCCGCGTTCGTGGGATTAACTCCAAAACGTCAGGTTTAAGGAACTTTTGTCTGAGAAAAACCGAGAAATCAAAAAATTATTGCAAATAAATTGGATATGTGGTAAAAGTTCCCGCTTAGGTAGTTCATGTAGTTTCAAAGTTGGTAGTGTTTGTGCGTGTCGCACGGGATGATTGGGCGCGTGGAATGCGTGTCTGCACGATGCAGGTAAGCATTCGGAGGAACTGCAATTGAGGAGATAAAAAAATGAAAAAAGTAATCGTTTTTACGAGCTCGATGGCTGTATCGGCAGTGTTGGGAGTGCAAAACAATTTTACGGATGGCAATCGCGACACGTCCGGAAACTTCAAGAGGACTGTCAGTGCAAACAATTCACAGACGAGCTTGATGCGGGCAACCAAATGTCTTAATTACAAGGTTATGCAGTATATTTTGAACCAGAGAGACGCTCAGGGGAACAGGCTCATCGATATTAACGCTCAAGATGAAGACGGAAATACTGCGTTGTCGATTGCAGCGGAAACAGGTGATGAACAAAAAATACTTTTGCTGCTGGCAAACGGCGCCGATGTAGAATTGGCGAAGGAAAAGATTTCAGAAAAAATGCGCGAGAAATTTGAATTTCTTCATGAGGCAATCGAGCTGAACAGTTGTAAATTCTTACGTGCAATTATGAAGAAAGACATCAATGAAGCAAGGTCCATACTGAATAAATCTCATGTCAATGTTAATATGTCGATGGCGTTAGGATATATCGCAGAAGAAAAAGAATACGTAGAAGGAATTAAGCTGTTTCTGGATCAGCCAAACCTTAGTATTAACGCAAAAGATAAAGACGGAAACACTGCATTGATGCATGCGGCGGTCAATGGGCGTCAAAAATCGGTTGATTTGTTTCTAAAATACAATATTGACGTTAACGTAGAAAATAACGACAAAAACACGGCGTTAATACTGGCCACATATGGAGGTTATAAGGGAACAGTTGATTCGTTGCTGAAACACGAGAAAATCGATGTTAATTTACAAAATGACGACAAAAATACGGCGTTAATGCTGGCCGCATACAAAGGTTATGAAGGAATAGTCGATTCGTTGCTGAAACATGGGAAAGTCGATGTTAATTTACAAAATAGCGACAAAAATACGGCGTTAATGCTGGCCGCATGTAGAGGTCACAAAGGAATAGTTGATTTGTTGCTGAAACATGGGGAAATCGACGTTAATTTACAAGGCGGGCAAGAAAGAACAGCGTTAATATATGCTGCTATGGAAGGGTATCCGGAAATAGTTGATTTGTTGCTAAAGCATGGGGAAATCGACGTTAATAAAAGGTCTGATACCGGAAATACGGCGTTGATGCTGGCCGCATATAAAGGTTATGAAGGAATAGTTGATTCATTGCTGAAACGTAGAGAAATCGATGTTAATGCACAAGACATTATGGGACTTTCGGCATTAATGTATGCCGATCTCGCAGGACATCCGGGAATAGTCGAGCTATTGCTGAAACATGAGAAAATCGACGTTAGTTTGAAAGATAGGAATGGAAATACGGTATTGGTGCGTTCAGCAGAAGGCGGGAATCAAGAGATAGTTGATTTGTTGCTGAAAAATTCGGGAATCGGCATCAAATACCAAGATGATCAGAAATCTAAAGCATTTATGTTTGAGCTGCACTTCGGTGATGAAAAAGTTGATTTGTTGCTGGGAGATTTGAGAATCGGCACTAAGAATCAAGACGGTCAGAAATCTAAAGCGTTTTTGTCTGCGGTACACTTCGGGCATGAAAAGGTAGTAAATCTGTTTCTGGAAAGAGGGATTGATATTAACAAGAGGTATTTTGATGGGGTCACCGCATTGATGTGGGCGGTTGAACTGGGACATGAAAAAATAGTCGATTTGTTGCTGAATCAGCCTGGTATCGATATTAATGCTCGAAATAACGACGGCGAAACAGCCTTGGACATTGCGAAAAAGAGAAAATATAACAGAAGAATCTCAAGATTAATTCAGTCCAAGGTGGGGTCATATAAGCAGCATGCTGTTCCCTTCGGAGAGAAGATTAAACACACGCCGACTCAAGAGATTAACAAAGAATTTTTGGACGCGGTGTCTCAGGGAAATATCGAAAAAATGAACTCGCTGCTGGATGAGAAGAATACCGATGGAGAAATTCTCGTCAACATCAATGCGAAAAACAAGAAGGGAGACACTGCCCTGATAATTGCTTCCGAAAATGGCAATCTCGACGTAATAAGATTTTTGCTGTCTTACGAAGCGGACCTTTCTCTCAAAGATGCAAACGGAGACACCGCCCTGATTCGAGCGGCGCAGGCAGGTCGTTTTGACGTAGTCGAAGAGTTGTTGTTCCGAAATGCCGATATTATTAACTCAGTCGGACAGGGTAACAAAACGGCATTGATGGCTGCTGCAGAAAGCGGTCACGTCCGCGTGGTGAAGCTGTTGATAAAAAAGGGAGCGAAAGTCTCTATCAAAAATAATTACGATAAAACTGCGCTGGACATTGTTAACGAAAAAATTAAAAAGCGCAATAAAACAGACGACAATTATGAATCTGTTAAAAACATTCTGGAAAGTCGGAGCAAGCAGTTGGATTACTCATTCAGCAGAGAAGTAGAAATAGAGTCTTCATTAAACAAATGGGAGATAGCTGCGGATAATAGTTTTGAACAACAGCTCGAAAATTGGGGAAAAAACGATCCGAAAATTTATAGTAAAGTGAAAGTGTTGGTCGAAAATATTAAACTTGATCCGTTCAGAGGTCTAGGAAGGCCGGAACGCCTGATAGGAGACTTAGAGGGGGCATATTCAAGAAGAATAACTGATGGGGACAGGCTTGTGTATGAAATAGACGGAGAAAAAGTCATCCTGAAATCATGTAAGGGGCACTACAAATAAGGGAAACGGCAGATTCAAATAGATTTGATAGGTTTGTTGTTGAAGAGAGGCGCGAGGCTGGAATCTGCGTTATTTAGTGCGGTTGATAATGAGCGTAAGGAAACGATCGAATCTTTGCGGGGAAGTGGGGCGGGTGTTCCCGGTGGGGGTGTGCCGTCTGATGGAGAAAAGCTGCCTTTTTCGCAGTTAGATATGTTTGAGAAAGGGAGTGCAGAAGTAGTGAAGTTACTGATGAAACAGGGAGGCAATCCTGATTCTCAAGATGAGTTGGGTTACTCAGCACTGATGTATGCGGCTTTCTTCGGATGTTCAGATATAGCGAAGCAGCTGCTGGAGCGCGGTGCAAATCCGTATGTTCAAGATGATAAAGGCAGCACGGCTTTGATAATGGCGGTCCGCAATAGACACTCAAGTGTGGTGCGTGTGTTGCTGGATTACGGAGTGAATCCAAATTCTCAAGATAAGTTGGGCCAAACGGCACTGATGCTGCATGCAGCGTATTATGGAAATTCGGATATGGCAGAATTGCTGATGAAGCATGGTGCGGATCCGAATATTCAGGATAAAGACGGCATAACAGCGCTGATGCACGCGGCTATTAACGGAAGGTTGGGTACGGCAGGTCTGTTGCTGAAAAATGGTGCGGATCCGAATGTTCAGGATGCGAATGGCCGAACGGCTCTGATGTCCGCAACCGTCAACAGAGACTCGGATATGATAAAGATACTGCTGGATGGGGGAGCTGACCTGAATGTTAAAGACGATGACGGCGAGACAGCTCTGAGTTTTGCACGCAAGGGAGAGTTCGAAGAAATAGTGTCCTTGTTAGAAGAAGCTCAAAGAAAAAAGCAGGCAGCTTAGAACGTCTCGTGGTATGTGCATTTTTCTGTCAGAACGGGTTAAGGGGCTGAATTTTTGTTAATTTTGGATTTTTTCCGCCCCTCAGCCCCCATGTATGAAACCTGAGCGGATCGGTGAAAGCAAAACTGATGTTAGAGTACGAGGATGAGGCTTTCTTTTCTTATTCCTTTCCACAAAAACTCCGATTTCATTTTACAAAATTTAACCGAATATTATAATAATTTCGGGATAATCGTGGCAGTGTTGCGAAATGGAACGGAAAATGCAGGAAGTTATTACTCGAAGAGTTGATTTTTGCGATGTCGATCTGACAGGTGTCATGTGGCACGGGAATTACTGCAGATATTACGAAGACGCCCGCTGTCAGCTCTTAAAGAAATTGGGCTTTTCTTACAAAGAGATTTACGACAGAAATTATCAAATTCCGTTGGTGTGTTTGAAGATAAAATACTCCCGTCCCTGCCGATTCGATCAGGAAATTATCATAACCGCAGAGTTGGTGAAGGCCGATCATTTTCTGGTAATAAAATACGCAATCAAAGACAAAGAAACGGGAAAAATTCTGTCCAAAGCCGAAACGAAACATGCTTTCTACGACAGCAAAAAAAAGCGAGCTCTGATTAACGCGCCGGAATTTATCGCCGAAAAATTAAAGGAGCTGAGCTGCTAAAATTCTGCATATTCAAGCTTGATATTATTGAGGCTCCGAGTTAAAAAATCCCCCTGCCCCGTTCAATATTATTGAGATTCCGAAGCAAAAGTTGTAGAATGCCCCTGAAAAGAATGAGTGGATTTATTATGACAACAGCACCTATTATGCCAAAGGGCACAGCAGTTTGGTTAATCGAAAATACGGCGTTGACTTTCGAGCAGATAGCGCAGTTTTGCGGCCTGCACGTTTTGGAAGTTCAAGCCCTTGCCGACGAACAGGCGTCTGTCGGAATGATCGGAGTTGATCCCGTAAAAATGGGACAGTTGACTGCTGAGGAAATCGAAAGATGTTCGAAAAATCCGAATGCTCGGCTGCTTTTGTCTACATCCGCTATTCCTGAGCTAAGAAAAAAAGGCAAGAAGAAATACGTTCCTTTGAAGAAGAGGCAGGAACGTCCGGATGCTGTCGCTTGGCTGCTCAAGTATTACCCGGACATGTCTGATTCCGCCATTTGTTCGCTGCTGTCCACGACAAAAAGCACCGTGGCGTCTATTCGCGAAAGAACGCATGCCCGCATGAGTGAATTAAGGCCAAGAGATCCTGTGTTGCTCGGATTTTGTTCCCAGGTTGAACTTGACGCGGCAATTGCTTCCCTCGAGAAGTCCAGAGGAGAAGCTAATCCGGCATGATCACTCTTGTTTTTGCGATACTTACTTTTGCCCTGTTAGTTAAGCTGAACGAAATTCTCGGAGCAAACATCGGGTTCAAGATAAAAAAGGAAAGTCTTTGTGATCCGACCGCAAAAGAAGCTGAAGTTGAGGAAATTCAGGAACAAAAGGAAACTTTGAGGGCGATTTCCCGCAGTTGTCCGAGATTCGACAAGGAGGACTTTTTGAAAAAGTCGGAGAAAGTTTTTGAGCTGGTTTTCAAGGCCTATGCCGACGGAGACAAGTCTACCTTGAAAGATCTGCTGTCTCCGAGAACTTTCAAGGCATTTTCCATGGCAATTGACGATCGCAAAGAGCGGAAAGAAACTCTCGAAGGAAGTATTTTACAGTTTGCAGAAACAGAATTAGTCGACGCCAACGTCAGCAACGGCGACATCTACGTCACGGTGAAATTTGTTACCGATCAAACCACGGCTTTAAGATCGGCGGACGGAACTATTTTGGAAGGAAGTCCCGATTATGTCGACACCCGAACAGATGTTTGGGTTTTCTCCAGAAAGGTCAATTCTTCAGATCCGCGCTGGTTTTTGCACGAGATAAAATCAGAAGATTAGCGCCGCGCCGATGCTCAGTCTCGCCGTTTACCATCCGCAAATTCCGCAGAACACGGGGACTTTGCTGCGATTAACTTCCTGCCTCGGCGTTCACATCGATCTGATCCGGCCTTTCGGATTCATTTTCAATGATGCAAAACTGAAACGCGCCGGAATGGATTACATCCAAACGGCAGATTATGAAATTCACGACTCATTTGAAATTTTTCTCGAAAGATCAGCAGCACGAAGGATAATCGCGATGGAAGCAAATGATGTCTCCGTTGCTCACAACGACTTCCGATATCAGGACGGCGATATTTTGATGGTCGGATCAGAACATTACGGATTTCTCCCCGAAGATTTGAACAGATGCTCGGCAATGGTAAAAATCCCGATGGTAAAAGGACGCCGATCAATCAACATGGCTATCTCGGCGGCAATTGTTTTGTCAGAAGCTATGTCACAACTGAACATTTTCCCGAAATTATAGCAAAAATTAAGTCTTTGCTTACCAATATCAGATAAAATTAAAGAAATGATTTTGTGTGAATTTTTTTGGATTGTGAGATGAGGAAAAACAAAGTTATCGGAGAAATTTTTCTGGAACGAGGACTTGTTTCCCAAGAACAAATTTCCGCAATCGCAAATAAAAAATCGAATCGTTTGTTCGGACAAAAAGCTGTGGAACTCGGATTGGTCTCCGAAGAAGATTTAGTAAACATTCTTTCGGAAATTTACCGCATCGAAACAGTCAGTTTGGAATTCCTGTACATAAGGGAAGAAACTCTGAAGTTACTGAAAACTGAAACTGCGGTCCAGTGTTGCGCCATCGCATTTTTTGAAGATGAAAACGCAATAAAAGTTGCAATAGCCGACCCAGGGGATATCGTCGCAATAGATAAAATTCGATCGGAAATAAAATTCAAATCCCAAACAAACGGAACCAAACCGAACGAGTCTCAAATAAAAAATCAGTCTCCAAAAAAGGAACGCGAAGTAAAATTTTTCATAGCAAAAGAAAGCGAAATTCTGAGATTTATCGAAATCATGAAAAGCGACAGCGAATTAATGGAATTCAATCCGCTGATACTTCTCAACAAAATTATTTTTAAAGCGTCGGAGCGGAAAGCCAGCGACATACATTTCGAACCGATGGAAAACTTAGTTCGAGTCAGGTTCAGAATTGACGGAATTTTAAAATCTTTTCAGATAATCGAAAAAGAATCATGGAATCGAATACAATCGCGACTGAAACTCATCGCAAACTTGGATATCACGGAAAATCGCCGTCCCCAAAGCGGACACACTCGCATTCATCTCGCCGGAAAAATAATAGACTTGAGAATTTCAACTCACCCGGGAATTTTCGGAGAAAATTTCGTAATCAGAATCTTCGATTTATCTTCGGGAATAAAATCTTTGGCTGAATTAAATTTTGATTACGACGATTTTTGTTGGCTGAAAAAAGCAATTTCTCACCCCAACGGAATTCTCCTGATCATCGGTCCCACAGGCGCGGGAAAAACCACTACTCTGTATTCGCTGCTGCAAAGTCTGAATTCGTCCGACCTGAACATAATGACTTTGGAAGATCCCGTGGAATACCAAATCGAAGGCATTCGCCAACTGGATATTCAGGAAGAGGGAATAGTTACTTTTGCCGACGGAATAAAATCAATTTTGCGGCAAGACCCCGACATTATTCTGATCGGAGAAATTCGAGATGAATCCACTGCTGCCATGGCTGTACGAGCATCTCTTACGGGACGGCTGGTAATCGCGACTTTGCACGCGGCAACGCCTCTCGAGGGCATTCGCCGCCTGCAAGATTTCAAGTTAAATCTGTCGGATTTTATTCCTTCCTTGATCGGAATTTTTTCGCAAAGACTCGTGAGATATAAAAAAGGAAGCGGTTATCGTGAACGATTTCCGATCAGTGAATACGTTTTCTTCTCCGAACAGCTGAAAAACAAAATTTTATCGGGCGATTTGAATTTTGAGTTGGATAAAACTTTCGAAACTTCCGCCAAAAATGCCGTCAGCAAAAATCTGACGGATATCCAAGAAATAAAGAGGGTGCTGGGACATGAAAAGTTTTGAAAATGAATCTCACTCTAAAAAAGAAAACGTAAAAGTTTTCAAATACGAAGCCCTTTCCAAAAAAGGGAAAAAGAAGTCCGGAGTTGTCCTTGCCGACAGCGACAGCGTGGCCTACAAAACCATCTGCAAAAAGGAATTAATTCCGATTGATATCGCGAAGGTACACAGAGTTTCGTCAAAAATATCGTTGGAAGAATTGCTTATGTTTTTCATGCACGTAGATTTTCAACTGAAATGCGGATTGAAAATTAACGAAGCCATCGACACATTCGCGGATTCCCAAAACAATAAAATTCTAAACGCAAAATTATTGGAAGTTTCCGACTCACTGAAAAACGGACAGTCACTAAACGAAGCTTTTAAAAATTCTATTTTCGACAGCGTCATTTCCGGACTTTTAAATTCTGCAGAAAAAACCGGGAATCTGTCCGAAATCATCGCAAACATTTTGGCCTTTCTGAAATTAAAAAATGAATGGAAAGAAAAAGCAAAATCCGCCCTCGCCTACCCTGTATTTATTACTCTTATCGCGATCATCATCTTATGGGTTTGCGTGGTATTTTTAGGCCCACAGGTGATCTCGCTTTTGAACGATACCAACGGCGGAGAAATCCCCATACTAACCAATTTCGCCGTAAATTATCTTCCTGTATTCGGCGCAATTTTTACAATAATTGTCTCTGTGTTTTTTTCCTGCATAATTTGTTTTTCGGCACTAAAAAAATTCAGAAAAAAATTACAAAACTATTTATTATCGATTCCGAAAATCGGCAGCATTTTAAAAAAAATCGTCCTCTGGAATTTTTTCAAAATTTTGCAAATCGCGCTGAATTCAAAATTAGATTTTATGAAATCTTTGGAACTCGGAATTGACTCGGTTGAAATCGAAGACATAAAAAATGATCTTGAAAAGATCAGATCTAAAATTCTCTCGGGACACAAAATTTTCGAAACATTCTCGTCATCGAAGTATATTTCTCAATCCATATCAACAGCTCTTTACGTAGGGGAATCGGGAAATAATTTACCGGACAGCATGCGGCACATATCGGACGAACTGTACAAAGAAATTATTCGTGAATTAGAACTTTTCGGGAGATCTCTCAGCATCGGACTGACTCTTTTTACCGGAGGAATTTTCATTTTTATTTTGAGTAGCTTGTTCCTTCCGCTCTACAATTATATAGGAGTGATCCGTCAATGAATATCATCGGAGAAAAACAAAATCACCAAAAATTTTCTCGAGATGATCTCGCCGTTCTCGACAAAAATGTCACCGTATTTTCGATGGAGCTACTGCAAAATTGTTCAATATTTGAAGCGTTAAAAATTCTACGTTATAAAATAAAATACGGTACGGATTTCTATCATCTTTATTGGCGAAACATATTCAAAAGTTCACCGAAATATCTTCAGCAAATCGTCACTCGCGACCGCTGGAAAAATTATGTATTCATCGAAAATATAATTGCTGATTATCTTTTAAACCGAAAGGAAATCGATTTTACCGACGAATGGATTTATGCGGGTTGGCACGATTGGGCAGGCTACAGAATAATTGTCGGCTGCGGCCCGGCAATCATTTTAAGTCGATTCATTCCGAAAAATATTGCGGGAGAATTAGAAAGCACAAAGCTGTATCTGAAAAGACTGAATATAAATTCTCCTAAAATTTTTTCCACCATCGATGAGATAGAAAATGCGAAATTTCTTAATATCGATGACATTTTAAATTTTGCGGAACAAAGCAACGATATAAAACCTATTTTTCAAAAAAAACACAATCTGCTTCTCTGTTCTTTGCGGATAATTATTTTTGTTCTGGCTTCGATGGTGTTGTATAACTCCTGCAAAATTTATAATCAAAATTATCATCCGGAAAACCAAAACAACAAAATCAAAACCGAAAATTTCTCGATCTATATGTCATCAAAAAATTACGACTCATTAATGGATTTACTTTTTAACTTAAACGATAACCTAAACTGGAATAAAATCTCAAAATTTTGCGAACAAAACAACATAAAAATTCAAGCTATGAAGCTGGACAGCAATTTTGCAAAAATCAAAACGAAATTATCTTTAAGGAGGATAAAAGAATTAAAAAACATAAGAAATATCAAGATAGATTGCGCAAATGATTCGTCTTATGAAAAGTTGGGATCCGATCAAATTGCAGAGGCTGTACTATGGCTAAAATTAAATTGAGGGATCTTTCTATAATTATGTTTGTCTTGGTCGCGATACTGGGATATCAAAATTTTAAAATCCGAAATTATGACAAAATTTTGGCTGCGGCGGAAATTCGAAAAGCAAAAATGAACGAACTTAAAAAAAATGCAAATACAAAAAAATTTCTGAAAACCAAGAAAAAAATATTTCAAAAAAATAAAAATCTGAAACGAAATATCTCCGAGATTTTTAAAGAATTTTCTATTACGTCTGTCTTATTCAAAGAAATTTCTCCCGAAAAATTTAAATTAAAATTCGAAATTAACAACGAACAAAATTTCTACATTCTGCTGAATAAACTACGGACAGACCTCTGCGGAATAATTTCTTTCGATGAAATTAAAATCAAAAACTTAAAAAAATTCTTACAGGTTTCACTTAGCTTCAGAGTTTTCTATCCCCCGGCCGACCTACAGAAATATTTCCACATAAATAAGTGCGATGCAAATAAAGCCGAGGCGGCCGAAATCGACAATGAAGAATTCACCGAAATATTTGATCTGCAAAAAATCAAAAATTATCAGCTCAACGGAATACTGCACTATGACACCGCATACATAAACGGAAAGCCTTTTCACGAGGGAGATTCTGTCGGTGGCTATCAAATTTCGAAAATTTACGACGAGTTTATTATTATCAAGAATAGGAAAAAATCTGTGAAAATAAAAATAGATGAAGCTTGGTAAAAATTATTAACTTTATGTTAACCTATATCTGATAGAGTACAGACTAGCTGGGAGTATGCAGTATGAAGGAAATTTCTGAAGACCTAAAAAGCAAAGCTTTGCGATATGCTTTTGTTACCGTGATTATTTTGATAGCCCTGATTGTTGCAATTTCTTGTTACCGAAAGCAGTGCAGGACTGTTCTTAATAACGGCTCATCCGACTTGCAAAACGTGCAGGAAAAGGTAATTTTCGATGATATAAAAATCAAGATAAACAGCGATATCTTCTCGTATGACCAAATAAATAACGAGGTCAGGGAAAAAGACATTATTTCGTACTTCAATAAGAACCTGCGGAAGGGAGATACGGTGTTGTACGTAAGCCAGGACATCGGTGTGCAACAACTTTTGATCGCTAAATTAATTTCTCAGTCGGGGCGGATATACATATTAAATCCGTTTGAAAAGTACAACAACACAATAGAATTAAGTGCCAAATCCAACAAATTTGAGCATAGAGTATTTACTGAGACAGTGGCGATATCCGACAAATCTTACGACGGACTTTTGGTTTTCAAAAACGACGAATCGCCCGAATACGGAACAATTGTATCTTCCGATTACGCGCTGGAAAAAGGATACAATGCTTTAAAAGTAAAGGTAACAACCTTGGACGAATTGTATCCGAATTTACAGAATATAAATTTTCTGAGAATCAGCAGAAAAAAAGACGCGGCCGCCGCAATCAACGGAGCGCTGCGAATTATCAAGCATTCTCCGAAAATCAAAATTGTTTTGGATTACGAAAAAGACGAACTTCATAACTTAGAAGCTGTGCGTAGCTTAAAGGAATTCGGATTTAAAATTTATGCAATAAGCGAAGATGGAGAAATTTATCCTACGGATCTGAATAAAGTGGTCGGCGGACACATTCTGCTAAAGAGAGACTAGCCGTTTTGCTCTCGAAATCAAATAATTCCGAGTGCAAATATTTTTCAGACGTCGTTTATTTTTGGACAATGCGCTTAATATCGCCCGCGAATTGTGGTTAAATCTCGGTGGCAACCTGGGAAACGGAATGAATATGACAGACGGATGGATTTGTCTTGATAAACCGAAAGGAATTTCTTCAAATCTCGCAATGGTGAAGGTTCGAAGAATTCTGAAGGAGAAAACGGGATATGTGGGAACTCTCGATCCGTTCGCGACGGGAGTGCTCCCCATCGCGGTGGGACGCGCGCGAAAATTTATCCAATTCATTGAAAATGTCGAAAAAGTATATGAGTTCGAAGTCATTTTCGGGGCAAGCACGAATTCTTATGATGAAACGGGAGAGATTACGGAAACCACGGAAATTATTCCGACAAAAGATCAAATTGAAAAAATTCTTCCCGAATTTTTAGGAGAGGTGGAGCAGATTCCCCCGAAATTTTCCGCCATAAAAATTAACGGACACCGCGCCTGCGATTTGGCTCGCCGAAACAAGTCCGTAGCAATTCCTTCCCGAAAAATTTTTGTCCACGATTTGAAATTGCTGCAATTTTTTGAAAATAATCGCGCGAAATTTCAAGTTCGCTGCTCAAAAGGAACTTATGTTCGCACTTTGGCCGTTGATATCGCTCAAAAATTAAGCAGTTTATGCTATGTAAAGGAGCTGAGAAGGCTAAAATCCGGTTTTTTTTCGATAGATCGAGCGATTTCACTGGAAAAATTAGCGGAAATAGTAGATACTAGCGAGTTGGATCGTGATTTGATTCCTCTGGAGAGTCCGCTGGACGACATCCCGGCCTTGTTTTTGGAAAAAGATTGCGTATCCAGGTTGCAGAATGGGCTGTCGGTTCAGCTCGCGGAGTCGGAAATTCTTTCGTCGAATGTAAAATTGTTCGACAATGAAATCGGGGAATTTTGCGGAGTTTGCTTTGTTTCTGCGGACGGATTGGTTACCGCCGTCAAAATGTATTTAAATTAGGAGAGAAAAGATGTCGATTGAAAAAAAAGACCTTATCGCGAAATTCGCGAGACACGAAGGTGACACTGGTTCACCTGAGGTACAAGTAGCAATTTTAACCTCGAGAATTAATTCTCTTGGTGAACACATGATTGCTCATCCAAAAGATTTCCACTCAAGGCGCGGACTTTTGGCAATGGTCAGCAAGAGAAGAAAATTATTGGATTACCTCAAAAGTGAGAGCGTCGAAAGATATGCGGCACTCATCAAGGCATTAGGTTTGAGAAGATAATTTAACAGGGAAAAAGTCATGGAAGTAAAGAAAGAGATTGCCTGGGGTGATGGGACATTATCTATAGAGACAGGCCGTTGGGCAAATCAAGCTGACGGATCGGTTGTTGTAAGACACGGCGACACAATGGTTTTGTGTACTGTCGTTGCCGCAAAGAAAGCTAATTCCGAAGTCGACTTTTTCCCTTTGACGGTTAACTACATAGAAAAGGCCTACGCCGCCGGAAAAATTCCGGGAGGATTCATAAAAAGAGAAGGACGTCCGTCCGAGCACGAAACTTTGGTTTCGCGGTTAATTGACCGCCCTATCAGGCCTTTGTTCCACAAGAATTTCAAAAATGAAACTCAGGTTATTTGTACCGTTTTGAGTTTCGACGGAGAAAATGATCCTGACATTCTTTCCATCATCGGAGCGTCTGCGGCCCTGACAATTTCGGGAATTCCGTTTCTCGGACCTATCGCCGCGGCCCGTATCGGATACGAAAACGGTGAGTTTATTTTAAATCCGAAAGTCGGGCACGACTCAAATTTGAATTTAATTATCGCGGGATCTTCCGAGGGTGTACTGATGGTTGAATCGGGCTCGAATCAGCTGACCGAAAAAGAAATGCTCGCAGCTTTGAAATTCGGGCATGAGTCTTACCAGCCGGTTATCGAAATGATTACGGAATTGGCAGAAGAGGCAGCAAAAGATCCCTGGGAAGTGTCGGAAGAATCAGACTCCGACGCCGTTATCGAAGAGATTACGGCGAACTTTCTGTCGGATATCGAGGAAGCCTATGCGCAGGGTTCTAAGCATGAAAGATTGGAAGCAATGGCGAAGGTCCGCGAGGCGGCTGTCGCTCATTTTGCAGACCGCGAAGAGGAATTTTCAGAGAATTTCATCGAGGAAATGTTCAAGGAAGTTTGCTCGCGTTTCATGCGCGACAAGTTGTTGTCCACGGGAAAGAGAATTGACGACCGTTCCTCGACGGATATTCGTCCTATCAGCACGGAAGTTTCCGTGTTGCCGAAAGTTCACGGTTCCGCGGTATTCAACAGAGGAGAAACTCAAGCTCTGGCGGTCACTACTTTGGGAACGTCTCAGGACGAGCAGTTGGTGGACGGATTAACAGGCGAATACAGTGAGAGATTTTTGCTGCACTACAACTTCCCTCCGTTCTCAGTCGGAGAGATCAGTCGCTTGGGCTCACCGGGACGCCGTGAAATCGGACACGGAAGATTGGCGTGGCGTGCGGTCAGTCAGGTTTTGCCGACGAAAGAGGAGTTTCCGTACGCGGTCAGAGTGGTTTCCGAGGTTTTGGCCTGCAACGGATCTTCATCGATGGCGACGATCTGCGGAGCATCTCTGTCTTTAATGGATGCTGGAGTTCCTCTGAAAAGCGCGGTCGCGGGAATCGCAATGGGTTTGGTAATCGATTCCGACGGCAATTACGTGATTCTCAGCGACATTATGGCGGAGGAAGATCATCTGGGCGACATGGATTTCAAAGTTGCGGGAACGGAAAACGGAATTACCGCGCTGCAGATGGATATCAAAGTCACCAGCGTCACTTTTGATATTCTTGAAAAAGCGTTGAAACAGGCGAGAGACGGTCGCTTGTACATCTTGGGAGAAATGTCCAAAGGCATCAGCGAGCCAAGAAAAGAGTTGAACGAGAACGCACCTCGATTGGTGACTTTCGCGATAGCAAAGGACAAAATTCGTGAAGTAATCGGCAGCGGAGGGAAAGTTATCCGCGAAATTATCGACGCAACGGGAGCGAAAATCGATATCGATGACGACGGGAATGTCACAGTTGCGTCTGCTTGCGGAACCTCTTTGGAAAAAGCTGTGAACATGATCAAGGAAATCGCCTACGATCCCGAGCCGGGAACTGTTTACAACGCAAAAGTCGTGAAAATCATGGAATTCGGGGCTTTCGTGAATTTCTACGGAACTCGCGAAGGATTGGTCCACGTCAGCGAGATTGCGGATGAACGCGTTGAAGATGTTTCGGATGTGCTGGCCGAAGGCGACGAGGTCAAAGTTCTCTTCAAAGGTTACGACAGTAAAGGCCGCGCCCGACTGACCATGCGATTCAAGGATAAATCATCTCACGAGTCGGAATCGTCCGATGAAGCTGATGCAAAGCCGAAAAAAAGCTGCAAAAGAAAAAGGCCGGCTTCGAAAGAATCCGAAGATCCAGAGTCTCCTGCAGCAAAAAGGAAAAAGAAGGCAGATTCTGAAGAAGAGACTCCGAAAAAAAGAGGCCGAAAGAAGAGAGAGACTTTAAGATAATTCAATGAACATCAAACCCGGTCTCCTCAATAGAAAGCCGAGGCGATCGGGAAGTTTCTTGTGCTTACGTTCACGTACAAAAAGTCCTGGGTGTCTCTTCTTCTCCAACTTCTTCGATCGGCCGAAATCATTCTGCAAATAATTGTTGCCAATTATCAACTTCTTTTCTGAATCAGATAACGACAGAAAAATCCGAATTTTTTCAATTTATCGGAAATTGTTTTTCAAAATTCTGGATTTTTCGCGGTTCCACTCTCGCTCTTTGATGGTTTCGCGCTTGTCTATATTTCTCTTTCCTTTTCCGAGACCCAGGGAAATTTTCACAAAACCCTTTTCGTTGAAGTATATTTTCAACGGAATCAACGAATAGCCGCTTTTTTTCAAAACGCCGATCAATTTTCGGATTTCTCTTTTTTTCAGAAGGAGTTTTCGATTTCTTTTCGGCTCGTGATTCGTCAAATTCGCCATGGAATATTTCGGAATGCCCATTTGATATAGAAAAACCTCGCTGTCGGCTGTCAGTCCGGCATAGGAATCGGTGAGATTCACCTTATTGCTGCGCAGAGACTTGACCTCCGTGCCGAACAGCACAATCCCCGCCTCTAAAGTATCAGTTATTTCGTAATCATAATGCGCTTTTCGATTTACGCCGATTTCTTTATACTTCGACATTGTTTTATCTCTTCAAAATTCACTTTTTCCAAAAACTCGTCTATCTTCCTTCTAAGATCTACGCTGATCGAAGTCAGCGGCTCGCGAACTTCCTCAGAGGCAACAATTCCTAACCTTTTCAAGGCATATTTCGCCGGAGCGGGACTCGGTTCGGCAAACATAACAGAATTTAAAGAGGCCAAAACATCTCGATACCTCTCGAATAAAGTCATATCTCCACGCACAAACGAATCATAAGCAGAAACACAAAGCTGCGGGCAGACATTTGCGCTTACGGAAATCACCCCTACCGCCCCCATAGCAAGGGCTCCGAACGCACTGTCGTCGTTGCCCGTGAGAAAATCGAAATCCCGGCTTAAATCCTTACGCCACAAAATGAATCTGGACAAATCGCGAGAACATTCTTTGACCGCGACAATATTTTTCAATTTTACGAGAGAATCAAAAGCGCACCTCTCGATACTCGTCCCGACGCGAGACGGATTGTTATACAAAATTATCGGCTTCGACGTACTCGCGCTTAACTTGGAAAAATGCGCGACAATCTGCATCTGACTTGGTTTTATGTAAAGAGGACAGATGCACAAAAATCCGTCGACATACTCCTCGGAATTTCTCATAAGATTCAAGCAGGTTTCGGTCGACGGAGAAATCACTCCACCGATCAACTTTATTTTTTTCGAAACGGGCTTGTCTGAAACAACTTCGCTTGCAAACTGGATCAGTTCCTTCTGTTCTCGAGAGGACAGCGCAAGAGATTCCCCTGTAGATCCGCAAACCACAATCCCTGAAATTCCCGAACCCTCCAGCCACTCGATATGCCTTCCGAAAGAATCAAAATCTATCCTGCCGCCTTTGAACGGAGTTACTACCGCAGCAATATACCCCCTAAACATTATGTCCTCTGCAAAATTATCTTACACTAGTATAAAAAAATCGATTCAGTTTGCAATCTATTTTTAGGAATAAAGCGCGCCTCCGAGCGGGGTGCTGTTGTTTTCTCAAAATTCTATCTGTTTCTCGGCAACTTCACCGTCAACGAATTACCTTCTATACAGCCGTCCGCGTTATAAACCAACGGAAGATTATTTTTCCCGTGTCCGAATTGATCAGTGATAAACATCGGAATGTTCGACTCGCTTGCGAAATGCTTCAAATATTTTTTGTATTCGGAAACGCCGACAAAATGCCCGAAAATTATAGCCTTCGCTTTGGATAATTTTCCCGCTTCCTTCAAATGATGCATGGATCGATATATGCTCGGCGCAGTTTCGTGACAATCCTCGATAAACAAAATCTTATCGTCGGTGTCTATTTCCCAACTCGTTTTCAAGCCGGACTCGATCAATGTTAAATTTCCGCCGGTAAGTTTACCGCGAATCTTACCAATCTTCGCCTTTTCACCTGCTTTGTTCAGAGGAGACAAAACTGTCATTTTATACTGCGAAATTTTATTCTCGAGGATATCCAACAACATATTCCAACTCGGATGATGATATTGATCTTTAGCGAGATGAACTATCATCGGAGCGTGTATCACCGTCCAATTCTTCCAATTTTGCGAAACGTATAGATTCAACGCGGTTATGTCGCTGAATCCTATCAGAACTTTCTTTTTTTTCGGATCAGGAAGATTTTTCAGGGAATTAATCAGTTTATAAGAACCAAATCCGCCCCGCATAGCCCAAATTATCTTCGAATCCGAATTTATACTGTGTTTGAGCCTAAGCAATCTATTGGAATCGGTATCGGAAAATCTGCAAATATTCTTGTTAACAAACGCTTCGTTCGGAATTGACACTCCGAACTTTCGAATATCTTTCAGGTACTCCTTGCGAAAATTTGCATCTACCCCACCTGCCGGCGCCACGTAACTGACTTTCAACTTCGCCAGCCTTTTCAGGGTATCCTGTCTCTTCTTATTTTGAGATGCCCTATCCTCAGTACGCTCGGCGTTACTCGAAGTTTTACCCGAAACTGCTTGATCAACGAACAAAAAAACAAATCCCAGCAACAGGCATTTAACGCACCTAAAATCCATTATTTGTAAAGTTCCGCATTAACTTCTCTAAATCTTGAGAACAAAAAGTAAACTATCGGCACGATGAACAAGGTAAACAGTGTCCCGATCGACATACCACCGACTATAGACCATCCGATCTGACGGCGAGCTGCCGCACCTGCTCCGGTAGCAAAAGCAAGCGGAATATTTCCAATCACCATCGCGAAAGTCGTCATCAAAATCGGACGCAATCTCATATAAGACGCCTCTCGCACCGCATCAAAGGCTTCTTTGCCCGCTGCACGCGCTCGGTTCGCGAAATCAACTATCAAAATTCCGTGTTTCGTAATAAGACCTATCAAAGTAACCAAACCTATCTTGGAATAAATGTTTAAGGTACCATCCGGAATAATCCACAATATGACCAACGCCCCCGTAATCGAGAAAGGAACACTGAACATAATGATAAACGGATCGATAAAGCTCTCAAACTGCGCCGCCAGAATAAGATAAACGAAAATCAAGGCCAAAGCATAAATAAATACAACCAAAGAACTCTCTTCCAGATAAGTTTTGGTCGCGCCTGAAAACGATAACTGAATCGTCGACGGCAATTTCGTACTTTTGATCTTATTCAATCCCTCAATCGCTTCGCTCAAACTCACCCCATCAGCCAAATGCCCCTCTGCACTGACTGCGAGCATCTTATTATAGTGGAACATATTATTCGGAGAGAAATTTTCTCTTATTTTGATCAAATCAGTAACCGGAACCATACGCTGTTCGTCTTTTTGCGCTCCGGTATGTAATTTCGACTTTATGAAGATATTTTCAAGATCCTCAATCGATCGGCGCTGGTCCTGCTCCACCTGGATAAACATTTCATCACGCTTGGATTCTCTAGGAACCCAACCGACTTTCTCTCCCTTAATCAAACAGCTGATAGTGCTGGCAACGTCACGAGCGGTAACCCCCAACGAGGACGCTTTACCGCGATCGATTTCTATTACATACTCCTGCTGTCTCGGAACTAACGAAGTAAATACCGACGTAAACCAAGGACATTTCGAGTAAACGTAACTTAAAAACGGGTTCCCGTATTTCTCAAGATACTCATAGTCCTGATTAGTTTGAAGAACAAAACGAACAACCGGTTTATCCGCACTACTCGCCCCTGCAGAAACTCTGCAACGAATCCCCGGAACCTCCCTCAACAGCGAAGTCATCTTTGCAGAAATCTGCTTGGTGTTCAGATCTCTCTCGCTCCAATCCTTGAGTAAAATTCCGCCTTCGATTTTAGTCGGATCTGCATTTATGTACCGGTTTTCAGCATAAGGGGTCTTCTTCAAAACTTCGTCAACCCTCATGGCATTTTCCTTGACGAATTCAAAGCTGGACCCTGTAGGGGCGTTTCCATCAACGCTGAGAACGCACTGATCCTCCATTGGTTTGCTTTCAGACGGCATATAACAAGCGGCAAAAATTCCAACCAGCGAAACTACAAACCCCACGGACAAAACAATGACCTTGTGATTCAGAGTCCAGGTTAGCGCGTTATAATATTTCTTATCGATGGTTTCCAGAATCTCGTCTTGCTTATCAGATAACTCTTTGAAATATCCCGTAGCTTTTTCCTTTCGACTGCGGCTTAAAAGTCGTGAACACATCATCGGAGACAAGGTCAACGCAACAAATCCAGAAATAATGACTGCCCCCGACAGAGTCAACGCGAATTCACGGAAACTTCTGCCCAAATTTCCCGGAGTCAACGCTATCGGAATATAAGCCGACGCCAGAGTCAGGGTCATGGCAACAATCGAAAAAAAGATCTCATTCGACCCAACGAGCGAGGCCTTCATTCTATCGAGCCCCTTTTCCATATGCTTGTGAATATTCTCAAGAACAACAATTGCGTCGTCTACAACCAGACCCACCGCCAGCACCATAGCCAACAAAGTGAAGGTATTTATGGAAAACCCAAACAAAGCAAGCAGGGCAAATGTCCCCAAAAGAGAGACAGGTATAGTGACGATAGGAATCAAAGTCGCTCGGAAAGACCACAAGAAGAGGAATACAACAACAATGACCAAAAAAGTCGCTTCAAAAATCGCGCGGTACACGTTTTTCATGGAAGCACTGATATCCCGAGCATCATCCATTGCGATCACCATTTTTGTCCCGCTCGGGAGCAACTCCTCTATCTCGGGCATGGCCTTCTTCACCTTGGCGCTCAAATCAACGGGGTTCGCATTCGCCTGCTTGGTAATCGTCAGCACCACACATTCACGACCATTGAACCAAGATCCCGATCTTTTGTCCTCGGGAACCAACTCTGAATGCCCGACGTCCTTTATTCTTATGATGCTTTCCTTGCCGCTCAAACTCGGAATAATGACTTCGTCCATCTCCTTGGCATTATAGAATTCCCCATCCAGAACCAGCATGTACTCTCGGTCTCGACTCACCAACCGACCGCAAGGCTGCTGAATATGCTGATTCTTCAGGGCATCATAAACATCCGCCGGAGTATACCCGTAGGCCGCAAGACGCTGCGGATCGAGAAACACCTTCATTTTTTTCACATTTCCCCCGGACGGCACCACCTTACCGACACCGGGAATAACCTCGAATTTCGACTTAATGTAGCGGTCAATGTAATCATGGAGGTCATCCACGCTGATTTTATCGCTGGTGAAAGCTATAACAATGCCTCCCTTGTCATCAGGATCGTTGCGACTGATTGTCGGCTCAGGATTTCCATTCGGCAGATAAACTTTCGCCATCGCCAACCTGTCCCTCACGTCAGATGCTGCAGCATCAGGATTTCGCGTCGATTCAAATTCCAAAGTTATTTCGCATTCGTCATTTCTGCTGCTGGACGTCATCGTCTCGACCCCGGCGATCGTGGAAAAATGTTCTTCCAGCACTTTTGTTATTTGATTTTCCACAGCTTGCGGGCTGGCACCGCGATACTCTGCAGTCACAGTAACCATGGACTTTTCAATTTTCGGATCCTTACGAACGGGCAGCTGCCATTGACACACCAACCCGATAATGACAATTAACAAAGTCAAAACCGTAGAAAACACCGGTCTTTTGATACAAACTTCCGTTAACCCCATATGCCCACTCCCTCTCTCCGAACACTGTAACTACTTTTTTCCAGATTCTGTTTTACTGTTTCCCGCTCCGTTTTGCCCCCGATACGCTTTGTAAGCATTTATGATTTCCGAAGAACTGAATTCGTCATGAACTTTAACGGCATGACCGTCGCTAACTCCCTCTTTCCCTTTAGTGATCACGAGATCGCCCTCATTAACCCCGGTAACAATCTCGACATTTCCGTCTTTTCTCATACCTGTGGTAACCAAACGCCGAATCGCCATACCATCCGAAACGATATAAACCATATTTTCATTGCCGGACTTCTCAACGGCACTCTCAGGAACTACTATCCCCTGCTCTCCTTCGTTGACGGTAATGCGAACCTTGACAAATCGCCCCGGCTTTAAAATTTGAGAATTCATCGCTATTTCTTCCGGCACATCAAGAATCGCGCGAACCTTGAAAGAATGGCTGACCTTGTCGCTCTCCGGCTCTATCGCGCTGATTTTAGCCGAGTAGCTTTGAAATGCGTCTCCACTGACATAGATATCTACCTCCTGACTTACGTAAATTTTGTCGATATCGACTTCCGCCACGGAAAAATCAACCTTCAGCGGATGGTTGTCCACCAGCTTTACCAGATCCATACCCGACTGAATGTATTGTCCGATGCTTATGTTTTTTATTCCTATCATCCCTCCGAAAGGAGCTAAAATCCTATGCTTTTCCAAATTCACTTTTGCTGAATTCAGCTTGGCCGAGGCCATCTGCATGTTGGAAAAGGCCTCTTCCTTTTTGATTTTTGCGGCTGCCCCCTTGCCGGCAAGCTTTTCCAGCAATTCATACTCAACTTTCTTTTGGCGATAGTGAGCCTCGGCCTCCTTTACCTCCGCTTGAGCCTGAGATTCGTCGAATTGAATCAACAAATCACCCTTCTTGACGATAGAGCCGTCGCTAAACAGGATTTCATCCACTTTCGCGTTGACTTCCGACTTTAAATCTACGGAATCGCACGGCACCAAAGTACCAATCGTGTTTATATATCTTTCGACAGAACCAAATCCCGCTTTGCTGACTATGACGCTCTGAGGACCTTCCTTTATCTCGGGATCCTCAGTTGAAAAAAAACCGTAACCCAAAATTCCCAGCACCACAACGGCAACTCCGGAAACCATCATAACTGTTTTTCTAGATTTCAGGGACATATTCATGTTCTTTGCTTTCTCTGCTCAACTGGTCGGAGTGAGAGGATTCGAACCTCCGACCCCAGCCTCCCGAAGGCTGTGCTCTACCAGGCTGAGCCACACTCCGAAAACTCCAGACGTCGGTATCATCGCATAAGATGGCGAAAATATCAAACACTAACTGGCGTTTTTTTATCGGAAATTTTCGGCTTCCTATTGAATGTTGAATATAAATCTTCAATTTTTATCTTTTTCTTTTCCTCTCCCGATATGTTTGCAACCACCTGCCCATAATTCAGAACCACCAGTCTATCCGAGTGTTTCATAGCAAAATCCAGATCGTTAACAACCATAATCGTCGTAATTTTTTTCGATTTAATTATCTTACTCGTGGTAGCCAAGAGAGCGCGGGAAGCTTCCACATCCAACCCAGTCGAGTGTTCATCAATAACTAAAACTTTTGCCCCCTTAATAACTGCAATCAACAGAGCCAACACTTGTTTATAGGGCTTCGGAATATTACTGACCGGCTCGTGCAACAGATCTTCCATTTCCATAAAGTTCAGATTCCTTAACTGTGCGTAAAATCTGTCTTCCATATCGTCCCGGATAGCCTCTCTTACCCAGCTTTTCGGCTGATGACTCATGGACGCCAAAACTAAATTCTCCAACACAGTCAAATTTCCGGCAGTACAAACATCGCTATCAGAAAATACCGAGGAAACTATCTTTGATCTGGAATACAGAGACTGCGCTGTAATATCAACGCTGTTGTACCATAATCTTCCGAAACTCAATCGGATATGACCGGCTAAAAATCTCAACAGCGTGCTTCTACCGCTTCCGTTATTTCCCAAAACAGAAACAACTTCTCCGTCTTGAACCGAAAACCTCACTCCTCTTAGAGCAACCCTCTCCAGCGGAGTACCCGCATAAAACACAACGAATGCATCTTCCACATCTATCATGGCTCACTCCTCTCAATTTTCTCTGGTATCGTCGGTATAATTACTTCGTTTCAATGCAACAAGCATGATCAGGGTTATTGCCATCAGCACGTTAGTGTATTCATCACCTACACCGATCAATTCTTTCGATACTACCAGCTTTATTGCTGCCTGGTAGCACACCGCACCTAAAAACGTCCCGATAACCGCTGTTTTTATATTCGTGCTGTTGAATATTTTACTGCCGAAAATGATAGCCGATATACCGAAAATTATGCACCCGCTTCCCATGTTAACAGAGAAGTCCCCGGTCATTTGAGCAACCAGAGCTCCCGCCAGGGCACATAATAAGTTCTCGAGTCCTAATCCGAAAGACAAAACTCTGATACCATTAACTCCCATGGATTCGGTAATTATTTCACCGTCTCCGTAAATCCTCATGGAAAGTCCGTATTCCGAAATCATCAGTCTGTAAAACAAAAACAAAACCACGCAGACAATCATCAGAACGAGGATAAAATTACTGATCGGAGATAAATTTCCAAATACAGTGAACGAATTAACTCTCCTTACTTCCACCAACTTCGTCAGCAAGGACTGCAATCCCCCTATTGTCAGCAAACTAGCTACAATTGCATCCAACTTTATGTAATTAATGAAAGAAGCCGTGATAGCTCCCGCAATATACCCCAAAAACATCGAGGTTATTATCGCAATCATCGGGTTCATCCCCGCTAATACCATGGAACCATAAACGCAAGCACCCAACGCAAAGCTGGACTCGCAGGTCAAATCCACCAACTTAAAAACTTTATTAGATAAAAAGATGCCCAGCCCCACTAACGAAAACGCCAGACCGAAAGCTAAAATATAAAAAATACTATCAACAACAGGCATACCCATCTCCATAAAAATAAGAAGGGAAAAATTCCCTTCTTGTATTAAACGAATTCTTCAACAATTGAAGCCGTCGTTTCTTTACCGATTTTATCGTAGTTTTTAGCCATCCACTTGTCAGCGGCAACACGTCCGGCATCAAACAGATGCTTCAAAAATTCTTCGTCCGTGTTCAACTTGGAAGACCAACCCAAATCCTGGAAAACTTCTTCGTCTTCGATCAAGTGAATGTTCATCTTCTTCATTGTACCCGGTTCGATAATTTTCTTATCCATCAATTCACGGATGAAATGCATGGACCTCATCTCCCTCATGATGGAAGTATTGTTTGTGATCTCGTTCATACGATCACCGATTTCGCCCGCCGTTACAGGAAGCCTATTCCTGTGAGTAGGATTCAGCTTAATCAACATAATATCATCCGGCTCGCAGTCGTAGATAAGAGGATACATAACAGGATTACCAGTGTATCCGCCGTCCCAATAATATTCTCCTTTTACCATAACGGCATTGAAGATAGTCGGAAGACAGGCGGTCGCCAACATTGTGTCCACACTCAGCTCCTTGCGTATGTTGCTGAATATCTTTATCTTTCCTGTGTAAACATGAGTCGCTGACAGGAAAACTCTTACACCGTCAAACTCATTTAATTTGTCGAAGTTAAACAGCTCTTTCACGATATCCTTCAACGGATTAATTCCCAACGGATTCAACTGGTATGGGGAAAAGACTTTGCAAAGGAAATCATAAAAAACAAATCCCGGAGAATTGTGCATGGTGTACTTTCCGGCCAACACGTCCAGAACGCCCGGCTTAAAAATACTGGTTTTTCCTGCCTCGGAAGTAATCTTCCAATATTTCTTCAGCATCCTTCGAGCACCATCGTTTCCGCCTTCCATGATGCCTTGGGCCGTACAAACTGCGTTCATACCCCCGGCACTTGCTCCGGAAACTCCCTCTACGACAATGTCACTTTCTTCAAAAAGACGGTCCAATACACCCCAGGTGAACGCTCCGTGAGCTCCTCCTCCCTGCATCGCGATCGTCAGGTGCTTCTTTCCGTCATGCGCTTTCTTTTCTACTTTCTCAAATTTTTCAACTTTCTCGTTCTCTTTAGACATTTCTGTTCCTTCCAATTCTAAAACTCTTATTTCATGTTAATACCTTTAAGTTAAAATTTAGTTAATTATGAATTTTTTTATTTAAAAAAACCAAAATTCAACTTTTGTGAGCTGACATGGGCACTGAATCAAACTAATTTTTGAGGTCTTTGCAGAGCGAAATCGGGACAAACTACCAACCCGAAAAAAACGCCAGCCGCACAAATTTTTCGGACTGGCACGATCTTCAAAATCTCCGCGGAGCAAAAGCGAACGGCACAGTCGCAACAGATTCCAATCACGGAAGTCACAACCAGCCGACAACCCCCTTCCGGAACTATATTCCGAGATCAAGAGTGCTCACCCTGTGCTCTCTCTTCCAAATCTTGAGTTTGTTCATCTCTTCAGTCCGCTGACTTTCGGAGATCCCTCCGAAATCATTTCCTTCCCAGTTAACGATTTCCAACTTCGACCCCTCCGGTATGGTCTCCATGAACCCGACTACATCAGACAATTTTATCTTGTTGCGAGTGAAGTCAATCGCTATCAGACTCTTCATTTGAGAAACCGGCAGAGACTTCACGGAACCGACTATGTTGTTACCGCTGAAACACGCATACTGCAGGGAACTATTCTGCATACCTCCGCACAAGGCTGAAAATGCCTCGTCGCTCATTTCACAACCATTTGCAATCAACGCAGACAGGCTATCCATGCTCTTGAGAGATTCAGACAAAACCTTGGCTGTTTTCGCGTTAATCGGATTTCCCGAAACATTCAGCGTCTTCAACTTCATTAATTCTCCCAACGACCTGGAAATTGTCTGCAAAACCGAGTCAGGAAGATTCATATTTGAAATATCCAGACTTTCAAGATCCCTCAAATTCTTCATCGCCTCATTTAAACTCTCGGCGTTATGGTACGCTTCTACTCCATCGTGAGAGTTAAAATCATCGAAATATATCTTCAGATCAGTGAGTTTAGTCAGCTTTGCCAACGAACTGACGAACTTTCCCACCTGCTTCTCGGTACTTTCAATGACAGAATACTCCAATTTTTTCAAATTCTTCAGCTCTCCCAAGGATTCCAATAGTTGATCATAAGACTCACTGTCATCAACTTTCATAAATCCCAAATTCAGCACCTCCAATGTGTTCATTGATTTCAGAAGAATTTCTTTCAGGATATCGCAGCCGTTAGCGCCAATCTCTCCTAATGTAAGATTCAAACATTTAATAACTTTCAAATCTTCCACAGCAGCAACCAGTTTAGCAGATTCAGCCTGCGCCATGTTCGTACCTATAACTGTCAGGAATTCCAGTTGCTTATGCCTGGTTATAATGTCCGTAAACTCCTCAAAATCCTGATTCGCAATGGTACAGGAACTTACCTTCAAACTATTAATTGTTTTCGGCAAATATTTTTGGAGATTCTCCAATACTTCCCTGGTTAAATCCATATTGCATATATCTACGCTGAGTAATTTCGGATATTTAGAAAAGAAATCAAATTCCGAAAGATCTTGGTCCTGTCCTTGTTCTTCAAAATAGGTCTTATTTTCCGCTAACAACACGACTTTCTTGCCGGATATCCTGATTCCGACAACATCTTTGTTATCCATACGCCCCTGACTCTTGGTAAACGGATACAGATCCGTCTCTTGAGCCTCTTTTTGGGACGTATAATTCTCACCCGTTCCCAATCCATAATTGCTTCTGGTGTACTCCTCTGCCGAAACACTGCCTCCAAGTAGCGCAATAGCACAAGATAAGGATAAAATTCTGTAAAAACGACTCTTCATTAGTAACTCCACATAACTATCTTCCTTATATGAAATCACAAAAAGGTAAATAACTTATGAAAATTTGAATATTTTTTCGATCTTTTACAGAAAATATTGTGTATAATCAAACTCTACGGTTTTTGCAGTGCTTGGGACAGATATGAAGTTTTCGATGAAATTAAGAGAGATGCTTTGTTTAGATGACGAAGAGCAGCGAAATTTTGAGCATCCTTTGCCCAAGGAAATATTCAGAGATTATGACATCAGAGGAGTTTTTGGAAAGACCCTTTTCCCCGAACATGCTTACTACATAGGACGGGCGTTCGGAACTTACCTGTATCGAAAAAACTTAAAAAAGATGTGCGTAGGAAACGATTGCCGAAATTCTTCGGATACCCTGACGGAGAAACTGATTCAAGGACTAACCAAGTCTGGAATGGAAGTAGTTGAGTTAGGTACTTGTCACACGCCAATGATGTATTACACCGTAAACAAGTTCAATATGGATGCCGGCGTTATGGTGACGGGATCCCACAATCCCGCGGAATATAATGGATTTAAATTTATGCTGGGGACGGATCCGTTCTACGGAAGCGACATAAAAAAAATTGAACAGATGATACGTCAGCACGATTTCGTTGAGGCGAACGGGCGCGAAATTATCCTTAACGATATTTTCGTGAAGTATATAAACGATATTTTGGACGGATTTAAATTCGCAGACGATCTGAGTATTGCTTGGGACATCGGAAACGGCGCGACAAGCAACGCCGTCAGGGAAATCGTGACCAGAATCCCCGGACGCCACCACATTTTATTTGAGGACATGGACGGAAATTTCCCGAATCGTCAGCCGGACCCTACCGTCTCTGAAAATATTTCTTATTTGAAAAAATTCGTAAGCTACAACAAGTTCGATATAGGTTTTGCCTTCGACAGCGACGGCGACCGTCTATGCGTCGTAAATTCCGACGGTCAAATGCTGTACAGTGACCAAGTGCTGGAAGTCTTTGCGGCTGATTTTTTGAGAAAAAATCCGGGGGCGCAGGTCATCTCGGATGTGAAATCCTGCCACAGAGTATTTCAAAAAATAAAAGAATTGGGCGGGTCTCCCATCATGGAAAAAGTCGGACATTCGTTCATAAAAGCGAGAATGAAACTGTCAGGAGCTTTGTTAGCCGGAGAAATGAGCGGTCATTTCTTCTTTAAAGACAGATGGTACGGATTCGATGACGGAATTTATGCAGCCCTGCGCTGTCTGGAAATTCTCGGGGAAAACAGAGAGGCTTTCAGCAACTTGCCGTACGGTTTCGTTACTCCGGAAATCCGAATCAATTGCTCCGAGGATAAAAAGTTCCAAATAATAGAAAAGATCAAAGAAAAACTGCATGGGAAAGGAATACGTTTCGTGGACATCGACGGCGTCAGAGTCTCCAATGAAAAAGGCTGGTGGCTGATCAGGACATCCAACACTCAAAACGCAATTTCTCTGAGAATCGAGGCAGACAAAGAGAAGTATATGAAGTCTCTGTTGAACGATGTGGCCTCGTATTTAAATCCTTTCATAAAAAACATAAAGGAAACTCTAGCGAAATATGAATAAGGATTTTGTCGAACATCTGAAAGGCCGCATTTCCATTGTAGATGTAGTTTCTGCCCGCATAAGACTGCGTAAAATCGGGAATGTATGGAAAGCCCTTTGCCCTTTTCATAAGGAAAAGACAGGCTCTTTTCACGTGGACGAAACTAAAGGACTGTATCACTGCTTTGGCTGCGGCGCAGGCGGTGACTCGATAAAATTCGTCATGGATTACGAGAAAGTTTCTTTTTTGGAAGCTGTCGAAATCATTGCAAACCAGTACGGAATAGAAATACCGAGGAATGAGGCTGCGCGAAAAACAGATCCGGCCGCGAGACTTTTCGAAATTATGGATTACTCGAAAAATTATTTCATCAGGAGCTTAAACTCAAAAAGTGACTCGACGGCCAGAGATTATTTAAGTTTGAGAAGGATCAACAAAGAACAAATCGAAAAGTTTCAGTTGGGCTTTGCTCCTGCCAATGCAGATCTTTATAACCAACTGAAAAAGAAAGGATTTTCCGACGAAGAGCTGGTTAGAACGGGTGTTTTCATAAAATTCGGATACAAAAATGAATTTGTTAACAGATACAGGGGCCGTTTGATTTTTCCGATAATCGACGCACGCGAAAAATGCGTTGGATTTGGCGGAAGAATTCTGGAAAAATCCGAAAAGGCGAAGTATATAAATTCTCCGGAAACCGAAATTTACAAAAAAAGTCAGCAATTGTACGGGTACAATCTCGCGCGCAAGGGAAAATCTCGCCAAATAATCATCTCCGAGGGATATTTAGACGTAATTTCGCTGCATCAGGCGGGATTTGACGGCGCGGTCGCTCCTCTGGGGACGGCTATCAGTGAGTCACAGATAAATATGTGCTGGCGCGTCTGCAGCAACCCCGTTATCGCTCTGGACGGTGACTCCGCAGGCATCAAAGCGTCGTACCGCTGGGTTGATCGAATTCTGACTCACCTCGAACCGGGAAAATCTTTCAAATTCGCAGCGCTTCCCCAGGGTTCGGACCCCGATCTTTTGGTTTATAACAACCGAATTTCAGCAATTACTGAGGCGGTGAATAATGCTGTACCGCTCTCGCAGTGGCTTTGGGACGGGGGATTTTCCTTATACCCCTCGGAAACTCCGGAACAAAAAGCCGAACTTATTGAAATGCTAATCCAAAAAGCTGAATCCATAAAAAATATTTCCATAAAAAATTTTTATATTCAGGATATCAAAAATCGACAGAGGTCCTTGTATAAGAGGAAGAAACGCGTCACCAAAAAAGAAAATCTGCAATCCGCAAGCTCCGCAAAAGAAAAAATTGAAAAAATACTAGTTGTGACTCTGCTAAATCACCCTTATATTATTGATAGGGTCATGGAAGATTTCGTTAAGCTCGAATTCGAAAATACCGAAGTGAGGGGTTTGAAAGAGAAGATTTTAAGGAACTATGCGGATTTTGCGGAGGAAATCCCTCAAAGATTTATTGAATCGATGGTACAATTGCAGGATGCCGTGAGCGAAGATTTTAAGGATGTCGCGATGCACGCCAGTTTCGCAGATAAAAATGTTGATGATAACTGTGCTTTCACAGGGTGGTCGGGGTTGCTGAAGAAGTATTTGTCCGAACCCTTGTTAGTCAGAGACTTACAGAAGGCGTCGTCTGATTTTGTTTTTTCTGAAGACAGCTGGCAGCGTTTGAAGGCATTGAAAAACGAAGTCTTAAACCGAAGAAAGAGGTAGGAGTCAAAAATGAGCGCAGTTTCGAATTCGAAAGTAGATGAGAAAATTGAAAATATTGAAAACAAGGAAGAGAATCAGAGCAAGGAAAATCCGGCAGAAACCCGGTTTGCCGCACTGATATCTTTGGGAAAAGAGCGCGGGTACATAACCTATGACGAGTTAAACGACGCCTTGCCGAAAGAAAAGTTCTCTTCGGAAAAGATTGATATTGCCGTCTCCAGCATTTCGGAAATGGGCATCCAGCTGATCGAAACGGAAGAGGCGGAGACTTTCCACCGCGAAAAGGATCATGTGCATCCCGTGGCTGCGCCGAAGATTGAACAAAATGATGATCTTTTGAGAACAGACGATCCTGTCCGCATGTATCTCAGGGAGATGGGCAATGTCGAATTGCTTTCCCGTGACGGAGAAATCGAGCTTGCGAAAAAGATCGAGCAAGGATACGCAGAAGTTCTCAGCGGTTTGAGCGAAAGTCCGAAAACTTTTGATAAATTCTCCGAGTGGATAGAAGCCCTGAAAAATCACAAAATCATGTTGAGAGAAATCCTTCAGCTGGACAACGGAATGAAAGACGGTGAGGAAGAATCAGGAGATTCCGAAGGCGATGATGACGACTTGGAAGAAGACGAGAATTCCGCTGAGGACTCGGAAGATCAGAAGGAAGTCAGCACCGAAGATGACAACTTAATACCCGGCGTCATCGAGAGCCTGCAAAAGATCATCGCGATGCACGAGGCGATTCTCAAAAAGAAAAACCCGTCGACCAAACAAAAACGCGAATTGGTAAACGCCGTCGCTGAGCTGAAAATCAACCAAAAAACAATTGAGTCAATGTGCGAAGAGCTTTATGTGCTGAACCGCAAACTGATCAAGAGCGAAAGCGCCCTCCTGAAATTGGCCCAGGACAACGGCATCAGCCGCGAGGGATTCCTGAAAAATTATCTCGGAAACGAAACTAACCCCGATTGGGAAAATTCCATGCTGAAGTTCTCAAATTGGAGCAAATTCTTTCAAAACTGCGCTAAAGAGATTTCCGACCACCAGACGTTGGCAAAGGAGATTGAAGAAGAATCCAAATTGCCGCTCGGGGTGTTCAAAAAATTGGTCGCATGCATCCAGAAAGGCGAAAGGTGCGCGACTCGAGCCAAAAAGGACATGATCGAAGCCAACTTGCGCTTGGTCATTTCCATTGCAAAAAAATACACCAACCGCGGTCTGCAATTTTTAGATTTGATCCAGGAAGGAAACATCGGCTTGATGAAGGCGGTGGACAAATTCGAATACCGCCGCGGATACAAATTCTCGACCTACGCCACGTGGTGGATTCGCCAGGCGATCACTCGCTCCATCGCGGACCAGGCCCGCACCATCAGAATCCCTGTCCACATGATCGAAACGATAAACAAAATCGTGAGATCCTCCAGGCAAATGCTGAACGAGACGGGAAAGGATCCGACCCCGGAAGAGCTGGCTGAGCGTCTGCATATGCCGCTGGAAAAGGTTCGCAAGGTCCTGAAAATCTCGAAAGAGCCGGTCAGTCTGGAAGCTCCGATCGGAGACGAGGACGATTCTCATCTCGGAGATTTCATTGAAGACAAGAACATCGCGCAGCCGGTGGAGTCCGCGGTCAATGAGAACCTGCGTGAAACCACGACTTTGGTGCTGGCCAGCCTCACTCCGAGAGAAGAGCGCGTCCTGAGAATGCGGTTCGGAATCGGCATGAATTCCGATCACACCTTAGAGGAAGTCGGACAGCAATTCTCGGTCACACGCGAGCGTATCCGACAGATCGAGGCGAAGGCTCTCAGAAAATTGAAACACCCGAGCCGTTCACGGAAGTTGAAAACTTTCTTGGATTCGTAATCCGTGAAGTCTGAGATATTTCACTGACTTTCTCCTATCAAAACGGAGGGGTATTGTTCCCGTTCGTTATTAGTTGATCATCCCGGAGCCACGCGCCCAAAGAATATACGCTCCCGGTTTTGTGGTATTTGAGCCTCCGTTAAACAATTTCGCAACAAAAGGGCTGGAGAACGGAAATTTTACAGCAACGGTTAAAACGAAAATATATCCAGAAGGTACTTTTGAATTTAATAATCGGGCACGTTTAATATACCCAACTTCTCCATAACCGCTGCCCGTAGCAAATTTTGTTCTATATATGGGATTGGAAAGCGTAGCTTTATCATTAGCATTGGCACTGAGATCCCCCGTACCGTAACCACCGATGTTTTGTTCTGTTGGAGTTATATTTGGATTGGGATCCGCCCAATCATTTCCTACCCAACAAATAGTTTCCCCTCCGTAAGGCGACACATCCATGACTCCTTTGGTTTTTCCATCATCAGGTGAGGTCATGTGCGGATATAATCGGCAATAGTACCTAAAATACCCGATCGGAATCCCCCAAGGCTTATATTTTCGAAAAATATTGTCGAAGTCACTGACATTTCCTTTGGCCATCAGCGAGAATGTGCATTCTCTGGTAATCGAGTCGACTGCCGTTTGAGCCAGCTCCATTCTGATCAACTCGATGGAAAAGAAGACAATGTACAGGACAACCGGCAGGGTCAGAGCGGTCTCGAGGATGGCCACTCCAGTAGATCTTTTCCTGAAAAACCAAGCGAATGGATTCTTCACAAAACGACCGCCCGCGGAGGTTCCCCGCTTTTTGCACAAATTTTTCAGATTTTCGGACAAAAGTTTGAGTTTTCCGACGAATCTCGAGGCACACACCCTCGCAGAGCAACAGCCCGCGAAGGCTCTCCGCTTTCTGCACAAATTTTTCAGATTTTCGGATAAAAGCTTACGGATTTTTACGAATTTTGAAACACAACCATGTGATTTATAACAATTTTTAGGTCCTTGCCCCCCCCTGTCAAATACCTTCTTGTCAAACCACTTCATTCCGCGCTCCTCGAT
>JAGABS010000047.1 GCA_017614525.1 Alphaproteobacteria bacterium
CAAAAAGTTTTTGCAGAAAAATAAAAAATTGGACGGTATTATTATAGATGTGAGAAATAATCCGGGTGGTCTTTTGGATGAAGCCGTTGCGGTTTCGGATTTGTTCCTCAAAAACTGCAAGATTGTGTCGACAAAAGGTCGGACAAAAGACAATACCATGGAGTTCTTCGCGAACGATGAAGATATTACCAACGGACTTCCTATGGCGGTCTTGATCAACAGCGGAACGGCTTCTGCCCCTGAGATTTTGGCAGGAGCTCTTCGTGACAACAAACGCGCCGTTATCATCGGAACTCGTTCTTTCGGCAAAGGTTCTGTGCAAAAAGTTATTCCTCTTTCCGAGAAGACCGGAATTAAATTGACCATCGCGAAGCACTACACTCCAAGCGGGGAATGTATCCAAGGAAACGGCATAAGTCCTGATATTGAAGCGGGATACGCGAGCATCAAAAAAGTTGACGGAGTCTTCTCCCTGCGCGAAGAGATTTTCAAAAATTCCCTGGATAGAAAGGAAACGGAGAAGAAGCATCCTAACGCAAATAAGTTGCCGGATTCTCCGATTATTAAGAAGAATGATAAAGATAAGAAAGAAGACGAAGAGTTCGATTTCAGAAAAATGTCTTTGAAAGAGCGGGCGGAAAAGGATTATCAACTAAATAAGGCTTTTGACACGCTAAAAGCGATCAATGTTTACAGCAAGATAAACGGAAAGGTAGACAATAAGTTGGGTGATGAGACAGACGGGAAGGGAAACGGCAAGATAATCGATAAAATGAAAAATAAAGTGGATGGTGAAAAAGGTAATGCAAAATAAAATTCGTTGGTGCATATTTTTCGGAGGGGTTGCCGTTTTTGTGGCGGGAGTTGAGTTATGGCACAGGCATGTCCAGAACAAAGACTCTGTTTATCAGTGTCGAATTCTGATAGACAAAGATTTCTCGGTAGACGAAACTGACTCGGATGAAAGAACAAAAAATGAGAGAATAAGTTTATATGTGAGAACAAAATACGGAGTTCTCCCGCGGAAGCAATCAGATCCGTCGAAAATATTTGATGCGTATTCGGCAACTGTCGATTGTGAGGGCGGTGAAAATTGTTTCAAGGGCGGATATTTGAAATTAGCTGTTTTGGTTAAGGATGCGACCAAAGAAAATATTCAAAATATTATCGCCCGTTTTCCCGACACGAAGGTTTCTTTTATCCTTCCGCATTATACTGTCGGTTTAGGTAAGATTGCTGAAATTATAGTATCTTCCGGGCATGAATTTTTTATTCAGTTACCGACTCAATCTTCGATTCCTTTAGATAAAAAAGAGACGGTTTCTCCGTTTTTAGCAAATGCTTCCTCGGATGAAGTGAGGGACAAATTGTATTATCTAATGTCTTCAGCGAAATACGCCATAGGAATAGCGAATACTTCTGATTCTCTCATAACAAAGTCCGCGAAGGACATGGAAGTTATTGCCAAGGAACTTTCGCAGCGCGGAATGGCTTTTCTGAATATCGAGGGCGACGGTGATGTCACGGAAGAGATATCCGAGAGGATTAAGTTGCTGTCGCTGCAAGCAAAAATTTTTGATAAATCCGCTCCGCTGAGCAAGGAGGATTCAATCATAGTGGATTCGGCGCAGCTTGACGACGTGATGCAGGCTCTTCCTGAAGACGTTAAGTTTGTTCCGATCAGCTTCGGGGAAAAAGATGCTTCCTTCTAGAAAGAGTTCTGTTTCGGAGGAGGGGATGCTTCCTTACAGAAAGTGTGTTGCAGTCGTTTTGAAAAAGAATGGCTTGATTTTTTCGGCCGAAAGGCTTGATACCGATAACGCTTGGCAGCTACCGCAAGGCGGGGTAGACGGCGAGGAGTCTTATCTGGAAGCGGCCAAAAGAGAGCTGTTGGAGGAGACGGGGATTTCTTCAGTGAGGTTTGTTTCTCAAACGAGTCGGCTGTATAAATATGAATTTCCGGAATATTCGCAAAAGCAAATGATGGAAAAATACGGAAAGTTAAAATATCGAGGCCAAGAGCTGTGTTTTACGTTGTTCGAATTTGTCGGAAATGATTCGGAAATAGATTTGAAATACAAAACGCAAGAATTTCGTCGCTGGAAGTGGGGATCTGTCGACAATGTCTTGAATTCCATCGTAGATTTTAAATACAGATGCTACAAAGACGCTTTTTCTGAATTAAATTTATTACGTTAAAATTTTATTAATAATTTGCGTTACATAATATCTCCATGTTGCGAGATTTTGTGAAAAGGACTCATTTATTTTTAAAGAAAGAATCCGATCAAAACGGAGCTGTTCTGATCGAATTCGCATTTTGTTGTCCTGTCCTGATAATTGCATTACTTTTTGTTTTGGATGTACCCCTGGCATACCGAGTGCTTGTGAAGATGCAAAAAATGTCAGAGCTGACAGCCAGTATGATAAGGAGCGTTCCGGCCAAGGACAATACCTTAATCACCTTGGAGGATTTGAAGAATATTTCCAAGGCAGCGGGAATAACTCTGACTGGGAGGCTCGGGTCGCAAAAAAACCCGTGCAAACGCTATCCGTTTTATCTTTCCACATATGTCTTTTGTGTAGAAGGAAACAGTTCAGGAGGCTTCGAAAAAAAATGGACCGTACACATCAAAAATAATCTGTACAACGGAGAGATTATTTCTGATAGTGATGTAAGCTTGATTTATTCAAAATTCAAAGATGTCAGTGACTTTAAAACAATCAAGGAATTTTCGAATTACACCATCCATGAGGGAGAAGTGAAACTTATTGTAGAGACAGTTGCTTGGTACAATAGGGAGATAAGTGCGAATCAAGAAGGAGTTTCAGCTAATTCGGACGGCGGAGCAAGCTCGAATATGTTGGGAGACTATAACAGAAACAAACGCAGGGTGAGAGGATTCAACAAGGGGTTTTATTTAATGACTATTCCCGGGAGAGATGTTTCGAAATCGACAGGGGAAAAGGCTTTTGGAAACAGATATGCAATAATGTCTTGTGTGGATGAAATAGTTGATCCGGAAAATTGTCCGGAATAGTAAGTAAGGGAGGGAAAATGAATAATATGATAGCGGTTATTGGTGCGGGGCAAATGGGCAGCGGGATAGCTCAGGTGTTCGCGACGGCGGGGTTCAGGGTTTCGATTTACGATATCTCTCAAAAAATTTTAGATAAATCGAAAATCAGAATGGAACGCTCTCTCTCAAGGTTATCGGAGAGAGGTCAATTGGAAGAATCTCCCGAAGTGATTATCAACAGAGTAAAGTTTGTGGGCAAGATGGCCGATTTGGCTGACAGTCGAATTTTCATAGAATCAGCTTTCGAAGATTTTGATATTAAAACCAGCATACTGCAGGAACTCGCACAATATTTGTCTGAAGACAGCTACGTCGCCAGCAACACTTCGTCCTTGTCGGTAACTTCTTTATCTCAGATGTTGCCTTATCCGGACAGATTTATCGGATTCCATTTTATGAATCCGCCCCCGATTATGCAGTTGGTTGAGGTAATCAGGGGATATCATACAAGTGACGAAACTTATGATTATTTTTGGAATCTCGCCAAGCAACTGGGTAAACATCCGATTTATTCCAAAAATTCCCCGGGATTTGTGCTTAACAGAGTTTTAATTCCGATGATCAATGAGGCGATATACGAGTTGCATGAGAATATATCGACTGCGGAACAAATAGATCAAGCCCTGAAATTAGGAGCGAATCATCCGATAGGCCCATTAGCTCTCGCGGATCTGATTGGTTTGGATACAGTACTCGCCATTTTAAGAACTTTGCAAAGAGAAATGGGCGAGAGAAACAAATACAAGCCATGTCCGCTGTTGGAAGAGTATGTCGAGAAAGGATTTTTGGGCAGAAAATCCGGCAAGGGCTTTTACGAATACGACGACATTGCGTTGATAAGCAGAGAAGTAACCGGAAAACGAATTCGCTAATTTCTGAAAAGCGATCGGACATGGGAGCTGATTTTGGCAACTTCGAAATGCTTCGTTGAAACAAGCAGAAGACAGCACATAAAATTAAATGGAAGAGAAAACAGAAAAGGGGGCGCCAAGGCGGCACCCTCGCAATAAGCTCAGAACTATCCAGACAATTTCGGCGGAGATTTACGCTAATTTTCTGTATCATCCTCTGCAGATTCGGAGTCTGCATTCGGATTTGATTCCGAAGTCTGGTCAACTTCAACGGGTTGTTGATGTTCCGAGGATTCCTCGGAAATCACCGGAACGTCGGATTCCATGGAAACTTCAGGAGTTTCTGATGAATTTTCAACATTCCCCTCATTTGCATCGATATGTTTTTCATTCGTGTCGGATTGTCTGTCGTCTGTGGCATCTGTGCTGTCCATGGTATCCATGTTATCTGTGCGATTTTCAGCATCTGCTTTCGGATTATCCTCAGCTTTCGAAACTCCTTTCCGTGTTTCTGTATCGGACTTATCCGTCGAGTTATTTGCCGGTTTGGTGTCCTTGGATTCTTCCTTCCCGGGCGCCGTCACGTTATCCGCTATTTCATTTTCCGATTCCGACACTTTAATGTTTGTTGATTTCGCACCTACGCGGCCATCTTGTGCAGATGTCGAAACCTCGTCTTCAATCGGTCGATTAATATCAGCGTAGATTCCTTCATATTCATCAACCTGGTTTTCTTCTGCGGTCTTCCGATTCCTTGCCCGCTTATTTTCGGAGATTTTTTTACTTTGTCCTTCCTCCGTAACGGCAGTCGACGCTTCCTGGGATTCGGCAACCGATTCCTTGTTTCCATCGGTCGATTTTTTGTCTCCGCTGTCACAAGCCGCCAGCATAAGCAGCGCACCCAACCCAAATATATACGAAAAATTCTTACACATTCATCACCTATTACTTTACTGGTACAAGTCTATGCTTGAAATCCTTAAAATTAAGTTAATTTTATGAAATTTATAAAATTATTACGCAGTTTTTTTTATTGAAGTTTTCGAGGCAAGTGATATCATGATCCAAGATCAATATATAGGAGTTATAAATGACTAGTACAGTGAATTTTGTACCTTTGAAAGACAGGGTCTTACTTAGAAGAGTGGATCAAGAGGAAAAGACTCCTGGGGGTATAATTATTCCGGACACCGCGAAAGAGAAGCCGGTTGAAGGAGAAGTTTTAGCAGTAGGAAGTGGCGTTCGTGATAAGCAGGGCAATCTTCATCCGTTGGAAGTGAAAGTTGGTGATAAAGTTTTGTTCTCGAAGTGGGGCGGCAATGAAGTCAAGATTGACGGATGTGACTACGTCATCATGAAAGAGTCTGATATTTTGGGAATTTTAAATAAATAAGGGGATTTGTTATGACAGCGAAAGATGTAAAGTTTTCAGTTGAAGCAAGGAATAAGATGTTGCAGGGGGTCGATACTCTTGCAAGCGCGGTGAAGGTTACTCTCGGACCAAAAGGGCGTAACGTTGTGATCCAGAGAAGTTTCGGAAGTCCGAAAATTACCAAGGACGGTGTCAGCGTAGCGAAAGAGATTGAGCTTTCCGATAAGTTTGAGAATATGGGCGCGCAGATGGTAAAAGAGGCCGCCAGCAAGGCGAACGACTTGGCGGGTGACGGCACTACCACGGCTACGGTCCTGACTCAGGCGATCGTGAAGGAATCATTGAAAGTGGTTGCCTCCGGTGTGAATCCGATCGATCTCAAGAGGGGTATTGATGCCGGTGTGGAGGCTGTTGCTGAGATGCTGAAGACGGTTTCCAGGAAGATTTCCACGAACGATGAGATTGCCCAGATCGGGACGATTTCCGCAAACGGAGATTCTTCGGTCGGAGAGATGCTGTCCCAGGCCTTCGAAAAAGTCGGGAAAGAGGGAGTCATCACCGTTGAAGAAGCGAAGTCTTTGCAGACAGAACTGGAAGTCGTTGAAGGAATGCAGTTTGACAGAGGATATTGTTCCCCTTACTTCGTGACGAATCCTGAAAAGATGACCTGCGAGCTGGAAAGCCCGTTCATTTTGCTGCACGAGAAGAAATTGTCCGTTTTGCAGCCAATGCTCCCGATTTTGGAGAAAGTTGCGCAGTCGGGTCGCCCGTTGTTGATTATCGCGGAAGACATCGAAGGTGAAGCTCTCGCGACTTTGGTCGTCAACAAATTGCGCGGCGGGTTAAAGGTTGCTGCTGTGAAGGCTCCGGGATTCGGTGACAGAAGAAAGGCCATGCTGGAAGACATAGCGATTCTCACCGGCGGTCAGGTCATCAGCGAAGATCTGGGAATTAAGTTGGATTCCATCGACATGAACATGCTGGGAACGGCGAAGAGAGTATTTATCGACAAAGAGAACACTACAATTGTCGACGGAGCAGGTGCTGCCGAGAATATTGAAGCGCGCTGCGGTCAGTTGAGAAGGCAAATCGAGGACACGACTTCTGATTACGATCGTGAAAAACTTCAGGAGCGTTTGGCGAAGCTGTCGGGAGGTGTTGCCGTTGTAAGAGTCGGTGGCGCGACCGAAACCGAAGTCAAAGAGCGCAAAGACAGAGTCGAGGATGCAATCAACGCGACGAGAGCGGCTGTTGCTGAGGGAATCGTTCCGGGAGGCGGAATCGCTTTGCTGCGTGCGGTAAAAGTTTTGGCGAATGTTACGACTGCTTCCGGGGACGAAAAGTTGGGAATTGACATTCTTAAAAAGGCACTGCAAGCTCCGGCCAGGCAGATTATCGATAATGCAGGTCTGGATGCTTCTTTGGTCGTCGGAAAGATTCTTGAAAATGACAGCTTTAATTTCGGATACGATGCTCGTAAGGATGAATACTGCGACATGTTGAAGTCCGGAATCATCGACCCGGTCAAGGTTGTAAGAATCGCTTTGCAAAGTGCTGCATCTATCGCCAGCCTGATGGCTACGACAGAGTGCATGATCGCGGAAAAGCCTGAAAAGAAAGAGCCTCAAATGCCGATGCCGGGCGGCGGAATGGGCGGCTACGGCGGATTCTAAGTCGTATTCTTCCGAAAGATCGAAAAGGTCGTAAGAAGGTTGTAATTTACAAAGCCCCATCGGCGCTGTCGGTGGGCTTTTTTTTATTCAGAAAACCTCCGGTGAAGGTTTGAAATACGATCGGTTGATAATAGACATCTGCTGTATCCGAAAAAGCCGAAAATATCGCTTGCTTTTGATTATAAAGTTGTTTATATTGGCGACAGCGTTAGGGCAATTAGCTCAGTTGGTAGAGCACCTGACTTTTAATCAGGGTGTCGCAGGTTCGAATCCTGCATTGCCCACCATTCTTC
>JAGABS010000048.1 GCA_017614525.1 Alphaproteobacteria bacterium
CCAATAGCTGAGAGAATGTTTCCGTATGAATTTTAGAATAAGGAGCATGCGTAATGAAGTGGTTTGCCAAAAAGGTATTTGACGGGGGGGGGGTAAGGACCTAAAAAATCAAAGAAAATCAACTGATTATTCCTGCAAAATCTCTAGTTTTGTAAAATTCTATATCAAAAAAATCTTAGCAGAAAAAACGAGCATACTATCGAATAGACGTATAAAAAAAATACTGGATGCAACGTCACGTTGCCGAGGAGCGATACTGATCGAATTTGCAGTCTGCATGCCCGTGCTGATCATTCTCCTGTTTTATATCAACGACTTGATAAGAATCAAACGATATTACTTGCAAACTGAATTCATGGCGCATCAATTTGTTAATATTATTCAGAATATTTCTCAGAATAGACCCGACAAAGCGATTAAATTGAACGATATGAGATATGCCGCTGCTCTCGCTTGGCTCAGTTTGTATCCGGGGACAACTATGTATCATTCCACTACTGATACAAGAACAAATAGCACTCATGAGCTTTCTCATTTTCCATGGTTTTTTATTTATTATGTAAAGAGCGAACCAGACGGAAAGGCTTCTGTTAAATGGATTCGTTATCCTTTTTCGCAGACGGGTACTAACCCCCAACAGATTCAATGCAACTCCAAGAATGAAAATCTGTACATGAAGGGGTGTATTGTAGGTTGGGGTACTAATGTTGAGCCATCGTCTATATATCCGACGCTTAAAATGGATGACGGATTTGACAGAATTATAGTGGAATGCCATTTACATGCGAACGCTGCTTCTATGAGTTCAAACGATTATAACCCTTCCGACGATCAAGCAACTCGTGCGAGAAAGGCTTTCAGATTACGACTGGTAACTCCGAAAAACGCTGGCAATAGTCGCTATTTCAATTCTGTTGTAATTTTCAAACCGAAACCGGGATTATTTACGGAAAAAAGGCCAGATTCTTAAAATATTTATCATCTTAGCGAGGGTACTAACTCAAACTTTGGAGCTTCTCTCATAAAAAAACATGTACTGCTGGACGATTCCGCCGATATCTCGCAATTTTCGGCTTTTGAGAGAGAAGTTGCCGCTGTAACGAGTATCAATAATTCTTTTAATCCAGACATCGATGGGAAAAGCCTCAATTCGGTGCATTCCGAACAAAGCGACGCAATTGGCGACCTTGTCGCCGATTCCGTGCAAAGTTTTCAGATATTTCATTGCTTCGGGATAATTCATTTTTCTTAATTTTGCTAAATCAAAACTGCTGTTGGATACGGATTCTGAAATTTTCAGCAGATAATTTTTGCGGTATCCCAATTTTACGGAGTCTAAATCTTCCTCACGAAAATTCAAAAAGTCGCTCGGGGTCGGAAATTTTCCTCCGTTCATATCGCATAGTTTTTTGAGGCAATTTTTGATGCGCGGAATGTTATTTTGCTGAGAAATGATGAAGGAAACCATCACTTCCCAGAGATCTTGACGGAGAATGCGCAGCCCAGATCCGAAACTTACCGCCTTAATCAAATATTCGTCATTTGCCGCGAGAATTCGTTTTTTGATTTCGCCGTAGTCAGTTTGCAAATCGAAATAATCAAACCAAAAATCATTGAATTCATTTTGATCGCAGTAAAAAACGTATACCCCTTCCCTCCTCCGAATTTTCAGGAATCGATCGAGGGCAAATATTTCCCACGTATCGTCAGCGACGCGATACATTCGAAAACATTGCCCCGACTCGGAAATTTGTTCGATATCAAAATCCTTTAGCGCGAGAGTCAGCATAGAGAGATTTCGTTATCGGCGTATTTCACCGTGTATTTCGCCCCCTCAACGATCTCTCCGCCAATGATTTTTTTCGCGATCAAGTCGTACAGATTTTTCTGCAGCACTCTTTTCAGCGGGCGCGCCCCGTAGGTCGGGTCATATCCGATTTCGCAAAGCCAGTCTTTGAATGAATCGTCGATTTCGAGATCGATATGCTTTTCGTTCAATCTCTTGTTCAGCTCGCGGAGTTGAATGTCCACGATACCTTTCATATTCTGCTTCGACAAACTGTTGAACACTAAAATTTCGTCCAGACGATTCAGCAATTCCGGACGGAAATTCATTCTCACGACATCCATGACTTTATCCTTCACGGTTTTCTTATCTGTCATTCCGCCTGATGCCTGCGAAAAATATTCCGAGCCCAAATTCGAGGTCAAAATGATAATCGTATTTTTGAAATTCACATTTCGACCCAATCCGTCAGTCAGATGTCCCTCATCCAACACCTGCAGCAGAATATTGAAAACATCGTTGTGCGCTTTCTCGACTTCATCGAACAACACGACGGAATAAGGACGCCGCCGCACAGCCTCGGTCAATTCCCCGCCTTGCTCGTAACCGACATATCCCGGAGGCGCCCCGATCAATCGCGACACCGAATGTTTTTCCATGTACTCGGACATATCGATACGCACCATGTTGGTTTTATCGTCGAACAAAAACTGCGCGAGGGCCTTGGACAATTCAGTTTTACCAACTCCGGTCGGACCGAGGAAAAGAAAGGACCCCAACGGTTTGTTCGGATCAGAAATTCCCGCACGCGATCTGCGAATACAATCGGCAATGGCATCAACCGCATCGTCCTGCCCGACAACGCTCTCCTTCAATTTCGATTCGATGGACAGCAGCTTTTCTTTTTCTCCCATCAGCATTTTTTCCACGGGAATTCCTGTCCAGCGAGAAACGACCACGGCAATATCGTCAGAAGTTACCTCGTTTCGCTTTTGATTTTCCGACTCCAACTTTTGGCATTCGGCCAACTTTTTCTCCAGATCGGGAAGCTTACTGTACAACAGCTCCCCTGCCCTTGCGAAATCCGCGTTTCTTTGCGCAACCTCCGCCAAATTTTTTGTTTCATCAATTTTGCTCTTGAGAATTTTTATCTCGTCGATATTTTTTTTCTCGAGGCTCCATTTTGCGTTGAGATCTGCAGACTTTTTCTCCAACTCCGCCAACTCTTTCTGCAATTTTTGAAGCCTTTCTTTGGAAGCGTTATCCGACTCTTTTCTCAAAACTTCCTGTTCGATTTTTAACTGCATTATCTTGCGATCCAGCTCGTCGATCTCTTCAGGCTTGGAGTCCAAAACCATTTTCAGACGGCTGGCCGCCTCATCCATCAGGTCAATCGCCTTGTCTGGAAGAAATCTGTCGCTGATATATCTGTTGGAATAATTGCAAGCCGAAATAATCGCCGAATCGCTGATGCGAACGCCGTGATGCAGCTCGTACTTTTCCTTCAGTCCGCGCAAAATCGAAATCGAATCCTCAACCGTCGGCTCCGTCACAAATACTGGTTGAAATCTTCGAGCGAATGCGGAATCTTTCTCAATATATTTTCGGTATTCATCCAGAGTGGTCGACCCAATGCAGCGCAGCTCGCCCCGCGCCAAGGCAGGCTTCAACATGTTGGAAGCATCCATCGCGCCGTCTTGCCCCGCCCCCATTAAAGTGTGAATTTCATCTATAAACAAAACAATATTTTCGTTATTCGAAACCTCTTTCAGCACGGCCTTCAAACGCTCTTCGAATTCACCGCGAAATTTCGCTCCCGCAATCAGCTGTCCGACATCCAACGACATGATTTTTTTATTTTTCACAGAGTCAGGAACGTCATTCTTGATAATACGGTTGGCCAACCCTTCGACAATCGCCGTTTTTCCCACCCCTGGTTCCCCGATCAAAATAGGATTGTTTTTCGTTCGGCGGGACAGCACCTGAATGGTTCGCCGAATTTCCTCGTCCCTCCCGATGACCGGATCCAACTTTCCTTTGCTCGCCGCATCGGTGATATCTTTCGCGTAGCGATTCAGCGCATCGAATTCCGACTCGGCATTTTCTGAATTTGTTTTGTTATTCATTCTAATACCTCCGATTGTTTTTTCTAATCTATCCAGATTACCTCCGCATTGGATAAAAAATGGTTTAATTTTTTCGCTTTCCAATAAACAAAAAATCAGATTATCCAACCCGATGTACTTATCTCCGAATTGCTTCGCCCTTTTATCCGCATTATTCAGAACCTGATACAATTCATTGGATAAACTGAGTTGAGCGTTTCCGTAAACCTGCGGAATTTTATCTATTTCTTTATCGCAAAAATCCTCTAACCGATTTTTATTTATCCCCTGAAGAAGTTTATCCGTAAGATAATCGTTCTGCTGCAATATCGATTTCAAAACATGGAAAGGCGTAAGTATTTGCTGTTGCTTTGCTTTGGCACGCTCCTGAGCAGACTGCAACACCATTATAACAGACTGAGTCATATTCTGATTCATAATCCCTCCATTCTGTAACGAAAAGTATTATATCACTTTCTCTAAAAAAATTTCAGAATTTTCACTTTTGGTTAACTTATGTTTGTTACCCTCACAGTATGTTAGTGGAGGTAGTGTAATGAGAAAAGTAGTAGGTCTCATAGCGTTTTGTTGTATGGTGTCAAGTACGGGTTATATATCGTATGCGGATGCTGCAAGAAGTTTCAATCAAATGAGAATGAAAGAACTTGAGAAAGATCCGAAAATTCAGGAATATCTCAAGCTGGCGGAAAAGGAAAATAACTCCGGTATTCAGGAAGAAAATGGCAACGAGGAATTAAACTCCGAAGACGTATCAAATCAGCTCACAGGTAGCGC
>JAGABS010000049.1 GCA_017614525.1 Alphaproteobacteria bacterium
ATGATGCGTAGTTTCAGCGGCAAGGACAAGAGCAGTGGCGATAGTGGTTTCGGAAGCATTGAGAGATACTTCGATTCCCTTCTCAGTGTTTCGGATTGAGCCCAAGCCGTTAGTTTTATAGAGAAGCACATTATCGCCAATCAATGCATTTGGAATTTTATCGGTAGTAATGAAGTTGCCGACGAATTTGTCAATTTCTTGTCTATGCTTGTCGTCAGAAAAAGCTCCTTCGCGGTTAATATATTCAACGTGTTTGACAGCGGAAATTTTTGTTCCGTTGGGTTTCTTGTCCGACTTGAGTCGGAAATGGAACATAGCCATGAAGATTCTCTCCTTTCTTTAGCCAACCGCAGGTTCAAGGAGCGTTGCGACTGGCAAATTTTTTCCGCCGATAAACGGCGTCACGACGCGGCATTTTTAGCGTTTCACGCAGTGAAATGCGTAAGTGAACATTTTCGCCAAAATTCTTCGCTTACCTATCTTAACATATCCCCAAGAAACGACCGTCCAATTTTTGCACAATTTTTTGGGCATTCTGTGACAAAACTAAATCCTTGTGCTATAGTCTTCGGCGGTGAGGCATTTTGCGCAACAAACGGTTAGAACTTTTAAACTCGCAGTTCGATAATTTGGGTACTTCTTTGGAAAACGTGGAAAAACGAATTAAAGCTTTGGGGGAGGAATCAGACGATGAAAAAGAATTGCGCTACTTAGCCAGACTTTTATACGCGGGGAAAATTATTGAGAAGGTCGGCTTGCTTTATTCCTTCAATGAGCTGTCTTTAACTCAATTTCTGTCGGAGAATAAAAGTAAATTGCAAAAGCCGCCTGAATAAAAATTTTGAAGGAGATATTCTATGAGACAAATTTCTTTTAAAACCATCGAGAAAAATTTGCAGAAGAAAAATGCCGAGTTAGTCGAGCTACGCGACTTCAGAAGAAAATTGGACGCCAAAGAAAAAGAAATCTGCGCCGACATCGAGAAATTGCAGAATGAAAAGGTCGAATTTATTTTCGCGCAGGTCAAAAAGGAAATCAAAAATGAAAATCTTGATGTTTCTTCTGGCTCCATTTTATCTTTGCTTGAAGTGTTGCGTAAAAATCAGCAGATAATGAATCCGGAAACAACTTCGGAGGAAATCACGGATTCAGATTTGAAAATTTCAGTTGAGGCTAAGGATGTACATGAATAGAGAAAAAATATTTGAAGACAGACGCGAAGTCGCCAGAAAGATTTGCCAAGATATTCGCGCCAATAACGGTCTAATGCTTAATGCGAAATATTTTTCTGAACGACCTTATTGCGATGGTGTGAAACCTTACAAATTTAGTACGGCTAATTATTTGCGACTGATTTCATCGGACAACGAAATAATCCGCAAGAGTGATCCGCGTTGGTTTCCTGCTACCGAAATAAAAAGTAATGATTGGACGCTTAAAGAAAATGCTGTGCCAGTGTTTCTTGAAGTCTGGACAAAAGACGCCGACCAAGAATGTTCCTTGACCGAATTTTATAATGCGTCGGACATTTTTGGAAAAAAAAGCTTTCAGCAGAAAAATCAATCGTTGGAAACCGTTCTTAATTTTTTGAAAGAGCGCAGAATACTCGAAGTCGATGACAAAATTCTTTCTCTTCAAGACGCTATCGACGCTGTTAAAAAGTATTCTGAATCTCACGGCGCAAACGAATTGACTTCCATTTTGTCCGCGCAGACTTGGCTTTTAGAGTGCGGCTTAAAAACAAAAATAATTTCTTTCCTGCCACTTTTCTCCGAAACTGTTTTGGCTGAGATAGAAAAATCGCCCGACATTCTTTTTGACGCCATGAGCAAGGCACAAACTATTTTGAAAAAGCTTCGCCGAGAAAAAATAAAGTCGGCTACGGAAAACATTACGACCGAAGAAATTTTCCACGACTTGAAAGTTCTCTATCACGGTAGCGAAGGCGAATTGAAAGATAAAAACGGTATTACTTATCCAAAAGAATCTATCCTTACAGGTATCTCGGCGTATGATTTCCTTTTGGCTCTTAAATCAGCGCGTGAACAAAAAATCTGGTTGGAATTTTCCTACAAAGATTATTCTCACGGAAAGTTTTTAATCTCCGGCGAAGAGTTTGACGAAGAAAAATTCTTAACGCCTTTCCTTCGCACCCGCTTGGATAAAAATCGCCAATATCTTTTGGATAATCCTCACGAACTCAAAAAATATCTTTTATCCGAAAAAGCAATGTCCGCAGAAGAACTTTTAGCTCGCATTTCTCTTGAATCAAACTTTTTTCAAGGGGTTATGGATGAATTTCAACGTGAGGAACTTTCCTATTTAGAAAATGCACTCGAAACTTGAGTAACGAAAAAGACGACAGTCACTCTTCTTCTGTGAAAGTCGTCTTTTTTTGCGCCTTCAATTTGGACAAATTTCTTCTATCAATCGTGTTATAGGAAACTGCGGATATTTTTCGTTCCATTCGCCGATGCTCATAACATTAAGCTCATCAATCATTTTTATCGAGAATTGATTTTGCTTTTGCAGTTCAAAGGGCAATCTTTTGGCTAAAAGAATTTTCCATTGATTTCTCAGCGTGAGACTTCCTAATTTCGCTTCAACGATAAAGCAATAAATTTTCCGTTTACTTAATCCGCGCTCGCTGAACGTACAAAAATTCAAACTGTCATAATATTTTCTGGCAATAATATTAAGTCTCTTATCGTCTGCGGGATTAAAATCAGGATTAGCGGCGTCTATCCGATTTGCATTCTTACATTCGACGAAAATCAATTCCTCTTCCGTTTCCACTATAAAATCTACATCATTTAATGGGATACCGGCGTTATGGAAAATAGAATTGAGTTTGTCTGTCGCCCATAATGCTTCGGAAAAATCTATTTGCAAAGAAGGTGGCGTTGTTTCGTTACTTTCGTCCGTAAAAATTTTTTCCATGTCAATCTCCAATCTGGATTTGATAGACACGTTCCAGCAAGTGATTAAACGCGGCAGAAATTTCGTTGTGCCTTAGAGTCTCGAAATAAGGTTGCGTCTCACACTTTACTCCCGCTGCCTTTTTCTCAAAATACAAAGAATG
>JAGABS010000050.1 GCA_017614525.1 Alphaproteobacteria bacterium
ATGCAGGGAAATTAGGGGGGTAATAAATTGACAAATACCCATGTACATGGTATGATGGACATATTTAATAAAGGGGTTCAAAATATGCAGATGTCATTATCAAAATTTAGAACTGAAATGTTTCGTTTGCTTCCAACATTGAAAAACGATGAGGAATTAATTCTCACATTTGATGGGCAAGCGGCTTATGTTCTCCGAAAAGCAAATGTTAATCGGAAATCTAGGTTTATGGAGGCATTGAATCAATGTCCGAAACTGGACGTCAGCGATGAAGATGTTATTGCGTTTAAAAATGAGGGCAGAAAATGATAGTTTTGGATGTATCATTTGTAATGAAGCTTCTCAAAAAAGAGATATCTTTTAATATTTTCAGTGAAGACGATAAATTCATAGCTCCGTATTTGTTTGATTATGAAATAGCCAATGTTTTGTGGAAAATTGCGAAGTTTCAGGGACTAATACCAACGGATGTCAGGAACTTAATAAAAGCAGTTAATAGTCTCGGAATCGAAAAAGAACAGCTGGACATATGGAAGCTGTTTGATTGTGCAAAGGAAACAGGATTAACGGCTTACGACGCGTCGTATTTGATACTGGCACGTAAACATGAATGTCCGTTGGCTACTTGTGATAAGCAATTGGCTCAAATTGCGAAACAAGAAGAAATTGAGGTTATAGAGGGTAAGTAGAATGGTTATATACACTATCGGGGGCGGAGAGATAATCTACAACATAATGCAAGCAGTTGCGTTATGTCTTAACGGAGGAGGTGGATTGCTTAACGCATTTCTTCGTATAGGAGGATTAGTCGGTGCCTTCATAGCGTATTACATCATTCTCTATGGTTCTCCTTGGGAAATCATTAAATCCTGGGGATTGCCTGTTCTCCTGATTATGCATATGTTTTTTGTTCCATCGACTACAGTGTGGGTGAAAGATACGATTACGAACTATTCTTACAAAGTCGACAATGTTCCTTATGGATTGGCGGTATTTGCGTCTCAAACCAGTCAGTTGGGGAAGGGAATCACAGAAATAATCGAGCAGAATTTTCAGCTGCCTGACAATGACAAAATGACTTATCAGAAAACGGGTATGCTGTTCGGCTCAAATATCATGGAACAGGCAAAGACTTTCAAAATTACTAATAGCGAGTTCAAAGAAAACATGCGGAACTTCGTGGGACAGTGTATCAAATACGACATTATGCTGAACCACAAATATACCTTCGATCAATTGAGAAATACCGACGATATTTGGAAATTAGTCTCGAGCAATCCATCGGAGAATCGAGGAATCCACTGGCTGCCTATAGGCGGAGGGCGAACCCAGTACATGACTTGTGCGGAGGCGGTGAGTGCTTTCGAAAAGCTTTGGGCGGATGAATATAACCGCAGTTATTCGCTTATGGGGCGTAAATTTTTCTCGGGAAGATTTTTGAACCGAAAAGACAATGATCCTCGGGGATTCCAAATGGACCCTACAGTTGAACAAGCCATGCGAGGAGAAATCAGCCAGCATTTGGCGAACGCGTCTGCATATTTCGGAGGCATTACAGCAAGCGCTGAAGATACGCTCCGACAAGCTCTGATGATAAATGCAATTACAGACGCCGCTTCGGAAAATTCCAAACAGGCGGGCAACGCGATCACCTACGCTGAAACCAGAGCTTTGCTTCAGCAGAACAACACCTTTGACGTTGTTGGGAAACTAGCCATCAAACTTCTTCCGATCATGAAAGCGGTGATCGAGGCTTTGGCTTACGCGTGCTTCATCTTCATAATTCCGCTGTGCATGATTCCACGTGGATGGAAATTTCTCATTAATTGGCTGAAGGTTTTGGTTTGGCTGCAGGCATGGCCTCCGATGTACGCGATCTTAAACTTCATCATGAATGTCGCTGCGAGATCAGCAACTTTGGCGCAAATCGGTACGGCAGGAGGTCTAACCATCGGCAATTACATAGGGGTTTCGGAGGCTAACCACGAGATTCAATTAATGGCTGGATATTTGGCGATGAGCATACCGTTCATTTGCATTGCGATTGTGCAAGGAATCGGTTCTTTCGTCCACCTTTCGGCTCAAATGACAGGAGCGTCGATGCAGGTTGCGGGAGCCGCGGCATCCGAAATTTCAACGGGAAATATCAGCCTCGGAAATCTCAGTTTGCGAAATCATTCTGCTGACAATATTTCGCAGCTGCAGAGGAATTACAACAGCTCACTGGGCATTGGAGGGCATACTGTTGATACAGGAACTGTACAGATCAGAAATGATGCTATAGAAAACAGATTTACAGTAACGAGAGGCGTTAGTTCGGGAGCAAGAGACTTGTCGATGTCGGCGCAAGAAGCGCAAATGCACCAGATGGGATATCAAATGAATAAACGAGAAGCATTAGAAGCAGGAAGAAACCTCACTAAAGGACGACAACTGTCGAAGACTCAGTCCATGAAACTTGTGGAAAGTTTCAGCGAAATGAAAGCACAAGATATTTCCTCAAAATATGGCATCGGAACGGATAAGGCGAACCAGATAGCACAAGATGCGAGAATGCTGGACAGCTACTACAAAGGAGAGGCTTTCCACGATCAAACTCAGACGAGCGGAAATCTTTCTGCCAGTGGCAACTTTGGATTCAATACAGGGACCCCAGCCAATATCAACAATGATAACGGAAAATCTAAATCGGCATTCAAGGGATGGGGAGGACAAGTTGGCGGAAGTCTCAGCGGTGGAGTAAGCGCGACTAATTCTGACAACACAGGCTCTACCAAGCAATTCAATAGCTCCGAAGACATATCAGAAGTTCAGAGAAGATTTGAATCTAATATGAAGGAAATTTCAAACTCCAGTAGAAAAGATAACCTCACTCAATTGGCGCGAGATCACGTCAAAACTTTGCAGGAGAATGAAAGTCTCAGCAACACTCAGGCATACAGTGAAAGCCAGGCGCAAATGCATTTGAATGGCTTCAACGAGAGCGTATCTGTCAGCAGTACAGATCGTATGAATTTGATAGATTCTGCCCTGCAAGTGGCGTATGAGAAAGGCATTGACGGAGCGAGAGCGTCGCGTATGATCGACAATCACGATCCGCAAACTGAATCGTGGTTTAAAACGGCGAAAACCAGGGCTTCCGTCAGAAACACTTTGCCATTGATGAAACAGCCAATTCCCGCCGACTGGAGCAATGCAGGAACTCAGATGCAAAATGATTTTGGTAAATCTGAACAGGAGATGAAAGGACAAATTGCAAATGATTCAGCCTGGATTGACGCGAATAAAGAAACTTTGAACGACAGAAGAAATATATCTGACGATGCTATATCAAATGCTATCAACGATTCTGAAAATGCAATAAAATCTAAGGAAGACCTAATTAGAAACAGCTCTGATTCTTTGAAAAATGACGTGGCTGAAAGGGCGAGTAAAAGTTCTCGAAAAGCTGTGTGGGATAAATTATGGAAATAAATTTCGGATTGTAAAATAAGGAGAGAAATGATGAAAGATGATAAAGATCTGTTTCTGAAAAGGATGTTTGAATATAAAGCGCAATATGTGTTTGCTTCTGTTATTTCATTTATGATGATTGGTTTGTGGGCATGCATGCTTCGCTTTTTGGAAATAAAAAATATAATAGATGGAGAGAATGCTGCTTGTGGATTTTTTTATGTATCTCCTTTTCTAGCCTTCGCAATATTCAATACCGTTACCTACCTATACAGTAAGTATTTGGTGAAGAAATACGGAGCTGATTTGTTTGGAGATTTAGATCAGAATTGGCTGAAAGAACATCAAGGATTTGATTCGTCAGCGTTCGGTGAAATTTTCACAAGATTAATTCAATGCCGAAAAGTTGCTGGTCCTTACATGTTAGCTGTAATTGCCGTAACATCACTGATTCACACAGGCTTTGCTGCATTTGTTGGATTGGTATACATTATCGCATACGTCTTCTACCGAGAAACTTATCTGGACATCGCCATTGCTGATAAAGTTCCGAGATCAATGGGCGGAGGAGTTATTGTTTCCCGAATAATCGACAGAGAATTCACCGACAAAATCGATCAGTTAAGTAAAAACTTAGAACAAACTAAAAAGAAATGAGTTAGGAGTTAAAAATGACCAAAGAAAACATAGTAATCTACCAAGGCGAAAACGGCGAAATTTGTGTAGATGCAAGGCTGGAGAACGATACCATCTGGCTGACCCAAAAGGCTATGGCTGAGGTGTTTGGATGTACATCAGATAACATTTCACTACACTTAAAAAAGATTTTTGAAAGCGGAGAATTGGAGAAAAATTCAGTTACCGAGGAATACTCGGCAACTGCTTCAGATGGAAAAAAGTACCGAATGCAATTCTACAACCTTGATGCAATTATCTCCGTCGGGTACCGCGTAAAATCCAAAACTGCGACTCATTTCAGACAGTGGGCAACGAAGATTTTGCGAAACTATATGATCGAGGGTTACGCAATCAACGAAAAAAGGTTGCGAGAGCAGGAGAAGAAACTCGAACTGCTGAAATCCACTCTGAGTTTGATCGAGCGTGGAATCGACAACAAATTGGAAGTTCAGCATTTGAAGACTTTTCTGAAGGATTTTTCTGCCGGCTTTAATATGTTGGACGCTTACGACCACGAAAGATTAGACACCAAAGGACGCAGCAAATCCGAAACCGCGATTGTTGAGCCAGAGGAATTTTTAGAGATGATTCAGTCGATGAGAACGACTTTCGACAGCGATGTTTTCGGACGTCCGAAGGATGAAAGCTTTGAGAGTTCTGTGCGCCAGATCTACCAGAGTTTCGGCGGAGTGGATTGTTACGAAACTTTGGAAGAAAAAGCCGCGATGTTGCTCTATCTAATCGTGAAAAATCACTCATTCGTAGATGGAAACAAGCGAATCGCCGCGGCATCATTTCTGTATTTTTTGAACAAAAACAATCTGCTGTATAAATCCGACGGAAAGCCAGTCCTCGACGACAATACTTTGTTCGCATTGACGATTTTGGTCGCCGAAAGTGACAAATCCGAAATGGAAACCACAAAAAATATGATTATTACGATATTGAACGCGAGGAACTAACCGATGAATGAAAACGCGACGCACTGCGTCATGAATTCGGGACTCGCTACGCCCCGAATCTGTGAATATCGCAAGAAACGTTGAAATTTCAAGGAGCAAACCGTTGTATAGAAGTAATTCAAAATATCGCCAGCACGGGCTCCGTGCTTGTCCACAGATTTTGTGGAAAAGGTTGTGGATAAGTTCTGTTAACCTTTCATTAACAGTTGGGTTGAGCAGGTGATTAAAAATTAGGCAGTAGTATGAGCAAATATCATGAGTAAGTATTCAGATCACGCGACCATGGGCGGGCAAGTCCTGGCTCACCGCGTTCGGATGATGAAACAAAATTGGAATATCATTTGGATTATCGGGCGAGTTTGTTTCCTCCTGAGCTTCATTATCAGCAGCATGATTCGCTGGAAAATACAGGATATTTGGAACTATTTGTGCATTTTGAAAGCCGTATGGCGCAACGGCATGACAACCCTACCTTCCTCTTTGTTCAGCAGTTCGATACTGTGGTTTAAGGATGGCACTACTCAGTGGGTATCTGACTATTGGATGGCGACTCACAAAGGATGTTTAGCAGCCAAAGAATATGTTGAAGCGGGATTATTAAGTGATCTGAAAATCAGTATTTGCGTAGGCATCGGCTCGATGATTTTAGCGATGTTGTTCAACAAATATTTCGGGAAATCGCTGTCTGACAAGAAAGAAATCATCTCAGGAAAAAGTTATGTTAATGCGAAAACGCTAAAAAAACAGATCAAACAGAAAAGCGATATTACTTTGGCGGGCATTCCTTATGTGGAAAACACCGAATCGCGCCACACTATTATCACAGGAACAACAGGATCGGGAAAAACAAACGTATTTCACGAATTGATACAGCAAGTCATCGAAAAGGAAGAGAAAGCGATCATTGTTGATACAGTCGGTACTTTCGTTGATTGCTACTTCAATCCTGAACGAGATATCCTGCTGAACCCTTTGGATATGAGGTCTGGTCCATGGAGCTTGATTTCCGAATGTTCGAATAATCAGGTGATTCTGAAACAGATTGCAGAATGTTTTATTAAATCGAATAATTTCTCTGACTCGTTTTGGGACGATGCCGCCAAAATCGTTTTTGTGGACGCTTTGAAAAAGATCATCAAGGAGAACAAAACCGAAGAACAATTATTGAAAATGCTTCAGTGTTCAGCATCAGAATGGCAACAGATGTTAAAAGACACCTGCGGAGCTTCTTTGATGGATAAGGAAGCCGAGAAAATGGCGATTTCTATTCGTGCGACTTTAATTAATGATCTGGACTGCTTACAGTACCTTAAATTAGATCGAAACAAGTCGTCATTCAAAATCAAAAAATGGATAGAATCAGGAAAAGGATTCTTGTTCTTAGCCTGTACTCCCGCTCAAAGAGCTGTTGTAAAACCTTTGATTTCAGCTTGGCTGACCATTGCAGCAGAAGCGATGCTACACACCGTTCCGACCGATAAAAGAACTTGGTTTTTTATCGATGAGCTTCATAATTTGAGAAGACTTCCGCGATTTGAAACTTATTTGGCAGAGGTTCGAAAATTCGGAGGATGTTTTGTTTTAGGCACGCAAATGGTTTCGCAATTAAACAGAATTTACGGATCAGAAGACG
>JAGABS010000051.1 GCA_017614525.1 Alphaproteobacteria bacterium
CCGACAATCTGATTCCATTTTACAAAGACATCGCTGACGGCAGGATTCAGGCTGCTTTCCTTTATCAAGGATTCCGCTATATTGGACAAACCGTGCATCACAATTTCCTAAAATTTAACCAATCTCCGAACTTCTTCGTTTCCGATCCGAAACGCGGAAATTTCTTTAACCACCATCCAGTCGCGTCCGCCGCTTTCGGCGTTTTAATTTGCTGTCCACCGCGCTGAATCTTCCCGCAATTTCCTCGATCAGTCTGCCACTTACGGGAATCGAGATCAAGTTATCAACGGAATCAAAAATAAAATCCAGATGTATAATCAGGAATGGATAATATTTTTACTTTGAATTATCCACAAAATTTAGATAAATAACATATTGAAATACAGCGATTAATTTTATGAATTTATCTAAAAAACAATTATTAAAATTAATCCAACAAGAAAAAATTAATTTTTTTTTAATAAATAACTTGCAAAAATCAGGATTGGGGTATATACATAAAGACAGTTAATAATTTATTTTTCATTTCCTTCTATTGGCCCCATCTTTTGGGGCTTTTCTTTTTCAGATGGATTGCTTTACGACGATTTTCGGTTCGGTCAGGACAGCTTTCGTTCCGCCACTGCGCTTCTGCGACATTTTTCTTGAAACGCAAAAACTCGTTCGTTCCATATGAACCCCCTACTTCGAATTTTCATCCGAGCACTGCAGCGTAAAGCTACTGTCCGCGCTCCGAGGATAGCTAGTACATCCCCATACTGGCTGATAGCAGCTGAGAAAATCCGCTGACCAAATTTCTCGCGTTGGCTCCAGCGTTGTATTGATTTAAAGCGTTGTATATACCTACGATGTATTGCAAAATCGTCGGCAGTTGGTTCAAAATTTGGCTCGGATTCTGATATTGCCGACACGCCACCAGCGTATTGCCTAAATTTGAGGTATAATTCACGATGTTCGAATCTGATTTGTAGCTGTTTTGTATCATTGTTGCCTGCTGATACATATTGTTAAGAATGGTTGAAACATTAGTCGTTGAATTTGCAGAAAAGTTGTTTACTCCGTTGTTGTACGCCGTTCCGTAATTATTCATGCTTGCCATGCCGTTGTTATACGCCATCCCGTTTGATCCGTTATTGTATGTTCCATAGTTGTTCATACCGTTGGTTCCGTATCCGTTGGAATAATTATTGTAGGCTGCGATACCCTGCAGCGCCGAGTTTGCAATGTTTCCAAGAACGCCCGCCTCTGTTGCGCTGAAACTCAATACTGCCACGAAAGCCAATAACTTTTTCATTTTTCTTCCCTATATTCTCAATTCTGAGTTTCATTCTCTCATAAAAAGTTTAAGGTAAAGTTAATTTTGAGATACAAATTGAGAATAATTCTTATTTTCAGAAAAATTTGAGTTTTTGCTGCGTAAAAACCGATTTTTGGAGAGAGAGTCTCGGCTTCGGAGAATTATCTGAGAGGAACTATTCGAACCGCCTGATGAAAATCAGCTCGCACCAGCGAAATTGAATTCCGCTTTTCGAAGCTCCACGGCGACGAACTCCGCATCGCCATGTTTTTTTCGGAACGCCACTGCTGTACCCGAATTGACTTATCAATTGATCGGGACCGTGTTTGTGGACGCCAATGTCGAAGCTACCGTCGTTTGATTGTGCCAACATCTGTCGCGTTAGCGGTAGTTGCCGTTGTAGCTGCTGTACCTGTGCTGACAGCAGCATTTGCCATGTTAGTTGCTGTCACTGCCGGAGCCACTGTCGCCGTGCCAACCGTACCGACATTTGTTGTGTTGGCAGCAGTCGCCGTCATAGCTGCCGTACCTGTGCTGACGGTGGTGCTTACCGTGTTAGTTGTTGTCCCTGTCGAAGCTGCAGTCGCCGCCGAGCCAACCGCGCCGGCATTTGTTGTGTTGGCGGACGTCGCTGCATTGTTGAGGTTCACCACTTTTTCGTTAAAGTTGACCAATTTTTGATTCAGACTCGTCACATCGATACCCTGTCCCTGCACCCACAGAGCGTATTGATTGAGTGCAGATATATGATTTTGTGTAACAACAAATGTCAGATTGCAATTCGTTAGCAGGTTGTTTATCTGTCCCGAATAAGATACAAGTGTCGCGTTTGCTGAATTAGCGTTTTGGATCTTTGAGATTTCCGATTGTACTTCGTTTGAAGCGGTCAAAAATTCTCCCAGAACGTTGGAGTTTATTTTGCTGTAATCAACGGATGTTCCCGAATTGATTAACTGTGCCGCTTTTCCTTTCAATAATGCGAGTTTTTGTGTTAAAGATGTTACATTAATGCTGCTCTCCTGCAACTTCTGGATGTATCCCGACATTGTATCTATAGAAGCTGAAGTATTTGTCGGATTCGCGATGCACTCCTGCAATTTTCTCTGCAGCAGTGTCGAGTTTTGTACAACTGCCAAGTCTGTCAGGTAAGTGCTGGAAATTTGTGCGGCTTCCGCGTTCATCTCGGTCAGAATAACGATCATTTCTTGATTAACAGTCTGGTTTATCGTACGGTCTCCGATCGATATTGTGGAATTGTTGAAATTTGCACTCGAAGTTTTCAGAGTCGCAAGCTGTAAGTTCAAGTTTGTTACGTCTACACTTCTGCTTTGCAACTCTTTAATATAATTTTCTATGATGGATATGTTGGCTGACGTCGAACTCGGAGCGTTGATGCATTTCTGCAAAGTGATGCACAGATTTGATGCGTAATACAAAGTCTTGGGCTTGAGCAGGTTTTTTCTTCTGACAATTTTAGCTTCTTCATACATATTATTCAGAACATTTGAGAGCTCTGTCTGAAGGGTTGGATTTGATATGAGAGTTCCATTTGTCGTGGTGCTTCCGGCGGTTCTGCTTGCTACTTGTTTATCCAAAAAAGTCGCAGCTTTTCCGCTGACATTTTTTATCGCGCTGAACAAGCCTGCATCTGCTGTGCAAAAACAGAAAACCAAGGTCGCTGTTAACAATTTTTTCATAATACTCTCCTATATCCTAATATTCGGATTTATTTTCTCACGTAAGACTTAAGGAAAAGTTAATTTTAAAATAAAAACTACAACTGAGGGAAACAATGGCCGAACGTTATTGGCTTGCTGCGTTCAGAAGACGTTTCATTGTCGAACAAAATCACTCGAAAATCTAAAAAACAGGGCTCTTTTCGCCAGATTTCGTATCAACATCTCTGTCGATGAATTGATTGCGTCAGCAAAATGAAAGTTTCAATAAAATTTACCTATTGATTTTAATGATTTTTTTGCATAGTCTAGTGCAGGTTGGTAGTTTCTGTGTTCTGGGGAGGAAGTTGTGGAGCTGTCTGGATTTTCAAAACAATTTAAAATGTTGGGTGGGGGTGTTTTACTGGCTCTGGCCTACGCTCCGATGCTGTTGGATTTGTCGGGAGGAAAGGAAGTTTCCGTTGACAGTGGCGGCGTTTTCATTTCCGGAAATGATTCCGTTTTAGATGGACAGCCGATTTTTCGCGCGGAAGTGACGGATTCTCTGACTTCGGGGTATTTCGGGAGACAAGATCCGGCTTGCTTTAATGCGGAGAATTTCAGGGCGAACAGCGTTGCGGTCGCGAAGGCAGAGAAAATCGAGAGCGAACCGCTGAGATTTAAAAATATTGATACGGGTCCTTATAAAGGCGGAAAATTAATAAAAGGGACAATTCGTTCTAATTTCTACGTGGATGCGAAGAGATTGTCTGTTCCAGTGAAAGTTATCGACAAAGTTATTAACAGTTTATCGTCTAAGATCGATTTCAGGCGCTCGTTGAGAAGGGGCGATCAGTTTGAAATCGCTTTCAACGCAAAAAATGAACTTATCTACTCGAAAATTAAGACGAAACGAAAGCAAGCTTCCGTGTATAAATTCGGAAAGGAGGGCTATTTCTTCGAGAACGGGGAAAAAGTCGGCGGGCACAGAAACGGTGGGTCTTTTGCTCCTCCGATCAGGGGAAAGATGAGAGTTTCTTCTCCGTTCGGCCTGAGAATTCACCCTGTTACGAGGAGATACAAAAGGCATGCAGGCGTTGATCTTGCGGCCAGACACGGGACTCCTGTTTACGCGATTTATGACGGGATTGTAACTCGCGCTTCGAGGTACGCTGGATATGGAAAATGTGTCGATATCAAGCATAAGAATGGATATGCCAGCAGATATGCTCATTTAAGCAGAATGGTTGTGCGTACGGGCGCGAAGATCAGGAAAGGACAGCTAATTGCTTACTCCGGGTCGACGGGAGTTGCAACCGGTCCGCATCTGCACTTGGAATTGGCTCGCAACAATGTAAATCTCAATCCGTTGGGAGTGAAAATGATTCCTGAAAAGCCACAGCGCGTTTCCAACAATGCTCAATTCGGTTCACTGAAGAGCTATTTCAGTAAATTGTCGAGTTCCGTTAAGTGATACAGATAATAAGCAGTATTTGAGAAATCGATGAAAAATAATTGTTTCAGTTCCGGTCCTTGTGCCAAGCACGCGGGCCGAAGCTGTTTAGGATATCCTCTCGCCGGAAGATCTCACAGATCGAGGGAAGGATTGTCTCTGATTCGAGAAACTGTTCGCCTGCAGCGAAAGATTTTGGGCATTCCTGATGATTTCTTGGTCGGAACCTGTTCCGCTTCCTGCACCGGCGGGATGGAGCTCTTGATGTGGAATTTGCTGGGCGCAAGACCCGTGGACGTCCTCGCCTACTGCGTATTCAGCAATCATTGGGCGCATGATGTCGTTGAGGAACTGAAAATTTCAGATACAACTTTGATTCGAGAAGATTTTCCGAAAATGGCGGATGCAACCAAAACGAATTTTTCGCACGACGTGGTTTTTTGCCTCAGCTCGACTACCTCGGGGGTATCGTTTCACAATACCGATTGGATTCCGAAAAATCGCGAAGGTTTAACGATCTGCGACGCGTCGTCGGGTGCTTTCATCATAGACTGCGACTGGCAAAAGCTGGATGCCGTGGCTTTTTCCTGGCAGAAGGCGCTGGGAGGTGAAGGCGGATTCGGTACCGTAGTGTTCAGTCCGCGAGCAGTTGAGCGATTGAAAAATTTTCGTCCGAATCGCGCCATCCCCCGAATTTTCAGGATCGTGCATAACGGAAAGATCAATATGGATTTTTTCAACGGATCAACTATCAATACTCCGTCATTGATGTGCTTTCAGGATTTTTATGAAGCCTTAACTTGGGCCGATCACGCGGGTGGGATGGCATTCCTCCAAAAGCGGGTCGAAAAAAATTATCAGACGGTTCGCGATTGGCTGGAATCGCAAAATGTTTTCAAATTTTTGGTCGAGGAAAAATTTCGCGCGCACCACATAGCCTGTTTGGATATCAATAATGAAAAATATCAGCAGCTGCCGAGAGAGCAAAAGTGGCAGTTTTTACACAGAATTCTGGACGTTGCTTCCGAAAGGCAGTGCGGATATGATTTCCTCGGACACGCCCTAACCGAACCTCATATCAGAATTTGGTGCGGTCCCACGATCGAGTCGGAAGATTTGAAATCTTTCCTGCCGAACCTTCTTGAAATTTATGAAGAGATTGCCTCCGAAAATGATTTTCGTTAATTCAAAAGAAACTGCTCAGAAATTGATGACGGATTTATCCGATCAGCTGCACAAAATCGGAAATTCCATTGATGAAGATGTACAAAAGAATAAGTCTGCCACTGTCGATAATGCACAAAAAGACGCGTTTGTCACTGTCGATACCGAGTTTATTCGTGAAGAAAATCAAATTCCGCTGTTGTGCCTCGTGCAAATTGCGACTGAATCTGAAAATTATGTGATAGATCCCATTTCTGTCGATTTAAATTTTTTAAAACCGTTTTTTGCTTCCGAAAATTTAAAAAAAGTCTTTCATTGCGCACGGCAGGACGTGGAAATTTTGCAAAGTTACGGATTCGAGATCAATAATTTTTACGATACGCAGCTGTATGAAATGATTCTGAGCACAAAGGAAAATATCAGCTATCAATCGATCGTTTCGCATTACGTAAACAAAAAATTGAAGAAGAATTTCGGAATGAGTGACTGGAGCAAAAGGCCTCTCAGCAAGAAGCAGCTGGCATACGCCTCGGAAGACGTGACTTATCTGCGAAAAGTTTATCAAAAGCAGGTCGCGAAACTGAAAAAACTGCATCGAGAAAATTGGCTCGATGAGGAAATGTCTCAGCTGATGGAAAAAAATTCACTGGAGGATTCTTTGAACGAGGCGAGCTATCCGCTGCTTTATAAATTGCTCAGCTGGCGGGAAAAAAAGTCAAAGGAAAAAAATATCGCGCCTGAGCTGCTGGCGAGCGATCGGCTGATCAAGTCGATTTGCAGAAAAGGACTTGAATATATCCGAAATTTAAAAAATTCGCGAAATTTAGTCGATGACAGGGAATTTCTGGACTATGCCGAGACGATCGCGGAGGATTTTTCTCCGGAAAAAATTCAGACGGAAAGAAATCCGGCAGTTGATTTACTCAAAACTCTGCTGGACATAAAATCAAAGCAGCACAGTGTCGCGCCGATGATGATTGCCTCGGTCAAAGATCTGCTGCGATTTGTCAGCGGCGACAGGTCCGTGAAATTTTTGGAAGGATGGCGGCGAGAAATTTTCGGAGATTCAGCTTTGAACTTGCTGAGCGGAAAAATAAAATTGGGAATCGAAAACAGTGAAGTAATATTGTATGAATGACGTTCGAAAATCGAAAACGGGAGAGTGATGTTGTTCGGATGGCGTTCGAAGATCGAGAATAGCAGAGTGATACATGAGTGATGTTAAAAATGTTTTGGCGGTTACCGCGGATTTAAAAAGATGTTCAATCGCGGTGAAATTTGAAGGACAGGTGTTCGAGGTTAACGAAAATGTTAATTCTCCAACCTATTTGGTGAAATTAGTTCAGGATCTTTGCTCGCAAAATCAGATCGATCTGAAAAAAATCGACAGAGTTGTAACAACTTCCGGCCCGGGGTCGTTTACGGGAATTCGCACGGCTCAGAGTTTTGTAAAAGGAATCGCCCTTGCTCTGAAAATTCCGGCAGCCTGCGCCAGCTATTTTCACGTCATAAAAAATCTTTTCGGACAAAAGTTCGGACGAGAAAGACAGCCTGTGGCCATAATTCGAAGCGAAAAAAATCAGGTATACTTTTATGATTTCGCAACGGAAAATTTCGGAGTCAGTCCGTATGAGTCGCTGGAAAAAATGATATCTGCGGAAAAATCTACAACACAAACGTCAATGGCCCAGCCTTTGGCGGGAGATAAAATCGATGAAGTTTTGCAAAACACCGAGCGCGAATTTTTCGAGATTAATAATTACAAAGATGCAAAAAATTTCCTCGAATTAACTGATTTTCAATCCAAAGTAGTTCCTTTGTATATCAACGCTCGAGCGTGTAACGGCGGGTAGCAAATTAGCAAAACCCAGCCACAACTCGCCCCCGCTTGGAGATCTATCCCCGTTGCGGCAAAACAAAAACTCTTGAAAAGCGCACCGAACGGCGAAGCAATCCTCGTAGAAAATAAATAATCACGAATAAAAAAAGCGCGGACAGACCACAGAACGGTCAATTCCACGCGCTATTACTCATTCCGAATATCAAAGAAGATTTGCCTTCCTATCTACCCAAAGTTGTTAGCCTTCCGAACTACCGGAATTACCAGAAGATGAAGCTTCTCCGCTTCTTTTTTTATCTGTTAAGATGTTATATACATGTTCAGCGACAGCATTTTTGGCCTCTTTGCTACTGCTGTACTCCACATCCCCCAGCTTGTATTCTTCTCCATTCATGTGAATTATGCAATTATACTTTCCCTCGGGCGAGACTTCACACTCAAACATCAGATCCGAAGGATTGAGACCCGGTGTTCTCCGAACATACTCATAAAGTCTTGAAACAGGGCTTTTTTCTGATTTCTGACCGGAACTTTTAGAAATCACTTCTATAGGAGCATTATTGACTGAAATTTCTCCTGACTTCTGATCGGAATCTTTAGAAATCTCCAATTCTGTTAACAGCTGAGTAAACATGTCTACACGTCCATCGGCGCTTTTCTTTCGAGCCTCAGCATCTTCATACAATGCCAAAAAAGCCTCAGAATCTTTCTCCGCTTTTCGCTTATCTTGAAAAACACCCCGCTTCAAACTTCGATTCTCTCCGAACATCTGAGCGAAAATCTTTGCACGTTTGTCTGCACTCTCAATCCTTTGTAAAGCATCTTTGTAAAGCCACCCGTAGTTCTCAACATCCTTTTTCGCTTGATGCAAATCCCAACTGGCTCTTCCCAGCATTCCTTCCAATGTCTGTCTATCCAACTGTTTATTCGACAGCTCCTGAGACTTCAGAACATCCACCTCCACAAATCTCACCTTAGAAGACGAATCATTCGATTGGTCAGAAAGACCCCTTTTTTCTCCCGGTATTCCGAATACCGCTGCCGACGAATACATTAAAGCTGCCAAAAACACCACCTGTTTCATTTTTATATCCTCTCTTCTTACAACACCCACCGATGAACATCTGTACTACGCTGATGCACACCTGAACACATAACCACACTGCGCGGACACACATTCGCCCCACTAAGTACTAGCCCTATCATAGATATAATTTTATATCAACCATTTTTTTTATATTGGTAAAAAAATTCCCCTCTAAATTTATCTAACATTCCGATGGCCTCTTCATTGCCCATCGTCAATTTTTCGGAGATTTGCTAAAAAAATACAAAAACAGATCAGAAAAAGAGGGAGAAAAACATCCTCCCCCTATTAAAAAATTATTCTGAGTCACTTTTTATGGTAGACGAATCTTCGCTTTGCTCTGCCGAGTAATTTCCTCTGGTAGACGAAACTTCTTCGTTCTGCTTTGCCGTTAAAACATCATATACATACTCAGCGATTCTATCTTTAGCCTCCTTCTTGGATTTGCACCTCAGGTGATTATCAAAAATTTGGTCGTTTATTTTGATCTTGCAGCTAAAAGTACCATCGTGGTGGATATCATATAAAAATTCAACATCCGACAAATCAATCGAAGCATTCTCAAGATAAGTATTAAGTTTTCGTAGAGGAGTTGTGTTGTTTTGAGATGACTGTACCCCATTATTCAACAACTCATTCAAAGTGTACTCGGCGATTTTATTTTTAGCCTCTCTTTTGCTATTGCATGCCAAATCGTCTATCTTGTATATCCTCCCGTTTAAGGTAATTGTACAGTTGAACTTTTCTCCAGGCAGGTTGTCAAATTCGAACTTCAGATTCGAAAGATCGATGCCCGGTGTTGCCTGAATATATTGATAAAGCTGCACAACGGGAGATGTACCATATCTAGCACGAAACTTCGCAGAAGACTTGTTATTTGGCAGAAGAGTCTCAATCTCACGTGCTCCGGCTTTTTCGAGTAATTCGATTATTTTTTCACTCCTCTTAAACCGTTTTGCAAGCGTTAATGCGGAGCCTCTGAGACGACTATCGACATGATTTACATCTACTTCATTTTTCAGTAAAGACTCTACGATTACCAGTCGATCTGAATCGCTAATTCTCTCTGAGGATATTGCCTCTATTAACGGCGACCGCCCATAGTTGTTTGGGGTATCATAATGGTCGAAGGATATCACCCCCTTTCTCAACGTCAAGCTGTCCTTACTTATCGGGGTTTGATGTTTACCCGAATACAGCAAATCCAAAACCAGATTGTTCGGATCGGAAAGAAATAATTTTGCAATATTTGCATACCCTTTTTCCAGCGCAAGCAACAACATCGAGCTGCCTTCATAATTTATTACATTTGGATTAGCTCCTTTTTCAAGCAGCAACTTTACTAAATCTGCTTTCCCGGTACCTACAGCGACCTCTAGTGCTCTAGGACTTTTTTTCGGATCAGCACCGTAGTTCAGTAAAGATTTCACTTTATTCACATTGCCATTATTCATTGCATCCATTAGCGGTGTATAAGCTTTACCGTATACAGTTTCATCAACATCTACACCTTGATCTATGAGAGATTTGATATCTTCATCCTTCGTTGCTTCGAGCAATTGTTCGTATTCTTTTTTCAATACTTTCTTATCTCTCGTATGAACAGTCTGGTCTAATGCTTCGGCCAGCACGCTTTCATGTGTTTTTACCTGCTGCCGAAGATCAGCATTCTGCTGCTGAAGATCAGCGATTATTCTTAAAAGCTCCTCTTTCGAAAGATTTTTCAAATCTGCTTGGCTGGTCGGTTCTTCCCCTTTTTCAGCAGAAGCTTTTCCTTTGTCTAGATTGCGCGTCTCCGTGTGAGATGGCCCATCCATAGCAATTCCCGCGTAAGTCACCAATGTCAAACACGCACATAAAGTTTTCAGTTTCATTTTTTTCTCCATTGTTTCTTCTATTGCTCAATACTTTATCCAAAGTTAGTTAATTTATCGTTAATTTTTTGATTTTTTTGGCGTTTTTTGAAAAATTTACAAAACAAAAAGAGAGGAAGAGTAAATTTCCCCTCCGCAAAATTTGCTAAATAGAACTACTTTGCCCGA
>JAGABS010000052.1 GCA_017614525.1 Alphaproteobacteria bacterium
CTGCTGTAATTTGCTTGAAATATTCCGTGTTATACTCCGGAAAATGACAGCGGCAGGGTGACCCTGCACACGATAATTGCCCTCCCGGCGGGCGGAGAGCCTCCGCTGGCAATGTTTGTCCTCCGGACAGGTAAGCGTGACGCTTAACCCCGTATTTCTCTCCGAGAGGGTTATGATTTACCTCCGGCTGTATTTGGTTTTTCTGTAAATGAGTGTTTTCTTCCTCGCGGAGCGAACTTTTGGATGCAACATCATGTTGCCGTTGCGGTCGCCATTCTCCTTTTCGGAGCATTTCTGTTTTGTATCTTTCATCAATATGTTCTTTACAAAATTCACAAACATAAGACACTTTAGAATCAATTTGATCATAGTGAATGTTCTCCCACTTCAGCGTTTGATAGCCGTCACAGAACGGACACGGCACAAAATAATACCTTTGATCCGTCTCACTGAATTCTTTCTCTATTCTCGATAATCCCTGAATCGTCGGAGTTGAAACGATAAAAATTTTGCGCCTCGTAAAGGTTGCCGTTCTTTGAATAGCCAGAGTAAGAGGATCTCCCTCCGAATCTGCATCGGGCGGGTACGCGTCTACTTCATCTAAAAAGAGATATTTCACCGGCATTGATCTCAAACCAACAGCTGAATTTGCACCTGTAATTACTACCTGTCCGCCAGGAAATTCCTTACTTTGAACAGTGTTCCCGGAGTCTCTGGTTCGGGGATCTTTCACTTTATCCCGCAAACACGGAGTATCTTCAATCAAAGGAGCTAATCGCCCTTTGCTCCATCTTTTTCCCATTTCCACCGTTGGCTGAACCACTAACATCGGTCCCGGTGCTTGATCGATCATATACCCGATCCAATTGTTTCCGGCCTCTGTTCCTCCGATTTGTGCGCCCTTCATAAAAACTACTTTCTCGTACGGTGATGAAGGAGAGAGCGCGTCCATGATTTCTTTTAGATATGGAGTCCTTGAAGTTCTAAACCTTCCCGGCTCTGAGGATGCCGTTCTTGATAACACTCGGTTAGCGTCTGCCCAGTCCGACACGCTGATCACCGAATCCGGCTTGATTCCTCTCTCAAATGATTTCAGAAAATCATCGCAGGTCATCTCTCGACAATTCCTCCAAAACCGTACGAAACTCTTTCATCAATATTTCATGGATTTCCGATGGGTCATCTACGCTTGCCAACAACGACGAAAGTCTATCGGCTATAGAGAAAATTCCATCTCTTACAATCCGCGCTTTTGAAAAAAACGCTTTCTTTACTTCATCGATCGGAACTAATTCTCCTGTTTCTGCGTGAATGACTTTTTTTCCCTCGCGGAGCGAATCACCGGATGCAACATTATATTGCTGATAGCGTCTGATAATCGTCAAGCCAAAATTGTTGGTGTGTTTTGCTTCACCTTTCTTGAAAACGAAGAATAGTTCCAACTGATTTTTATACAGTTCGGCTTGCTGTTCGATTCCTTTATTCCAAACGCAAAGCTGTTTGTATTCGTCAAAGATCGATCTGCCCGCAGACATAATTTCGTACATGCGCTGCCAATCTGTTCCGATAAAAAACAGGGAACCGTCCTTCGTTTTATTTTTGAGATTTTCAAATATTTGAGGCAGTTGCTCTGTTACCGCTTCTTCCTTGAGATGCGTAAAGACCATATCGGCAACTTGATCGGACATGAGACGATTCATTGATGCTTCGTCTTTTGCGTCACCGCACATTAAGCGATGATTTCCCAAAATCCAAATATCTCCGGGTTTTGTAATTACCTCTTTTCCTTCGATATCTTCCTCGAATTCATCCTCTTGAACCGTTTTGTTTTCCTGAATCAACCGATCTACTTCACTTAAATCGAATCCTGTTAAGTTGAGATCGAAATCCATTCCTTTCAGATCCAGCAACTCCAATCGCAAAAGGTCTTTATCCCATTCAGCCCAATTCGCCGACTGATTTGCTACCAAACGAAAGGCTTTGATTTGAGCTTCAGTAAGATCATCGGCCAGCACGACGGGAACTTTTTTTAATCCGAGTTTCTTTGCTGCCTTTAATCTCAGGTGTCCGTCAACAACACTGCCATCACTTTTTGCGACAATCGGTATTCTGAATCCGTATTCCGTGATGCAATCGACCATCTTATCGACTACTGCATCGTTGTTTCGAGGATTGCGAATATATTCGATTAGCTTATTTGTTTCAAATGTTTGATACTTTAAAATATTTGGAGTTTCAGTCATGCAGCCAACCTTTCGGCACTAATCTCTTCGAAGGTCTTACCGGTTGCAGCATGAATGACTTTTCTTCCCTCGCGGAGCGAATTACCAGATGCAACATCATGTTGCTGCCAGCGGCGAATGATTACATCGCAATACTTTGGCTCAAGCTCCATCATGCAGCATTTGCGATTCGTTTCTTCAGCCGCGATTAGTGTAGTACCTGAACCTCCGAACAAATCTAAAACCAAGTCACCTTCGTTCGAAGCATCTAATATTGCATCCTTCACCAATGGTAATGATTTAACCGTCGGGTGCGACGCCAATAATTCATCTCTGTTTTCCGTAGCAAAACTATTCATGCCGGGATAATTCCAAACGTTGCTTCGATTCCCGTGAAACGGTTTTTCTTCTTTTCCGTTTTTAAATACAAAGATCAATTCATGCTGACTGCGGTAAAAGTTTCCCATGACTCCAACTCCTTTGTTCCAAATGCAGAGCTGTTTTAAGGCGTCGTAATTCTTCTTTCCTGCCGTAATAATTTCGTAGACATGCTTCCAATCCATGCAAACGTAATGAAGAGAACCGTTTTTAGAGAAGGAAGCTAAGTTGTGAAAAATCTTCGAGAGAAATTCGATAAACTCTTCCTCCGTCATCTCTCCTGAAGCCATAAGGAATTCTGCGTGTTTGTGTTCTTTGTTAATTCCTGAAATGTTCGAGACTTTCACATTGTACGGCGGATCGGTGAACACCACATCGGCTAATTGACTGTTCATCAGCTTTCGAACATCATCTTCGCTTGTTGAATTGCCGCAAAGAAGTCTGTGATTTCCGAGTATCCAAAGATCTCCCAATTTACTCACAATCTTCATTTCTTGCTGTGGCTCTTCTTCGTCCAATTCAGACGTGCTTTCACCGTTCTTTAAAATTTCGCTGATTTCATCTAAATCGAATCCTGTTAACCCCAGATCGAAGTTCATTTCCTTGAGTTCTTCAAGTTCTAATTTGAGTAACTCCTCATCCCATTCCGCCCAATTAGCCGATTGATTTGCGACTAAACGAAAGGCTTTGATTTGAGCTTCGGATAAGTCATCGGCAATAACAACAGGAACTTCTTCGAGCCCCAATTTTCTCGCAGCTTTGAGTCTGAGATGGCCGTCGACAACTGTTCCATCGCTTTTTGCGACAATTGGAATTCTGAAGCCAAACTCCTTGATACAGCCAACCATTTTGTCTACCACAGCGTCGTTTTTTCGAGGGTTTCCGGCGTATTCAATGAGGTCGGCTGTCTTGAATGTTTTGAACTTTAGATTACTATTGATGTTTGAGAGATTTCCAGAGGTGTTGCTCATGATCGAAGACCTTCGTTTATTGAATCTTCAAGGATTTTTGCGTGGTAATGAGCTAGGTCAACCCCTAAAAAACCTCTGTCGCTAACTAAATCGCGGGGGCATGCGCTCCGCACCCTCAAATTTGAGAAAGGACCCGACTTTGTTTGACACGAAATTTTTCGCCCATAATGCCTATTCAGTGGTTGACCCTTCTCCTTGGCGATTGCCAGAAGCAAAATACTGATAGCGTCTGCTTCGTTATCGTCCACTTCACAACCCCGTTTATATTAACTTATTGTTAATTCAACCAATGTATAGTGACAATGCTTCTAATTTAAAGGGGGAAGAGCAATGGCAGAATTGCAAGTATCGCGGAAAACTATTAGGGAACTTTTTGAAAATGAAAAATCCGTTTTTTTGGTCCCCGAATATCAACGTCCGTATTCTTGGACAAAAGCAGAATGTTCAACATTGTGGGAGGATCTATTTGCTTTTGCGATTCCCGATTTCGATTACAGTAAATTCGATAAGAATAACGATGAGTATTTTTTGGGACCCATCGTTACATTTTTGAACAATGAAGAAAAACTAGAAATCATTGACGGTCAGCAACGTTTAACTTCATTAATGTTACTCTTGAGAGCCTTTTACAATAAATACGAAAAAATGAAAGATCCTAAAACCCTTGCAACCAAAGGTATTATTGAGCGATGTATTTGGGAAAGTGATGAATTCGGGAACATATGCACAGATCAGAATTCACTGAAATTAGAATCGACAATAATTACAGATGAAGATAAAAGTGATTTCTTTGAAATCATGAAAACTGGAAAAATCAAGGAAGAATCCAGCAGTTTATATGCAAAGAATTATAGATTTTTTCTGGATAAAATAGAAAAACTAGTAATAAATTATCCCGATTGTTTTTCTTACTTATCAGCAAGACTCCTGAACAATTGTGTTATTCTTCCCATCGAGACAGAATCTCAAGATAAAGCGATGTACATATTTTCAACTCTTAATGATCGAGGATTACAACTTTCTGACTCTGATATTTTTAAATCGAAGTTTTACAAATACTATATGAAAAAGTTCGATTCAGAAAAAAAAGATCGAAAAAAGAGAGAAGAATTCATTGAAAATAATTTCTCAAAAAAATGGAAAAATTTAGAAGAGATATGTAACTCAATATTTCGAGTTTCTAAAGGAAATCCAATGGACGAATTATTTATAAGGTATATGTATTATGAACGTGCAAAAAGGGGAATAAAGGACACCACGACCATTTCCCTGAGAAAATTTTATGAAAATCCAAATCGAAAGGCGAATAAATTAGAAAATTTGAATACCTCTTATGAAAACTATGCAATATTAAATGATCAAACGTTTTCGAATTTGATAATCCTCGCAAATTTTTGGAAAGACGCGTACGCTCTGAATAACACGAGATTTTCGATAGATGTTCTTCGAAAATTGTTTATCTTAAAACACGCACCAAATAATTTGTGGACAGGCATTACCTCTGTATATTTTATGACTAACAAAGATGCTAATCATGAGCTTGATAATGAAAAATTCTGTTCATTTCTTGAAAAAATTACGGCCTTTATATTTGCATATGCAGTTTTAAGACCAGGCGTAAATGCTTTACGAACACCGATTTATACAGAAATGGTAAAAATAATAAATGGAACACAAGTTGACTTTTTCGACTTCAGATTCGAAATTGAAAATACGAAAAATATGTTTTTCAATTTTTCCTTCGATAACCTAAAACCTACAACAAAAGCATTGTTAACTTGGTGGGCATTTTGTGACGAAAACCAGGATTTGCCGAACGAAGATCAGGAGTACCAAATTGAACACATATTTGCAAACAATAGACCTTCCGATAACCTTTCCGAAAAAGACAGAGAATCATTGGGAAATAAATCTTTGTTAGAAAAACGTATCAACATTCGCGCTTCTGATTACAGATTCTGTGATAAGAAAAAATATTACAGAGGGGAGTATAAAAACAAAAATGGGAAACAGCAAGAAAAAACAAATATTGCAGAACTTTTGCAATTATCCGAAGAAAAAGACGATTTTACGGAGAAAGATATTGCTGAAAGAAACGAAAAAATAATTAATAGTTTTATTGATCATCTACGAAATAACGGTTTAACGAAATAATTATTCGTATATCGATCTGCTTCGAAAATCTGCCTGCTGTGGTGCAAA
>JAGABS010000053.1 GCA_017614525.1 Alphaproteobacteria bacterium
AAATGCCATCTTTTATCAGTATCTTATCATAATTATGTTAAAAAATCTACTGCCTTCGGGGAATAACGCCGAAGGTTTTTCGGTGAAATTGGTTGTGTAAACAGAGGCGGGGAGCAAAATCCTCGCCTCATTTAGATTCATTCTATGCAAAATTTGTTTTTTACTTTCAATTCAATTTCTTGGCGTAAGTCGTTCAACTGCTGCTTTTCGTCATCACTGATGTCAGAATGTACCGAATACGCCCAGATGTCCCATGACAGCTGACGCAGATCGCCTGAAATTCGATTTTCAAGAAAGCTTACTCTCTCTTCTCCTTTAAGTGCCCAGTAGATATTATAATCATAACAAGTCTCGACACTCGCCATATTTGTCGCGAGTCGCTTTGCTTCAGCGATTCTGTCTGTATCGCAGTAATGTCGAAATAGCAGCCTCAGCGTTTCGTTTCTGCAGTAATTATCTGCTGAGTATTTCTGTATCCGGTCGTAAATCGAAATAATTTCAGGGTCGTATTTACGGCAAAGATCGTCATTTTCGCTTGCTACATAAAGCGCATACATCAGGCATGTGAGAAGTCTGTCATTGTTCGGGTATTTGTTCAGTGCTTTCCGAAGTTCCGTTATTGGTTTTTCTGTGATATTCTTATTTATCTGCTCTTCCGCAGCATCAATCACCGACGATATTTCTTTATGCCGTTCCGTTTCGTCATATCCGAGCAATTCATCGATTGAAATGCCGAACAGATCGGCAAGCTGCGGCAGAGCGGAAATGTCGGGTGAAGTCGCACCGGTCTCCCAACGGCTGACCGCCTGAGGTGATACGCCCATATATTCGGCAAGCTGCTCCTGCGTCATATCTTTCGTTTTGCGCAAAGCTTTCAACCTTTCGCTTAATGATACCATATTTTTATCCTCCAAAAATGATTTTTTTGTAAGCTTACGACTGAATTATAGCACGCAAGTTTAACAATCTCAAGCAATCATTTCGATTGTACAGATAAACAAAAGTGAGAGTTAATTGTGTTAACTAAGACGGGGAGCATCCCCGCCTCGTTTCTATGTGTAATTTGCTTTAACTTGCAATTCAACCTATTGGCGTAAATCATCCAACTGCTGCCTTTCGTCATAGCTGGTTTCAGAATGTACCGAATACACCCGGATATCCCATAACAACTGATGCAGCTCGTCCGAAACGCGATATTAATGTATAATTTCCGTCAACTCTCTTCAGGTCTTTTAAACTCTTCTTCAGAATATGTTTTGCCGAAATCCACGGGAGTCCATTGCTTTACAAATCCGTCTTCGTAAACTGAAAAAATATACAGGTTCAGCGTTTTGGCGATCTCTTTTGGAATTCTCCGTAATGCAACGTTTGCGCTGACCCAATACAGTCCAAGTCCGTATTTATATGCTCTGTTGGGCTCACCTTTACGTTTTCCGGATGATATTATACGTTTTGAATCCATTCTTGTAACGATTTGCCCGAGCGCATTCAACCAGCCTTCTTTGTTTATGGAATCGGCGCTTTGCGCGTAAGACTTCCCCTTGCATTCGATGAAAAACCGTTCGCCGTTCATTTTACCGCCCGCCATCTTAATGTCAACGCCGTGTTCATGAGCAGTTCGTTTTTCAACCGTTTCCGGATGCCAGTTCCCGTTCGGTTTATGAACCAAAAAATCAATGATAAGTTCGCATACTTTAGCGTGCGTTAATTTGATTTCGCCCATCATTGTACCTCTTCTTACTCGTCCACCTCTTTAATAATCTGCTTTGGTTATCAATTAATTCACTTCTCAAAATGATTTGCATTTTCTAACAGCCATTTGCACATTTCTGTTCTCCAAAAAGCAAATTCCAAAGTTTTTTTATCCATTGGATCCGCCAAAAGTCCCTTGCTTTTCTTTTCTATATATCCTTTGTATCCAAACGAGCTTCTAAGGAGTGTAAACAAATAGAAATAAGGCATTAACTCCAAATCTAATTTGTTTATTTTCCTTATTATCAAATATTCCTTTATATAGTCAAAAAATTTTTTTATATCTATGATTCCGTATCTGCATTCTTCGCTCGAAAGTGAATATGAACGTATAAGTTCCCAGCAGATAGGAATTTTTGCACAACTGGAAAAGTCGATTACCGCCTTCACTCCGTTCCGTGAAAAAATCAACTGCAAAACATTATAATCGCCATGTGTGTTTTCAGAAGTAAGAGATGCAAAAGGAAACGCGGTTGAGTCAAAAAGGCTCAATAACTTGCATTTGATTTCAAAATCCTTTGCAATTTTATTGAAAAACTCGTCGTCGCGATTTAACCGCGTAAGTAATTTATTATATTTTTCGATTTCAAGATCAGCGGACCATTCAAAAAACCAGTTATTATCAAATCCTAAAGGAAGCTGAATTGGCAATTCCTCCATGGCAATATTAATATTTGCTAAAACCCTTGCGGAATCATAAAGCAAATCATTTGGCAATTCGAATTTATGATATGTAATACCGTCTATATACTTTTGCAAAGTACACAACTTGCC
>JAGABS010000054.1 GCA_017614525.1 Alphaproteobacteria bacterium
CATTAAACGATACTTCCGATCCGATTTGCAAAGCCAAACACTGCAGTAGTTTCAGTATCTGATTCGAATTTCTTATTCCATCGAATGCCAAGAGATCTTTGTACAAATATCCACTCACCAAGCTTTCCAATTCCTGTTGAATTTTCAAAGTGGATTTACCGTAAATGCAGGGATACATTCCGTATTTTAAGAAATTCTCGATGTTATAATTAACTTCAAGCGCACTTGTTGCTTGACGCAATTCTTCCGCGGAAAACGGATAAAGTAAAAACTGTCGCATTCTTCCAACAAGAGGTTCTCCGGTCTTATTAACCAAATCGAAACTTGATGATCCCGTTGCTATTACTTTTACTTTCGGAAAAACATCGTGAATTATTTTCAAAGTCTTCCCTATGGATTCCACGTTCTGAGCTTCATCGACGGCAAGAATATCTACATCTTTAATCAGGTTCGCCAATTCCTGATCATCAGTAGTATCCAATGATTTTTGTCCGCGGATCGTATCACAATTAATCAAGAGACTTCTTGCTCCTCGGACATTGTAATAATTGATTACCTCATTTAACAACGTTGTTTTCCCAACCCTTCTTGTTCCGAAAAGCAGAGCAACCTTTCCGTCTTCTAAACATTCGATAATTTCACCAAAAAGACTTCTTGTAATTACGTTATTCATAGCTTTATCCTCAACATGTTGAAGATAAACAGCAATTTATCCTCAATGCGATTAATTATAAACAGTGTTCATTATTCAAGCAATGCTTTTCTTAAGTTTATTTAAGCGAACGTTTAAGATTACTTAAAATCATCCCAGGATTGATCCGGAAGTTAAGGTCGAAAAACGTTAAGAATCGTGATATAAGTCTGTGTTTATCCGAAAAAATACGCATTAATCCAAGAAAAATTTTGCAGTATAGCTTCGATTTTTAAGGGGTACTTTGTGGGGTACTTTTTAAAAAGCCGAAATAAAAACACTAAAATTTTAGAGTGTTTTCGTAAAAATTCGAATCCAGGTTTCCCCGCCATTTTTTTGTGGTTTTTGTAGTTTCAGTAAAGTGTAGTTTGTACGTAAGGTCGGGTGGTGTAATCGGGCGCGAGGGTGTTTATGTTTTCGCGGTGCGAGTGTGTACTTAGCGGGTTGTGTGAAAAAGGAAAAAAGATGAATAAATCTCTTTTAGCGGCGAATATGGAAGCATAACCTCGAACAACAAGAAGATAACAAAGGATAATTTTTTTTGATAATTGGATTAAGCAAGGATCCAAAACTGTACTTTCGACAAAACAACCTAACCAGGAAGAGATTTTGGTAAATTTCTATCCATCTGAAGGAACCTACAGAGAAATATATGATTCAATTGCACCATTCTGTAGAAACATCTCTTGGGCAAACTCGTTTGTGAATGTTCATCCTAAAGCTAAGGCTGAGAAAGCAGTTAAAAATAACAAATTTAGGACTACTCTAATGACTTACCTTAAAGTGGGATGCTGTCATCGTGAACTTTACAATGCCTTGGTAGATCAAGTAGAAGCGAGAAGCGGAAGGACAGAACGTAAAACCTAAAAATTTTGTACAAATAATCTTTGATAATAAGGACCTGTTCAAAGATCTTTATTTCGTAAGAAGCTTAAAACCCAAATTTTACGAGATGATAAGAATTGTGAGCATGACAACATATGGCCTCCATTCGAGATTGTTAAAAATCTTTAATCACCGAATCAGAAGATGGAGTGGTACCTCCGGCGTTTTGGGCATTTTTAGTGATCCTGTACCCACTCTCCCACAGAAAAGAACCACATCACAGTGAAATGGTTCTCTTCCGATATCCAATCGTAAAATTAAAACTGAAGCTCGGGAATATTTTTGAATTCGTCCAGCACTTCAGGATTGGCAATTGAGTCCTTATTAACCACATCGATTCCGTGAATTACGTTTTTCACCGCAATTTCGATAAGCTTTCCATTATGGGTTTTCGGTACCCCGCTAACCTGAATAATTTTGCTCGGCACGTGTCTTGGCGTGGCGTTGTCTCGAATGACTTTTTTGATCTTGTTTTTCAGATCATCGTCCAACTTCACGCCGTCGCGCAGAACCACGAACAAAACGATTCTTTCGTCATTGTTCCATTTTTGTCCGACGGCACAGCATTCGATTACTTCCTCGACTTTCTGAACCTGCGAATAAATTTCCGCCGTCCCGATTCTTACCCCCGACGGATTCAAGACTGCGTCCGCCCGTCCGGAAATAAACACCCCGTCGTGCTCCGTCTTTTCGAGCCAATCTCCGTGACACCAGCAGTTATCGAATTTCTCGAAGTAGGCTTTGATCAATTTTTTGTTATTTTCGTCATTCCAGAATTTAACCGGCTGAGATGCGAAAGGAGTAACGCAAGTTAACTCGCCCTGTTTTCCGATAGGCATCTCCTTCTGGTTTTCGTCATAGACTTTGACATTCATCCCTAAACCAAACCCCTGCATCTCTCCCGAATAAACAGGCGAAATCGGATTACCCATGCAGAAGGAGGAGACAATGTCCGTTCCGCCTGAAAATGAATTCAAGTGCAAATCTTTCTTTATGTCGCGGTAGACGAAATCACAAACTTCACTGCACAACGGAGACCCTGTAGACCCAATAGTCCTCAGCTCCTTGAGTTTGTGTGTCTTGGACGGCACGATATTTGAGGTTAAGATCGTATCCAAATATTTTGCGGACGTTCCGAAGAAGGTCATGCCGCATTCGTCAGCGATATCAAACAATATATCGGTCTTAGGATACATCGGATTCCCTTCATATTGGATTACCGTTGCTCCCTGCGAAAGAATGGAGGTTGTCCAGTTCCACATCATCCAGCTGCAAGTGGTAAAGTAGAACACCATGTCGTCTTTCTTGATATCGCAGTGTATAAGCTGCTCTTTTTTGTGCTGCAAGAGAGTTCCTCCCGCCCCGTGAACGATGCACTTAGGCACACCCGTCGTTCCCGAAGTAAACAATATATATATAGGATGGGCAAACGGATATTTCTTGAAAGTAAGCTCCGGCAAATCACCCTTAGTCAGGAAATCATCAAACAAGACGGATTCGGTCCGACATCCTTCCGGCAGCCCGGCATTTATCAAAGGAATAATGATCGTCTTCTCAATACTCGGGACCTGTTCCACTACGCTCTTGATCTTTTCTAGGTTGTTGAAAACTTTGCTTTTGTAATAATATCCGTCAACCGCGAAAAATATTTTTGGTTTGACCTGAGAAAACCTGTCCAGAGCACCCGGAACACCAAAATCCGGAGAACAAGATGACCAAATCGCGCCAATACTTATGGTAGCAAGAGCAGCCATTGTGGTCTCAGGCATATTCGCGACGTATCCACTGACAACATCGCCCTCCTTCACTCCGGCTTTCTTTAAAGCGTCCGCCAAACGGGCAACTGTTTCATACAATTGCTTCCATGAATAGGTCTTTTTAATTTTGTCTTCGCAATAGAATATAAGTGCCGGCCCATCATCTCTTCTTTGGAGAAAATTCTCCGCAAAATTCAGTTTTGCATCCGGAAAATATCTGTATTCCCAGAACTTTTCTGCGTCATTTGCAAGTCTTCCTCCTTTTTCCCCGATCACTTTTCCGAAATCCCATACGGCATTCCAAAACTCTTTTGGATGGGTAACAGACCATTTCCATAAATCATTGAAAGTTTTTCCGTTATAACCGCAGGTGTTCTTCACCAATTGAATAAATTTGACGGCATTGCTGTTCTGAATCCTTTCCGCTAATGGCTCCCATAATAATTCGTGTGACATTTCCGTTTCCTTTCCTATTGCTTATAAATAAAATCTCGTTCACTCTCATCGATTTTATATGGTATTGGTTAACATATTGTTAATTTTGTCGTTAATTTTCATTTTTTTTCGGAATGAATATTTTGAATTCCGTAAATTCTCCCTCCGTTGAATCAACCGATATGCTTCCTTTCAAGTCCCGAATAATTTCCAAAGATGTTGACAGTCCGAGTCCCGGGTTCATTCCGTCTTCCTTTGTCGTAAAGAAAGGCTCGAAAATCCTGTTTTTAATTTCATTACTTATTCCTGTTCCGTTATCTCTTATGGCTATCTCGACGTCGTTCAAATGGTTCTTAACGGAAATCGTTATCTCCGAAAGAGCTTGATCTTGATATTTTTTCTGTACCGAATACAACGCATTATCAAGTATGTTGTAAATAACCTTGCTGAAAGATTGAACAGAAAGGACGATATGCGGGATATCTTCGGACAAATCGGTCGTAATTTGAGGAAGATTCGTGATCCCTTTCGATTTATAGGATGACATCAGCATATTAATTGTCTGGCTTATAATTTTATTTATATTGGCCGGATGCTTTTGGCTGCTGTCTGTATTAGATTGATCCAACATGAATCTTATAATTTGGTCGGCATTCCTTCCGTAGTCAGATATCTTGGAGACGTTACTCTGAAATTTCCTTAGATTAGAGAGAATTTTTTTCTGAGGTTCGTCTGCGAAGATGTTGTTTGCCTCTAAATTCTGAATCAACTCGGAACAAATTTCAGCACTGACATTCGCGAAATTTATAACAAAATTCAATGGATTTTTTAATTCATTAGAAATCGATGACACTAATACACCAACGGAAGCCATCTTTTCCTGAGCCGCAATTTGTTTCTGCCCCTGCTTAATTTTAGCTAGGTATTGCAATTCCTTGTCATATGCCTCTTTTCTGGCAACACAATTCGACAGACGAGCTCGCAGAATTGTTTGGTTTAATGGTTTTACCAGGTAATCTTCAGCCCCCGCCTCGATGCATCTTACCAATAACTCCATATCGTCGTTACTGGAAATCATAATTATGGGGATATTCTGATAATTACCGTTTCTCTTCAATTTCTTAAGAAAATCATACGAATTCTGTCCATTTAAAAACATATTCAAAAATATCACATCTACCGAATTTTTCGTCAAAGCTTTCAGTGCATCATTTTGATCAGCCGCAGCTATAACTTCATGGCCATACATCGCCAACCTCCTTTTCAGCAAGGAGCGCGCACCTTCGCTGTCATCCACGATCAGCAATCTTGCAGGCTTGTGAGCCGATATATCATTATTTTCCATACTTACCCAACTTTTTCTATTCATGATAGGACTTAATCGTTAAATTTTTTTTAAAATCTCACAAATAATATTTATGCTAACATTTGTAATTAATATTTATGATCAGTCTTTACCAAATATTAATCTTTTTACATTAAGATAGCTAAGTAAGAGGATATGAGGCTTGATGTGGCAAAAGAAGATAACGGAAATACAAATGAAAAAAATGAGGAAGCAAAAGCGAACGGAGAGGGAAAGACGAACGAGGAAACAAAGACAAGGTCTGCCGAGAAATCGGAGGGAGCTGGCGCAGCAGATTCAGATATCAATCAAAATTTAAAAAATATAAAGCTCGAAGATCTCAACGACGAAGACGATAATGACTCATTGGAGCAAAATTTAGCCGAGAGCAGCGAAGAAATTGAAGAACAGATTACGAATTTAATTGCTGCCGGCCATATGTTTAAAGCCCACGTGTTAGCAAAAAAAGCATTCCAAAGACATCCAGAAAATGTGAATATAGCTCAGGCATACTCCTTAGTTTTGCTGAAAACGGGAGCATTAGACGAATCCAGAAAGCTGATCTATCCGATATTGGGTGTAGCTCCGACTATGGACGAAGCCACGGGCGAAGAGATGATCACTGTTGAATCTCTTCTTAACAGTCAGTTTCTGCAAACCGGAAGACCTGATATCGTAGCTAATATAGGTCACATTTTTAAGGAAGCCTGGAAATATTCACGACAATGCCGTGATTTGGAATTAGCCAGGGAATTGTATTTAGCTTCATTCAAAAAAGATCAGAAAACCAGCACGGGAATAAACGCCGCTTGGCTGTCCTGGCTGACAGGCGCCGATGAACAAGCGAAACAGTTGGCCGCGGAAGTATTAAGATTACTGCCGCCGTACGGACTTGAGGCGAGTTTTTCCGAACTGGTAGATTTGGCAGAAGCTCAATTACTGCTCGGCCGCGAGGACGACGCCTGCAAACTGTACGAAGAAGCGATGAAAGCCAAGGAGCAAGTCGATTATATATCCATAGTTTCGGCCAGGCAGCAGTTGTATTTTCTAAGAGAAGCAGGATTTAAAGTTCCGAACGCAGCTTTGGACATACTTGTTCCGCCGACTATTGTCGTATTTACGGGGCATTCGATAGATCATCCGAGTTTTCAGGTTCCACTGTTCCCTCCAGATATAGAGGCGGATGTAAAACGCATCATTACAGAAAAACTTCAGGCCATAAACGCGAAAATCGGATACAGTTCAGCGTCTTGCGGTGCGGATATTCTGTTTATAGAGGCTTTGCAGGAGATGGGAGGCGAAGTCAACATCATCTTGCCTTTTGCCATTCAAGATTTTATAGAGAATAATGTCAGGCACGCAGGACCTCGCTGGGAAAAAAGATTCGAAAAAGCTTTAGCCAGTGCCCATTCGGTAAGCTTTTCTTGTGAAGACAGATATTTAGGGCACGACATGTTATACAGATTTTCCAACCATGTCATGCACGGAAGTGCTGTTATGAGAGGAAAGTTTCTGACGACCGATCCTCATCTTATGGCGGTTTGGCATTCCAGAACGGATTCCTTGCCGGGCGGACCTTCCGATTTCATAGATAGATGGTCAAACATAAGCACACTTCACCTGATCGACCTTGATGAATTATCGAACGAAACGGGAGTCACCGAACAAATTGACACGAATCTTATAAAACCTCAGAAAAATTCACTGTCTTTCGATCCTTTTGTTTCGAAGTCTCCGGAAAGAGTCATAAAGTCAATGATGTTTTCGGATCTAAAGGGATACAGTAAACTGCAAGACGAACATGTCCCCTCATTTTTGGATTTCCTCGAAAAATTGAATGAAGCCATGGAAAAAATCGATTCAGATTTGGATTCAGTTAACACTTGGGGAGACGCGATTTTCGCAGTGGCCGACACAGCGACCAAAATCGCGGATTTCGGACTCAGGTACTGCGATATAATCGAAAGCCTTGGTAAAAAATATCCCGAATTTCCGTTCCCGATAAGAGCAAGAATTTCCTTGCATTCGGGACCGGTATTTGTTGCTCAAGATCCGTTTATAAAGAAACTTAATTTCTACGGCGGACATATTAACAGGGCAGCGAGGTTAGAGCCTGTCACAGCAGTCGGACAAGTTTATGCCACGCAACAATTTGTTTCTCTTTTGCACGGAGAAACGAATGATGAACGCAATGAGTGCATCCAAAAAGGACTGAAATATTACGACAGATATTCCACGGAATATGTCGGGGTGATTGCGTTGGCGAAGAGTTTCGGTCAACAGGAGGTATATCATTTGCGATGGAAATAACTGCGAATGGATAAATTGTGAATAAGGAATAGGGAATGGACAAGAATTGGACTTTTTCAGTAAAGGTTGTATAATGTGGCCTAGTTTTGTAAATGGTTCCGTTTCTTGTTGTGAAAGAGAGAGAATATGTTAGATAAAATTTTTGATGCCAAGTCGTTTGAAGGAAATTTTTCGTTTGATATAGAAGCGTCTACCAGAGTTCCCGGCGCGGAACCTTTTATGGTTTTGCTTCCTCCTCCTAACATTACTGGAAATTTACACATCGGGCATGCTCTTTGCTATACACTTCAGGATATCGTTGCCCGTTACAAAAGGTTAAAAGGATACGATGTTCTCTTCCAGCCGGGAGTAGATCATGCAGGTATAGTCACGCAGTTACTCGTGGAAAAGCAAATTTATGCTTCCGGAGTCGAGAGGGGTACACTTACCCGAGAAAAGTTACTGAAGGAAATTTGGTTTTGGAAAGAAAATTCCAGTGGAACCATTGTCAATCAGCTGAGGAAATTGGGTATTTCCTGCGATTTTTCGCGACAAAGATTTACTCTGGACGAGAAAAGCAAAAAGGCTGTCACGAAAATGTTCGTTAATTTGCACCGCAACGGCCTGCTTTATCGCGGACATCGTATGGTCAATTGGGACCCGCTAATCGGATCTGCGATTTCTGATCTGGAGGTCGTCGAAAAAGAAGTTGACGGTCATCTCTGGCATATAAAGTATGAGCTGGAGGACGGAAAAGATTACATTGTTGTCGCGACCACTCGTCCCGAGACTATTTTTGGAGATGTTGCAGTCGCCGTGAATCCGAAAGATTCCCGATACAAGAAGTTTGTCGGAAAAAATGTTCGAATTCCTTTGGTAGATAGGTTGATTCCGGTGATTGAGGATAGTTACGCCGACCCGGAGAAGGGAACCGGTGCCGTTAAGATAACTCCTGCCCACGATTTCAACGATTATGAAGTCGGTCTGAGAAACAAGCTTCCCATCATCGATATCTTCAATGACAAAGCGGAGTTGAATAAGGAAGTTCCCGAAATGTTCCAGGGAATGGATCGTTTTGAGGCGAGAAATAAAGTTGTTGATCTCCTTGAAAAGAAGGAAGTGTTGCTGAAGACTGAGAATATAAAGCAAACTTTACCGTTCGGTGATCGTTCCGGAGTCGTTCTTGAACCTAGGGTTACATATCAGTGGTTCGTGAACGCTGAGAAGTTGGCTCGCCCGGCAATCAGAGCCGTAAAAGAAGGAAAAATTAGGTTTGTGCCGAAACACTGGGAGAACCTTTACTTCGAATGGCTGGAGAATATCAGACCATGGTGCGTATCTCGGCAAATTTGGTGGGGTCATAGAATTCCTGCATGGTATGGTCCGGATGGACAGGTGTTCGTTGCAGAAAGCGAGAGTGATGCAAAGCAGCAAGCTTTGAAATTTTACGGCAAGCACGACGTTAAATTAGTTCAAGACGAAGACGTTTTGGATACGTGGTTCTCCTCGGGTATGTGGCCTTTTGTTACTTTGGATTGGCCGGAAAACAGTGAGGATTTGCACAGATTCTACTCAAACATGATTGTGGTAACGGGATTTGACATCATCTTCTTCTGGGTTGCTCGTATGATCATGATGGGAATTTATGCAATGAAAGATATCCCATTCAAAGATGTTTATATCCACGGATTAGTTCGAGACAAACACGGGAACAAAATGTCCAAATCCAAAGGGAATGTCATAGATCCGCTGGTCCTCTGTGATAAGTACGGAGCGGATGCCGTTCGTTATACTTTGGCTTATATGTCTTCACCCGGAAGAGACATAAAAATGAGCGATCAGGTAGTCGAAACGGGACGAAATTTCCTTACAAAGCTGTGGAATGTCGTCAGGTTCGCTCAAATGAACGGCTGTGTCTACAACGAACATTTTGATCCGAACGAAGTCACGCATCCTCTGAATAAATGGATTATATTTGAGGCGAAAAATACGATTAGCGCAGTGGAGGAGGCATATAAAAACTACAGATTTGATGATGCCGCGAGATTGATTTATCAGGGAGTATGGAATTCGTTGTGTGACTGGTATATGGAATTCGTAAAGCCTATTCTGCAGGAATCTGCTCTCACTGACACTATCGCAGAAGGTTACAATCTCGATCAGACTTTGCTAAAGAAAGACATTCGGGACACAATGGCTTGGGTTATAGTCCAACTCATAAGAGTCCTCTACCCTATTTCTCCGTTTATTTCCAAAAAATTGAGTGGTGAGTTGGGAGCGACAGAAGTTGTTTGGCCGAATTTCGATAACATCCGGTTGGATTTTGCAGATTCGATAAAGCAAGTCCAACTTCTCAAGGAGATTATTACATCGGTGCGTTCTCTAAAACAGAGTTTCCGCATGCCTCCTAGCGAGAAGTTCAATGCCGTTTTGGAAGGAAACACGGTTGAGGCATCAAGCTTCATCGAAACTTATTCAAAAATAATTGAGAAAATGGCAGGAGTTACTTTCGTCAACAATATTGGCATGAGCCTGCCGATTGTTCTGAGCGGGGCGATTTTGCGTGTTGAAATCGACAGAAAAATTGATGTTCAAAAGGAAATCGCAAACTTCAAGAAAGAAGTAGAAAATTGCATCAAGATGAGAGATGCGGCGATGTTCCGACTGAACAACGAGGCCTTCAGGAATAAGGCCACGGAAGAGGTTATCGCTGAGCACAATACGCGTGTCGAAGTGCTTTCGGAAAAAATTTCCAAGACCGAATATATTATTCGTAGTTTAGAAGCTATGCAGTAAATGTATCGCTATAAACTAATTGTTGAATATGACGGGACTCCGTTTTGCGGTTGGCAGAGGCAAAGCGGAGTTTTGACTGTTCAGCAGTGCTTGGAGGAAGCTGTTTTACCGCTGACGAAGGGTCCCGTCATAATAAACGGAGCAGGACGTACGGACACGGGAGTACATGCTCTGGGGCAGGTCGCCCATTTTGAAACGGAAAGGGATCTTGACGCGTTTCGTGTTCAGGAATGCATGAACGCCCATCTGGTTGATCTTCCTATCAGTGTGTTATCGGCGAAAAAAACTGACGAAAGTTTTCATTCTCGATTCAGTGCCGTCGAAAGATTTTATCTTTATAAAATAATAAACCGTAGGTCGAAACTCACTCTTGATCTGAATCGGGCTTGGAAAGTTTTGAAACCACTGGATACAGAAAAAATGAACAGAGTGGCGCAGATCTTGGTCGGAAAGCATGACTTTTCATCATTCAGGGCCACGGGGTGCCAATCGAATTCGCCTATAAAAACGTTGAACAGCATTTCTGTTGAGAGATTCGGAGAACAGGTATTTATCAAAGTTTCGGCCAAATCATTTCTATATCATCAAGTCAGAAATATTGTTGGCTCTCTGACGAAAGTGGGAACGGGAGAATGGTCCGAGAAAAAATTTCGAGAGGTTTTCGAATCGAGGGACAGAACTCTCGCAGCAGCCACCGCACCTGCCTGCGGGCTGTATTTCTGGAAAGTAAAATATTAGGCAGCTAAAAACACCATCTGTAAACACCATCTGTTCTGCCGCGGAGGACTCCCCGCGACCGCGCTGCCTATTTGAACGAAATTACAGACACAAAAAAACCGCCGAAACGGCGGCCTTTTGAACCAAAACCGGATTGTGTTGAAACAGTCCCGCTGAAACAGCCCGATTAAACGGCTCCATTAATCGGAAACATAAGGCAACAAAGCCAAATATCTCGCCCTTTTGACGGCAAGGGCCAAAGCGCGTTGCTTCCTGGAGGACACCATGGAAATTCTGCAAGGCATGATCTTCCCTCTCTCAGAAATAAACTTCTGCAATGTCCGCGGATCTTTGTAATCAATCTTCATCGCTCCGCTTTCGAACGGACACTTCTTCCTTCTGTAATTCAGGTTGTTTCTCTTCCAACCTCTGTCTTTTTTCTCTTCTTTCACGATTTTACTCCTTCACCTCAGATTTTTCTTCGCTGTCTTCCTCTTTACCCGCATCGGCTTTGCCATTTGCCGCTCTGTATCCGACATCCTTCGTTCCCATCTCGTCTCCGTAGGTCTTTGCCTGAGAAATCAAGTTCTCTTTATCTTCGAAAGCATCAACTCTCACGATCAAGTGACGAATAATATCTTCATTTATCTTCATATTACGATTCAACTCGGCAACGACAGCTCCCGTCGCTTTCATTTGAATGATGTAATAATGTCCTTTGTGATTCTTTTTAATAGGATAGGCCAACTTTCTCAATCCGCAATATTCACTGCGAACAACAGATCCGCCGTTCTGAGAAATATACAACCCAAGCCCTACTCCCAGCGCCTCAATCTGTTGCTGAGAAAGATCCTGCCGACCTATAAAAATGTTTTCGTATAATGCCATATTCTTACCAACAATAAACGGGAAAGTACCGCACTTTCCTCTGACAGGGTTACTTATACAACTTAAAAAAAATTATATCAACAAAAAAAACACCAAAAATTAAAAAAACTTTTAAAAATCATATAGATAGGACCGAATTTTTAATTTTGTTCGATGTTTAAATCCTTAAATTCAAAGCAAGTCTTATCAAAACTTGTAAAAATTTACAGCTTGTTGTATTATCTGCCGTGTTTATGGAGATTTTATGGCTAAGGAAGATTTAATTGAGTTTACGGGGGAAGTCATTGAGGTGCTGCCTAATGTCATGTTCAGAGTCAGATTGGAGAACGGACATGTTATATTGGCGCATACTTCCGGAAGAATGAAAAAAAACAGAATCCGCGTCCTGGTCGGAGATAAGGTAAATGTCGAGATGACGACTTACGATTTCACAAAAGGCCGCATAACTTTCAGATCAAAATAAACAATATCTTAACTATTTGTTGGCATAATTAAAGCAACTGTATAAGGAACATGATTATGTCGATAACGTTGGGAAAAAGAGCTTTCGAAGCTATCAGCAGGTATATGCTAAGGGAATTTACGGCGTCGTATAACTTTTTGGCCATGTCTTGTACTCTCAGAAATATGGGATTGGCTAATTGCGCCGAGTGGTGTCTCGGGAGATCTGAAGATAATCATCGGAGAGCGATGGAAGTTTTTCATCATTTGGAAAACAGAGGTGTTAAGTTTAAGCTGGCACCGATTCCTGTATCTCGCCAAGATTGGAGGGCTCCTCTTCATATTTTCGAAGAAGTCTACAGACAGGAACAGGAATTGTCTGGAATGGTATCCGTTGTCTACGAGTCCGCCGTCGCCGATAAAGACTACATAATGCAGCAATTCGTAGCTAACTTTTTCGAAGATCATTCAAAGTCTGAGCTGAATTCGATGAACCTGTTGAACAGACTTCGAAAGATGCAGTCTTCGGACATCGGTGTATTCGAATTTGACGCTGAATTGAAGTTAATCCTGTGAGGAACTCGGCACTGAAACGAGAATTTTCAACACCGAACAGAGTGTTTTTCCGCAACGGTATTTCTAAACCGTGGCGTCCCTGCCGCGCACCTTTTGCGCATATACTCTCGCTTTCTCAAGGTCCTCATAAGTATCGATACTAATCGGCGAATCCTTATCGACAACCGTAATCCCAACGGTCATTCCGTTTTCCAAGGCACGTAATTGCTCGAGTTTTTCGGATTTTTCAAGCGAACTTTGCGGAAGACTAACAAACTTTGCCAACGACTTCGCACGAAAACAATAAATCCCCACGTGATTATAGTAAGGACCGCCATAAGGAATCGCAGACCTGCTGAAATAAAGTGCTCTCCCTCTCTTAGACTCGAAATCGTCAAACGAAATCACAGGTTTCACCGTGCTCGGACATCGATAAGACTCATCTTTAATCGGAGTGGCAAGAGTAGAAATGTCGCAATTCGATTCCTTTACGATCTCGGCCGCTTTCTGAATAAACTCGACATCAACAAAAGGAAGATCCCCTTGGACATTGATCACATAATTGTACTTTTTCTCGTTATCAAATTTCTGCCACGCCGCAAAAACCCGATCCGTACCAGAAGGAAGTCCTGGATCAGTCAACACCGCCGTTCCGCCAACCCCTTCGACAGCTTCCTTTACCCTTTGGTCATCACAAGCAACAATAACATCGCCTACCTTCGACTCCACTGCACACTCATAAACCCGGACAACCAGAGGCTTACCGTCTATATCCGCCAAAACCTTCCCGGGCAACCGTGTTGATGAAACACGAGCAGGTACAACTATCAAAGTATCCATTATATCCCCGTAATCCAAATGGTGCGGTCGAGAAGACTTGAACTTCCACGAAATAAATTTTCATAGCGACCTCAACGCTACGCGTCTACCAGTTCCGCCACGACCGCACAGCCGATATTCTTATAATCCAATAAGAAACTTTTTTCAAGCGATAACAAGAGCAAATTCGACCCTCTCTCCCCGCTCTTATTATGCTATACTACTCGCCACCAACCTCGGAAGAATCTGAATCACCAAGATCAATCCTGTCGCCATCCGAGTTTTCGATCTCGTTCTCACTGACAACCTGGACACCTTCTTTCTCAATAGCTTTTACGGACAATCCCTCATAAGGGTTATAAGTATCCTCTTCGGAAATGTCGTACGGATCCTCTTCCTCATCCTCTGAGGGCAAAAATGAACGGAAACTATTAATCGCAGCTTCTTTCAAATCATCAACAGACACCGCGCGAGCAGCAATCTCTCTCAAAGCGATAACCGGTTTCTTCTCGTCATCCGCATCAATGGTGACCGCATCCCCGGCTAATATCTGACGTGTCCTCTGTGCTGCAAGAACCACCAGGTCAAAACGATTATTCACAACTTTTTCACAATCCTCAACAGTTATACGAGCCATAAACCCCTCCAGCTTATCATCAGGCGAGTAATGTTAGTATATGTATCCCGGAATTTCAATCTTTTTTATTTTGATGAGAAAGAATTCATCATTCCTATAATGACAGGTCCCAACATAACTATAAACAAGCATGGCATGACGAAAAACATCATAGGCAGAGTCAGCAATGTAGGAGCCTGAGCTGCTTTCCCTTCGGCCGCAAGCATTCTCTTTTCTCTTGCCTCAACAGCGAGATCCTTCAATGATGTTGACAGCGACGAACCATACTCAAGGGCTTGGCTTAATGTTTTGGAAATGGTCTTAATTTCGAGACAGTCAGTTCTGTTCTCTAAATTTGTAAATACCTGTCGATGATCCGGAATCATTTCCAGCTCGATTGATGTTAAACTGAGCTCATCGGCCAAAACCGGATTGGATGTTCTCATTTCTCGGGCTATTCTTCTGATGGACTTTGTTAAATCCAAACCGGATTCAGTACAAATAACCAACAAGTCGACCAAGTCAGGAACTCCCTTGTCAATAGCTTCTTTTCTTTGGTTAGCTACCATTTCATAGTTCAAGTCAGTTAACTTGTGTCCGCCTAATACTCCACCCATTATCCCAATCAAACACGTCAGAGACATAGGAATATCAAAATCATTTGTCCCAAGTAAGAGCAGTATCATAATAAAAATAGCAAGGCCGGAAGAAAATTTAGTCGTCATAAATTCTTCCATCGCGCTTTCATGTCTTATTCCTGCCTTTAAAAGCAGTGCTTTCATATTTTCTATTAATTCAGGAAATCTTTCTCCTATAAAGTTAAATAACCTATTGTCTCCAAACATCGGACCTTTTTGACTTAAACCGATGCCTTCTTCCTCTTCGTCTCCGTAAGCTCCCTCAACCTCCGAAGCCTGCACTCCCACCCTTTTGATCCTGGTTGCAACTCTTATGCTGCTTATGATTTTATGAGCCCATCCATCCGCATAAGGTTTAACCCACAGATAAGTCGCAAAAGTAACGCACAAAGTAATTATATCTAGAAATGACTCTCTCATCTCACACCTTTATTTTTGTAGCCTTCAGCATGAAAAAAGCTCCCATGGAAAACAAAACTATAAGTATTTTAAGCAAAGTTTTCCCGGAATCTGTTTCCGTAAATGTTGTTAAGTGAGCAGGATTCAACAAAGCCATGATTCCCGCAAATATGAACGGCAAAGCACTAAGAACTATGGCTGACATTCTGGCCTCGGCGGACATTGCCTTCAATTTCAATCCAAGCTCGAGCCTTTTTCTTACAATACCGCTGAGGTTCGTCAAAATTTCTCCCAACATACCTCCGTTTTCCATCTGAAGAACCAATGCCACGACCAAAAATCTAAATTCTTCTAAATCGATTCTGTCCGCCGCCTCTTGCAGAACCTTTTCCGGCTCAACACCAAGATCAAACTTTTGACTTATTATTTGGTATTCACTAGCAACTGGATCTTTTGATTCCATACTGACCAACTTCATGATACGACCGATGTTCAAACCGGCTTTTACTCCTCGAATCATCATATCAATTGCGTCAGGAAACAATTTCAAAAATTCCATCTTTTTGTTATCTGCTCTGGACTTCAAATAGTTGTACACTAAGTAGGCACCGACCCCCATACCTATAGGAATACCCGTCAACGCATTCAAAAATTTGAAATACAGAATAATCGCCGACATGGCAACGCCCCCGAAAAAGCAATAAATCACGAAATAACCAACCGGTATGTCCGTAATACCTGCTCTTTTCATTACACGTCTTATTTTATCTATAACATTTTGAGTTTGGCTGCTAATTTCACCCATCCCCTGAAAATCATTTCTCGCAAAGGTGGAAATTTTATCGGCGCCAGCTGTTTCCAAAAGCATGTCCTGTTGCTTCGACAACATTCTCAAACGCCTTTTTATCTTAGCTTCCGCGGTTTCCTCCTCTTCTTCTCCCTTCTTTACGAAAGATTTGGACATCAACATGTAAACCGTATAAGTACAGAAGAAAGAGCAAAAGAAGAAAAACAAAAAATCAATAAGAGTCGCTATCATCGTTTGATTCTCCCCCATTTTTCTCAATCGCGCTTCTCATTACGTTTAACAATTCCTTATCAAGACCGTAGGTTATAGCTTTATCCAAGAAAGCCGGCTGTTCCACTTTCGCCTCGAATCTGCCGATAACTCTGTGATCCTCGGACTCACCTATCGGAACAAATTTAAACAG
>JAGABS010000055.1 GCA_017614525.1 Alphaproteobacteria bacterium
ACGGAGGGAGAGGAGCAAGCGGCACAGCCTCAGGCAGGCAAATATATATACGACATCACGGAAACCGAACCCGCCGAGGCAAAAACCAAACTCAACGAGGCCCTGGAGGCCATCGCCGCGGATATCAAATCCTGGGCCGGCTACGAGGAGGCGAAAAACGTGACAAGCTGAGGCCGCCGATAAAGTTTTTCAGGATGACCGGCTGCTTAGTCTGCCATATTTAACGAAAGGCGCAGTGCTGTTTCAATTCTGTTTCGTCATGGATTCCGAGCAAATGCGCATGCCGACTGCCCTCGGGCTATAAAAACAATTCTGGATTGTTAACAAGGTTTTCCTTTGCGTGTTTCGCAAAAATTCGCGAATGTTAATCGGCAAAAACAAAAGCGGGACTTTCACTTGAAAAAATCCCGCTCTGCATTTTGTTGAAAGGAAAAATTACTTGAATCTGAAAGATTCCTATGAATTTATCTTATCATTTTTATACAAATATATTCTTTTGATTCTCGATGGTGCCACATTGTAATCTTTGATTACTTTCAGCTTCATATAGAAAGGCGAAATCTCGAGATTCAGAGGTCTGCTTTCACCGGTTTTTATTGAGGAGTTAACTGGTCCTAAACTAGGAGAGTAAATGTCATTAACGATGACAGCATACTTGAAATTCGGCAGGATGTGATCCCGCGCGTATGTGATTTGATCGTTACTCCAATGCTGAATGACGTCTTTGAGGATAAGTAAATCTCCCTTGTACTTCGACAGATCTTTGACATCATCCACCGTGTCGTACGAAACATTTGTTCTTTCGTAATGGAGTTTGTTGTAAGCGATGACCGAATCGACAATATCCAATCCCAGGTAATTGGCGTTGTCAGGAAGATTCAAATTTTTCAGCAGTTCTCCGTACCCACAGCCCATGTCGAAAATGCTTGAAATATTGTGAGTTGCGATAAAGTCCTGCAAATAGTCCGTGAAAGGATGATGGCCCAGTTCGTCTTTCTGAACTTCCGGACCAGACAGCTCATTCCAGCGCTGCTTGTCATAAATTTCAGTAAAAACCTGCTTGTCCGTTGTTTGGGCAACGGAGTAGCTCCCGTGCATAGCGTCTTCGTAATCCCTGCAGTGAGTGCTGTACGCAACATATACGGCAAAACATGATACCAATATAACAGCTCCGGCTAAAAGCTGGTTCTTCGAACAACTTACCTGACAATTTTCTTTACACTTCCTTTTAGATTTCATAAATCCCTCCAAATTTGATTACATTTTAATGTACATATTTTTAAAATTCAATCTTGTCGGGTATTTTATTTTGCGGAAAGAGAACCATTTTGTTGAGTCTGTGCAGAGCGAATTTCTTTTCAAAGGTCGGAGGGATGTCCGCACGAATTTTGAGAACAACGGGCTGTTATCTCTTCATAGATCGAAAAAAATTTCGTAAACAGAATTATTTTTCTCCCGAACGCCTTTCTTTCAGTGATTTTAGTTTCCGATGCAGTGCAGACCTTTCCATCCCGACGAATTCCGCGGTTCTGGATATATTTCCCGAAAATCTCTCGATTTGGGCCTTCAGATAGTCTGTTTCAAAAGCGCTTCGAGCTTCTCTCAACGGCAGTGCAATCAATTTTGATACATCAAGGGACGTAAATTTGTCTCGAGTACTGGCGGTGAGTTCTGCCGGCAGATCTTTTTTAGTAATTTGAACATCTTCCAGTGCATTGATTAGAGAATTTTCCACAATGCTTTTGATCTGATAAATATTTCCAGGCCATTCGTAGGTTTGAAGGATTGCCCTGCACTCGTCTGTAAACGATTTTGATTTCAGACCGAAAAAACTGTCAGAATTTGCCGTGTAATAATCGATCAGTGGCAGAATGTCTTCACGTCGATCTCTCAACTCAGGAATCTTAATGTGCACAATGTTCAGTCGGTAAAATAAATCCCGGTTAAATTCGGACATGTCAAAATTAGCATTGTGGCTACAAATGATTCTCGTATCTACGTAAACGTTTCCTCTGTTTTCGATATAAATCCGTCCTTCCTGAATATATTGTAGAAGGCGGCGCTGACTGTCTTGCGAAAGTTCCGTTACATTGTCCAGGAACAAAGTTCCAAAATTCGCTTTTTCGAGATATCCCGAGGTTTTATCTCTGCCGAACAATTCTAATTCAATTTTGTCTTTAGCATCGGAAGAACAATTAAAATGGATGAAAGGATAATCCTTTCGAACAGATTGACGGTGAATGTAGAGAGCCATATTTTCCGCTCCCATTCCCGGATATGTTTCAATAAATACACGGCTGTTGGTTTGCGCAGCTTTATCTAAAGTAGACTTGAGACTTGTCACAAATTGAGATTTACCGACGCCGATAACTTCCAGGTCTACCCTTTTATTTCTCAATTTGAGATTTTCTTTGCGCAGCCGATACATTTCTATCGCCTGGTTTGCTGTGAGAAGCAGACGATCGATTACGAAGGGTTTTTCGATAAAATCAAAAGCTCCGTTTTGGATGGCACTGACCGCCACATCTATCGTTCCGTGTCCTGAAATTATTACCACGGGAATTCCCGCATACTGATTTTTTATTTTATCGAGAATTTTCAATCCGGCGGACTCGTCGTCACCAATCCACAAATCCAAGAAAATCAAGTCGAATTCCGTCTTTTTCAAATTTGAAAAAGCTTCGAGTTCGTTGCTGACCGGGAAAGTTTCATAGCCTTCATCTGAAAGGACGTCAGAGATTAAAGACCTGACCTCGGCATCATCATCTATGATTAAAATATTATTTTTCATTTACCATCTCCTTTCTGTTTTGTTCCAGATTCTCTGAAAGTCGGGAGAATCATAGTTATTTTAGCACCCTCATCATGTGCACTTTGTCCGAAGACCAAAGATCCCTTGTGATCCTGTATAATCTTCTTCACAATTGCCAATCCCAGCCCGGTTCCCTTCGGAAGTAACGTAAAATACGGTGTCGCCAGTGAATCCATTCTGTCCTGAGGAAGGCCGGGGCCGTTGTCCTCAACATCCAACCGTACGGTGTCCTCTTCTTTTCGCAGCTGAATCCAAACACCTTTATTTTCCCGATTGACCGTGGACAGCGCATTTATGGCGTTCTTTACGATATTGACAATACACTGGTGCAGCAACCGATCGTCTCCGTTTACGAGGTAAACCTCCTCATCACTTTCTTTGCGGAAATGGATTTTTATATTGTCTGCAGTTTCATTCATAAGGAAAACAGCCTGTTGGCAAACATCCTCCAGATTGGTTTTTTTCAATTTCGGTTCCGGAAGTCTCGCAAAGAAGCTAAACTCGTCGATCAATCTTTTGATATCGCCTACCTGCCTTACTATAATCTCAATCAATTTGGTGAAAGTCTCTTTATCATTCGAGATTTGAGAAACGTATTTGCGATGCAGGCGTTGGGCCGACAGCTGAATAGGCGTAAGCGGATTTTTTATTTCATGAGCCACGCGCCGGGCTACCTCAGACCAAGCGGCTTTATGCTGGGCGACCACCATATTTGTGAGGTCATCAAAAGTTACCACGTAACGATTGTAATCTTCCGCAACGATGTTAACTATCTTTATCGAAAACAGTAAAGTTTTATTATCCCTTTGGTAGTTGATTTCTTTCGATATAAATGAATTCTGCTCATTTATTTCTTTGATCATGTCCTGCAATTCAGGCAGAATGTTGAGTATATTCTCCCCGAAAACAAATTTCTTGCCCAGCAGATCTTCCGCCTTGCTGTTCCAGATGTAAACGCACAAATTATCGAGCCCGATAACTCCCGACGAAATTCCCGACAGCACATTCGTGATGAATTTAACTTTCTCATCAAGTTCGTCATTAATGGCAATAAGTTCATTTTGCTGGCGGTGAACCTTTGATATCATTTGGTTGAAAGTCTTGGTTAAATCGGAGATTTCTCCCTTATCAGACTTCGGTTCATCCACTCGTGCTGTAAAATCACCCTCCATTACCGTTTCGGAAACATCGATTAAGTTGCTTATGCATTTTATAAACTTCCAAGAATATATAAGAGACAGGAGTATTGAAATTACAAGTATCAGCAGCCCGATAACAAAGAACATCACGGTAAAAGCCCGTTCCAGAGAATTTCTGTTTTTCAGCAGGCTGTAGTAATCCTCGAAGGCTTTTCTGGCGTTGTCAGCGTGTTCGATTATCTGCGGATTGATTTTCTTTTCCGTTATCAGATACATGTACTTGTTAGGGCTTTCCATAGGACGGAAGCACGCGGCACATATGATGGTTTTCTCATCTACACCACTGATTTTCAGAAGTTTTCCGTTTCTTTGCAGATCAGCGACTTCTTGTAATTGTTGCAGATCCTCATATTTCAGATTCAGAAAATGCAAAGAAACGCTGTACTTGCTGTGGGCGATTATATTTTCTCCGGTCACGAGGATTGCTCCGCTCATGTCTTTCAAATTGCAAAGATCATCCAGCAGGAACCCCAGATTCCGCATAAATCTGTCTGAATTCAGGAATTCCAGATTTCTCTCGGATATGTCCGCGCTTTCAAGACTTCCTGGAATATTCATTTTATTCAGCTGAACTTCTATTGCTCGCGATATGGATACGCAGTCTCTCAGAGCAGATTTATGGGTCTCTTCCAAGTAGGAATTTGCGACATTTAACGAGTCTCTCAGGGCGGTTTGGTTTCTCTTATTAAACCACGATTCCAGACCATTGTGAAAAAACAGCGAGGTAAAAATGCACATCAAAACCGAGGGCAAAATGGAAATAAAGGAGAAAATCGAAATCAGCTTAAGCGTAAATCTAGAACTCTTCTTGTGACGATTGCTCCAGATGAAAGTAATCTTATTCCATGCCAGAAACAAAAATATCACGATAAAAGCGAGGTCAAAATACAGAATTGAGATTACTCGGCGAGGATTTTCGTTGAACAGCTCAATGTTGTAGAATAAACAGTAGGTGCACACACAGGATACAATGGACAGGAAAAAGAAAAGATAAGTTAACGTTTCTCTTTTATAAGATCTCCTCAGAAAAAACAGGAATTTTCGCAGAGCAAAACTAATATTCATTTTCCAAGTCTAGAGTAAGCAACTTCTTATGTAAAGTATTTCTGTTTATGCCGAGAATTCGAGCGGCTTTTACCTTGTTCCCTTCTGTGTAGCGCATAGTTACGTTGAGAAGACTTTTTTCGATTTCTTTTATGATGATGTCGTACAACCCCGTCGGCATATCCACGCCGCCATGCATTTCAAAATACCCTTCGAGCCGAGCCTCCATCGCCTCAGACAAACTCCTGAATCCGAGAACGCCTGTTTTTTTTAAACTTTTCATCTTTTTTCTTCCACGCAGGCTTCATATTAGCGTTAAATTCAATTTTATGAAAGTCATTTCGAAGATGATTTTTGCAAAAAACCTTATTACCCATAGGTCTTATGGATAAACTTCTTTGAAAAACGTTGAGTATGGCTAATCGTAATTGCTGTAAGATGTTTGTGATTTATTGTGTTTTATGAGAATTTGCTTTTCATTTCTCCATGAAAATTAAGGAAGTTTTAAGTTTTTTGCTATCTTACCTAGAGCGGACCAGAGGGCGCACAGTGCCTGTGCTGGCGATGGTTTTGGGAAGTTCATCAATATAAAGGTATGCGGAGAAATCTCAAAAATCGATTTAGATACACAGGGCAAACCGTTGGATAGTAGTACTCATAATACTGACACCAGGACTTTCTCAGGTATACCATGAAATAAGTGTACTCACAATACTGCCTCCAGGCGCTGCCTGGTTAACAAAAGGTTAAGGTTAACGAAATTTTAATCGTTGTGCCTATTTTTGTCTGCATACCTTTGTTCGTTCGTTAGAGTTTTTTGGGATGGAATCTGTTTAAAAAGCTCTGCCACCCGCGTGCCGTGGTTATTTTAAATCAGAATTGTTTAGAAATGGTCTTCGTAAAAAATTCCGACCGCGTCTTCTATCGATTTTACGCTGTCCAAATGATTTATTTTTTCCCTGAAACTCGATGCTCCACTCATTCCGCTGCTGTACCAGCAAAAATGCTTTCGGAAAATCCTCAGGCCGTGTTCTGCTCCGTAAAAATTCAGAGTGTCGTGAAAATGTTGCATCACAATCTGATATTGCTCTTCTGGGGACGGAGCAGGGATGTCTTTCCCGTGATTGATTTTCTGCAAAATTTGGTTGAGCAGCCAGGGTCTCCCCAGCGCAGCCCTTCCGATCATGATTCCGCGAGCGTTGGATTGATTTAGTGCTTGCCTCACGTCGTCACAGTTTTTTATATCTCCGTTAACGAGGTAAGGAATGTCTATGATGTCCTTCAGGTCCGAAATTTCGCTCCAATCCGCAGTTCCTCCGTACATTTGAGAACGTGTTCGGCAATGGATGGCCAGCATTCTGATTCCCACTTCCTCAAATTGCTTTGCGAGACTTCGAAAATTTTTGGATTCGGCGTCCCAGCCAAGTCTCATTTTTAGCGTAACGGGAATTTTTACCGATTTTACGACCGCCTCGGCTATTTTCGCCGCCAGCTTTTCATCTTTAAGCAATGCTGAACCGGAATTGTTGTTTACGACTTTCTTCACGGGGCAGCCCATGTTGATGTCAACTATGTCGGCTCCGTTCTCTTCATTGATTTTCGCCGATTCCGCCATTCGTTGAGGATCTGATCCCATGATCTGAACGATCTTAACATTTCCTCCGCCCGTGAGTCTGCGATAGGTTTTCTCGCTGTTTCTCACCAGGGCCTCGCTGGAAACCATTTCCGAGACCACCGCTGTTGCTCCGAATTGACTGACTATTCTGCGGAACGGGGTATCCGTTACTCCCGCCATCGGAGCTAAAAACACGGGAACTTCTTTATCTAACAGCGATTTTAATTTCATCAAACTTCTTTTTTAGTAACAGAACTACATAATCGAACAAACTTAAAATTCAACACGTATATCGTAAACCGGGTGCATAAACAGATTGACCGACGGAGAGGATGCGAACAACCAGTCGCTGAAAATAACTTCTTCATTTTCTTTGATTTTTATGTAAGCGTAGACTTCGTCCATATCGTCAGGGCTGTTTACGAAGGCCTTCTCCAAATTTATCGTAATGGTGCCAAATCGAGCGGGCTGTTCTACATTTAATTTCGACCGAGAGACTTTTCCGCTGATTTTATCCAGAACCTGGATGTTCACACTGTCTGATTTTACGGGAAAAGACTCCCAAATCGATGAATTTGTCTCGGGAATAACGCTTGCCAACACATCCTTCATATGCCGCGATCGCTTAACCTCAGAGGTCTTTGCAGAAACAAAACCTGCAGAGATAAAAACAGAAAAGACGATAAGAAGGAGACTAATCTTCGGCTTCATTCAAACTAACGTTTTCTTCCGATTCGATATCCTCATCAGTATCCAGCAACTCAACGTCTTCAATTACTTCATCAACTTCCTTTTCCTGATCCAATTTGGATTTCTTTTTCATTAAATATTCAGGATCAAATTCTTCTCCGCAATTCGGACAAAAAATGGGCGATTTATTTAAATCATAAAAGCGAGTAGCGCAGCACAAACAAACCCTCTTGATGCCCCATTTCTCTTTATTCATGATCAAGTTCCTCTTTTACAAATTTTAACCCTGCTAATATAAACCGAGCTATTTTCCAAAGTCAAACAAATATAATAACAATTGATAACAATCCGCAGTCACACCGAAATTTGCGATTTTCAGAGTCGAATATTAACTTTCGTGACTGGATCTTATGCTGTTCAGTCGGCATTTTCCTTGAAAAAAGAGTGCCACTGTGCGTTGTTCAGTGTTTTTAAGAACGTTTCGTGAATTTCAATTTCTTCATCGGTCGGAAGAAATTTTCTAGCCTCGTGGAATGTTCTGCGGGAATTTATTTTCTCCGAATTGCTCTGAGTGTGTTCACTTTCGAACAGCAGACTGCTCTGACGTCCTCCGAGCAAGTTCAGATATACATCCGCCAAAAGGTAGCAGTCGACCAGAGCCCCGTGTGTGACACGGATGGAAGTATCTATTTCAAATTTGCGACACAACGCGTCCAAATTGACTGCCGATCCCGGGAACTTTATTTTTGCGAGCGTGAGGGTATCCACGGCATCTTCCAACTTAAAGAGGGGTTTATCAATTCTGCTGAGCTCGCTGTTCAAAAAGTCGATATCGAATCTCGCGTTGTGTATTACTAAAGTGCTGTCCCTAACGAAATCCAGGAATTCATCCGCAACATCTTCAAAAAGAGGTTTGTCCTTCAGAAAATCGTTTGTAATTCCCGTAATCCGCAGAGCTTCTTCGTCCATAAGTTTCTTAGGATTAATATATGTTTGATAGACATTCCCCGTTTGTATGTGATTTATCAACTCAACGCAGGCAATATCTACGATACGGTCTCCATTTGCAGGATTTAATCCCGTAGTTTCGGTATCCAACACAATTTCTCGAATATTTTTTGAAATAGTCATAATTTGTAAACTTTTTTATGCGAAGATGATTGTAACATTTTTAGGAGAATATTTAAGTGGCGAATTCTATAAAAATACTCGTGTTAGATGATGAAGAGGATACGAAAGATCTTTTTCAACAGGAGTTTCGTCAT
>JAGABS010000056.1 GCA_017614525.1 Alphaproteobacteria bacterium
GCAAAGCCACCGCCAGCTCGTACTTTCCTACATCTATCCCTAAAGTTGCATTTGACATTATTCACCTATGTATTAACATAAAAGCGGCTATCCATGTGAATACAGAGCTCTGAAATTTCAGACTCTAAGATACTGTACAGCCCAAAGTTGCGGGAGGGTCTAATCACCCTTACAGGTCTAATTCCTAGGGGCAGAGTCAGTTCACCCTCCCGCTTTCCCAAGCATATATTAATTGGGTGTTTTTAACATACATGGGGGCTGCGGGGCGGGCGCATATCAAAGGTTAATAAATCGTTAATTTTGGACCGACAAAGCTGTAACCAAAAAACCGCCCGAAGGCGGTCTTTACAACAAAATAGAAAAAAGCAATCAACCTGTTGATTTTGTTGGTTAAGCCATCAACTTAGCCAGCGAAGCCAAGAGCAAAATCGCAACGATGTTTGTAATCTTGATCATAGGATTGATAGCCGGCCCTGCTGTATCTTTGTAAGGATCTCCGACGGTGTCTCCTGTGACTGCTGCTTTGTGGGCGTCCGAACCTTTTCCGCCGAAGTTTCCGTCTTCGATGTACTTCTTCGCGTTATCCCACGCACCACCACCGGAAGTCATGGAAATCGCCAAGAACAGACCTGTCAGAATAGTTCCCAAAAGCATCGCTCCGACGCTGATCAACCCTGCCTCGTGTCCCGCAACAATTCCGATTACGAAATACAGAACTATAGGGGCCAACACCGGCAACAAAGACGGAAGAATCATTTCTTTAATCGCTTCCTGAGTCAAAATGTCGACGGCAGTTTTGTAATCCGGCTTAGCTTTTCCGGTCATGATTCCCTTGATAGTCTTGAACTGACGACGGACCTCCACGACGATTGCACCGCCGGCCCTTCCGACAGCCATCATTCCGCAGGCTCCGAAAAGATAAGGCAGCAAGCCACCACAAATCAATCCGATAACGACATAAGGGTTGCCTAAATCGAAGTGTACGTTCAAATCCTTGAAGTAGAATTCTATGTCCTGAGTGTAAGCAGAGAACAAAACCAAAGACGCCAAACCTGCCGACCCGATTGCGTATCCCTTGGTTACAGCTTTCGTCGTATTTCCGACAGCGTCCAGCTTGTCTGTAACATTACGAATGCTCTCCGGCAATCCCGACATTTCAGCGATACCGCCGGCATTATCGGTTACAGGTCCGTAAGCATCCAAAGTAACGATAATTCCCGCTAACGCAAGCATTGAGGTCGCGGAAATCGCAATTCCGTAAAGTCCGGCACTCATGTATGACACCAAAATTCCCGCGCAGATTATCAAGGCAGGAATTGCGGTCGATTCCATTGAAATTGCCAATCCCTGGATAATGTTCGTTCCATGTCCCGTCGTGGATGCTTTCGCTATGCTTTTAACAGGTCTGTGAGAATAAGACGTGTAATACTCGGTTATAAAAACCAGGCACAAAGTGACAGCCAGTCCGACCGCCGAGCAAGTTAAAAGGTCATATCCCGAAAAAGCTACGCTTCCGACATTGTAAACGGCGTCCAGATTTCCCAGTATTTTTTGCGTAAATACGCATATAAAGACAACAGAGAATCCGATAGTCGCGAGCAATCCTTTGTACAAAGCATGCATAACATTCCCGCCTCTCCCGAGTTTTACGAAAAATGTTCCTAATATAGATCCCAAAATACAAACCCCGGAAATCACCAGAGGATACAACATAAACAAATCTTTCATCGGCCCGACGAAGAAAATTCCCGCCAAAACCATAGTCGCGGCGATTGTTACGACATAGGTTTCGAACAAATCCGCAGCCATGCCCGCGCAATCTCCGACGTTGTCTCCGACGTTATCAGCGATAACGGCAGGATTTCTCGGGTCATCTTCAGGAATTCCGGCCTCGACTTTTCCGACTAAGTCAGCTCCGACATCGGCTCCTTTTGTAAAAATTCCTCCGCCCAGACGTGCGAAAATCGAGATCAAAGAAGCTCCGAATCCCATTGCGATCAGCGATTCTGAAATCAATCTTTCATCCGATACGAAGGCTCTCAAGTAGAAGAAATAGAAAGAGATACCCAGCAAGCCTAATCCTACAACCAAAAATCCAGTAACAGATCCTGATTTATAAGCAACTGACAATGCATAGTTAATGCCTTTTTTAGCGGCTTCGGTAGTACGAACATTCGCCCTGACGGAGATGTTCATTCCAATGTAACCGGCAACTCCCGATAAAACGGCACCCAACACAAAACCCAATGCAGGATAAATTCCCATGAAGAAAGCAACAAGTACGGCAATAACCACACCGACTACCGAGATAGTCGTGTACTGCCTATTCAAATATGCCGAAGCTCCACTCTGTATTGCTCCTGCAATCTCTTGCATTTTTGCATTTCCAGGGCTGAGTTTGAGCATATTCATGGTATTGACCGCTCCGTATATCAGAGCGAGTACGCCCGATATAACAACGGCCCATTCAAAAGCACAATATTCCATAAATACTCTCCAATACAAATAACCACACTCCAACATTATCTCATAATACAGAAAAAAATCCAATTTATAAAAGTGAGAAAGTATACGGATTTAATCCATATTTGGGATATTTTAACTTATTTGAATTTAAAATCAGTTTGATGCGTAGAGCAATGTGAAGCTGAGTAAAGTTGAGAAAAATGGTTGATTTTTGGAAAAGGATAAAAGACACGTTGTTGCCTCCGCGATGTATATGCTGCAGAGAGTATGTTGAAAGAGTAGGGATATGCGACAGCTGTTGGGGAGAAATCAAATGGATATCCGAGCCGAAATGCGAAATTTGCGGTCAGCCTCTGGAATTTGAAACCTGCAAATATTGCGTTGCGGGCGAAAATTTCTTTGATCGAGTTGTTTCCGTCATGGTGTACGAGGGATTGGCTCGGCATCTGATCCTTAAATTCAAAGATCAAGACACAACTTTATACGCTCCGATTTTCGCGCGGTGGCTGAATCGAATAATTCAGGATTTTTCGCAAGATGTCGACTTTCTCGTTCCCGTGCCGATCAGTTCTAAGCGCAGATTTAAGAGGAAATACAATCAAACGGAATTGCTGTGCTTGGAACTGCAGAAATTATCGGGTTTGAATTATGAGCCGAGAATTTTAGAAAAAATCAGGGAAACAGCTCCGCAAAAATCTCTAAACAGAAAAAATCGATTGAGCAACTTGCGAAAAACTTTCTCCGTGAACGAAAAGATTTCGATTAAAGATAAGGTCATTTTGTTAATTGATGACGTCATCACGACGGGGGCAACCGCTAACTCATGTGCTGAGTTACTGAAAAAAGCGGGAGCTGCCAAGGTATATGTTGCTACTTTAGCCAGGGTAATTTTGAAAAGCAGCGCAGCAAATCCTTGAGTTGTTTATCGAAGTGGTAAAACGGCACGGCAGTTCGTTGGTGTGATCCCAAAAGCGGCATGCAACTCATTGAATTGATTCCAAAAGCGGCGCGGCAGACCTTAAATTTCTCGTTGATTAGACTATTTATTGAAAGGATTTTCTATGCACAGACGATAATCACATGCGCGAACTCCTTTGTATACCAGGTCTTGCACATCCCTCACAGATTCATTCATAGTGTTGTTGCCATACATGAGGACATCAATGTAGGAGTTAAACTTATTCGCGAGTTTGCAGAATTTCAGCGATTTCAGTCGATATGACATAATTTGGGTTTCGGTGATCAACGTCGAAACATCCTCAGAGACATATCCCAAAAAATGATTTCTTATCTTCTCTGCGTGGGCCCGAGCATCTCTTAAGGCATCTTGTTCTTGCTGGCTGCAGCAGGCCGTCAAAATCAGTAATATTCCCAACAACTTTTTCATAAAAAACTCCCACTATCTATTCTCAGACTATCATCAAAAATTTTAAAAATGATTAATTCCCGAATTTTATTTAGCGTTTAATTATGATTTTTTATATAATGGACGGCGTCAGGATGATTAGGTCGGAGAGACAGAGGACGTCAGGGTTATTGAAAGGAAAATTACAGAGGTGCAGCCGAATCAGAAAAACAGATTGAACAATCCCGAGCCTTGGCAGGATCCGAAGATTAAACCGTATGTCAGCATTAAAAATCTTACAAAAACTTTTGGAGAGAAGGTTGCTGTCAATGACGTGTCGCTGTCGATATATAAAGGGGAGCTTTTTTCGCTGCTTGGTCATTCGGGGTGCGGGAAAACTACTTTGTTAAGAATGTTGGCGGGGTTTGAGTCGCCGACTTCGGGAAAAATTTTCATAGACGGAGTGGATATGACCGACACTCCTGCTTACAAGCGCCCCGTCAGTATGGTTTTTCAATCTTATGCATTATTTCCTCACATGACGGTGGAGCAGAATGTTGCTTTCGGACTGATTCAGGAGGGAATGAACAAGAGCGAAATTCAAGACAGGGTGAATTTTTATTTGAAGCTGGTTCAGATGAGCGGCTACGAAAAGCGTCATCCGCATCAGCTTTCAGGAGGAGAAAAACAGCGGGTTGCTCTGGCGAGGAGTCTTGTGAAGCAGCCGAAATTGGTTCTGCTCGACGAGCCTCTGGCAGCTCTGGACAAAAAATTAAGAGAAAGAACGCAGCTGGAATTGGTTAATATTCAGGAAAAAGTCGGAGTTACGTTTGTGATGGTTTCTCACGACCAGGAAGAGGCGATGACCGTGTCCACTCGTATCGGTGTTATGAACGAGGGGCGAATATTTCAGGTAGGCGGGCCGACCGAGGTTTACGAATACCCGAATTCTCGATATGTCGCAAACTTTATCGGTTCGGTGAATTTGTTCGAAGGCTTGATAATCGAGGAAAAGTCTGATCACGTGATCGTAAAATCCACGATGCTGGAAAAAAATCTGTATGTGAATCATTCTGCATCCGTGCCGGTCGGAGCTCAAATTTGCGTTGCAATACGTCCCGAGAAAGTCATGCTGTCCTTGGAAGAGCCGAAGGGCGAGTATAACTGGACGAGCGGAATAGTCCAAGATATAGCTTACCTCGGGGATGTATCGATATATTATGTGAAGCTGACGTCCGGAGCGGTCGTTTTGGCGACTGTCGCAAATTTGGTTCGAGCCGCCGAAAGGCCGATACAGTGGGACGATCAGGTTTATTTGCATTGGAAGTCCGAAAGCGGGATAGTCTTGGCGGTGTAGATTTAAATAAAAATTCCGTAAAATAATTAAAAAATTGTATATTTATTTGATTTTTTTCCGTTTGGGGTGTACAATAATACTTATTATAATGCATTAAGGAGAAAGTTATGGGTACACCAAATAACAATGGAACAACTGAAAAAACAGGGGCATTTCCTGATTTCAAAATGCCGAATGTCGACATGAACGCCATCATGGATTCTTACAAGAAGAATTTGGAGGTCTTGGGCTTGATTAACAAGATGTCAATTGAGGTATGCAACGGTATTACGAAGTTGCAGTCTGCGTTCATCAAACAGATGATGACTGACATGGGATCCATCATGGAAAAGGCCGGCAAACCTGCGGATATGATGGCGAAATTCAACGAGGTTACGCGTGACACAATAGTAAAAGCGGTAGGAAACAGCAAGCAGATTTCCGACATGTTGGTCGCTTCTAACAACGAATTGACCGCTGCCATTACCAAGAGAATGAGAGATTCTATGGAAGAGGCAAAGAATCTTGTAAATAAAAAATAATATCGAACAAAATTTTTTATTTTGAGCGCTGAGGTTTACTCGGCGCTTTTTTTTGTTTCATCAATTGATAATAATTACACTGCAACAAGTTTTCGAGTTTACTCGGCGCTTTTTTTTTGTTTCATCAATTGATCAATCGCACGCCTTCCCTGAAATCAAGCTCTAGAATCAAGCCGAATTGAAGGATATAAACGATAATTTTTGTGCCAAATTCGAGAAGCCCTCTTGATATCAGCCCGCCTATCTAGTATTAATATCTCTGCGAAACGTGCGTCCCTAGCTCAGCTGGATAGAGTGTCGGCCTTCTAAGCCGCAGGTCGTAGGTTCGAATCCTACGGGGCGCACCATCTGAAGTTTCAGTGTTTTCAAGCATCGTAAAAGTAAGAAGAATTTCGAGAGTTTTTGATTTTCCCCCGCCATTCCCCCGCGATTTTGATTTACGTCGAATGTTTTCCTAGGCGGCGTTTACCGAAACATTCCAAACCAGCCTGCGGCTGATTACTGGCTAAGAAGAGAAAAAGCAGTTTTTTTAATATATGCGCCGTTTAAAATTTAATATTCCAGTGCTTTGAAACGAGTAAAGTAAAGTTAATAAAAAAAATTTCTGTCGCTGGCGAAATGCCAGGGGTTTGGCAACCGTATGATGTAAAGGTGAGGAAGTACCTTTAATATCAAAAACGCAGTACCCTTTTTGTCTCTCTGCAAGCATCGTAACTTAACTTTTTCGGAGGTTATATCGGCCTTTTCAAAAACTATATACCTCGCTCGTTCACACAACACAAGCGAGCAAGGCGTCCGATATTTTGGGGATCAAATAGCGTAAATCCGTAACCGTGATGTTATTTTACGACTTTTGTTGATTCCTTTTGAAATTTGAGCTAACATGCTTAATAACATGGATTGAGAGAGAATTAAATGGCGGAAAGATTGTATCTTGAACGGACTTTAGCTAAAGAAATAAGGCGAATGTCAGAGAATTTCAAGGCTATTTTGTTAACGGGACCTAGGCAGATAGGAAAAACCACTCTCTTAAAACGTTCTTCAGATACCGGTCGAAAATACGTTACTCTCGACAATCAATCAGATTTATTGTTTGCGAAAACCGATCCGAGAGGCTTTTTAGATGCATACAGTCCTCCTGTCATCATCGATGAAATACAGTATGCGCCTGAATTGTTTCCCTACATAAAAATTTTGCTCGATAATTCAGATCAGAGTGGTCTCATTTGGATGACTGGTTCTCAGCAGTACGACATGATGAAGAATGTCACTGAGTCTCTTGCCGGACGTATTGCAATTATTGATATGCTTGGCTTTTCTGCTTATGAAAGAGAAGGTATGGGAACCCAACAGGATCCGTTTCTGCCTTCACCTAAGCCGAAAAGTATTCTCAAAAAAAAATCGATGATTGATACATTTAAAATTATTTGGCAGGGAGCTTTCCCCGATGCCATATCTAAAGAAGATCCTAAGAATTGGAATGCTTTTTACGATTCTTATGTCAGAACTTATTTAGAGCGAGATGTTCGGCAACTTCTTAATGTTGGTAATGAAATATCATTTATCACATTTTTGAAAGTTGTAGCTGCAAGAACTGCTCAAGAACTAAATTTTGAAGATATTGCGAGGAATGTCGGAATTTCTCCGTCTACAGTTAAAAATTGGATTTCTGTTTTAAAGACTTCAGGTATCATTTATTTGTTGCAGCCATACTTCAAGAACATCACAAAAAGATTAACCAAAACTCCTAAGTTGTATTTTATGGATACGGGATTGGCCGCATATTTAGCGGGTTGGACAACTTCGGAGGCTTTGCAATTTGGTACTTCAGCCGGAGCGTTTTTTGAGACATTTGTTGTAACTGAAATTTTGAAATCATACAAACATAATGCAGAAAATCCATCTGTTTGTTTCTTCCGAGATGAAAAAGGTCATGAAATCGATCTATTAATTCAGAAACATGGAAAATATTATCCAGTAGAAATCAAAAAACACGCTACACCTCTGTTTAAAGATGTTTCTGCCTTTAAGATTTTTTCAAAGATTGAAACAGTGGAATATGGATGCGAAATTTGTTTAACTCCCGAAACTCAGTTGTTATCGAATAATGCTAATGCTATTTCCGTTTGGGATATTTAGAGTGTTTAGTCCCATATTGTAGAGATCTGGTTTGATTTTAAACAATTTTGGTTTATATCTGTATTTTCGCGGATGTGTCATATGCAACAAAGTCAGCACAAGCTTTTCGATGCCAGTGCCGACTCAATTCGTGCATCCACTTATGTTACCTCGGAGGTATACTGCCGGTTACGCTTTGCACTTTACTCTGTAAATTTTTCGGAAGGTATTTCTTCCCTCTTTCATCTGCGAGTACTTAATACAGAGCGGTCAGATTTCTTATCTTGTTCACGAGCCCCAAAGTTGTATGTAATACTGCTCCCACTTTGCACTTTACTCTGCAAGTTTTGCGGGAGGCATTTCTTCCCTCTTTCATCGATAATTATCTGAGACAACATTGTTAGATTTCCTATCGTACCCGGAATATTCGTCAATCGGTTGTCATATATATACAAGATCTGCAGCGAACTCATCACCCAGACGACATTTATCCCATTCTCTTCAGGTATTGATAACGACAGTCTTTTGTATAAGGTTTTGTCCTATATCAATGATAATTATGAGGACAACTGCACGCTTGAACAGATAGCAAAAGAACTCGGATATGAATATACTTACGTTTCGAAGTATTTTCAGGGCAAGATGGGCATATCTTATACGTCCTACCTGAATCAGTATCGCA
>JAGABS010000008.1 GCA_017614525.1 Alphaproteobacteria bacterium
GATTTTGGATGAAGCGACCTCCTCGCTGGACAACAAATCTGAAGCCATCGTCCAAAGGGCCATCGACAACCTTATGCAGGACAAAACCGTGCTGGTTATCGCTCATCGTCTGTCGACCGTACGCAACGCCGACAAAATCGCAGTCGTCAACTACGGAGAAATCGTCGAAATCGGAACTCATAATCAATTGATCCGAAAGAAAAACGGGATTTACTCATCGTTGTATAACACGCAGTTGGGTTAAATTCGCAGTTCGTTAGATTGTCGAACAAGCCAGACCGCGAACCGCCGAACGGGACGAAAATAACGCTCTGCTCGGACAGCCGATGCAGACGAGGATGAAAGCAGCTATCCTTCGGTGGATACCGATATGGTCACGCGGTCATAATATCTTCCGGCAGCGAAATTCTTCATAGAACCTATCGAGGCAAAAACAATCCTAAAATCGTACTCTTGACTGTCTCCAAAACTGTCTTTCTCGACAAGGACCGAGTCGTTGCCCTCTCCGACAGTCACATCGCGATCCCTCCCCGAAAACTCCCCTGCATACGGAATAAACAAGGAATCATCGTCTTTATTCTTCAATTTCCAACCATTTCGAGAGGAAAAAGTCACTCTGACATTTTTCTCAGTGTTCGAAGTAACTCGATAGTACGCGGCAACCCTTTGAAAAATATCCAACGCGCCGTTGCTGTCGATTCTTTCGATATTCACCTCTGGATTCACATACCCCGTCAGATCAAGAGAAACCTCAGAAGAGGCGCAAACCTCACCAAAGAAGAAAAACAAGAGGCAAATCATCATTGCAGCCACTTTCCCAAATCATTAGGCGAAAATTTCCCTTCCAGGATCTCTCCCGTAGATTTGAGTACAACTCCCGAACCATTGGGCTTACCGTTTCCGTCTACCACACCTTTGTATACAAACTTCTTGCAAAAAATAGCACTGCTCTCTTCCTCCGACGATAAGAGACTGAGACAACCATCAAGCCCCCTTACTCTCTCCACGCGGGAAAGATCTTTTTTCGAAATTTTAATTTTTTCACTACCCGGTCCCAAAAAAATGAACTCTTGCTCTTTTACATAGCACCCTTTAAAACTAACTGGCCTCGAAAAATCCAAATACCCATCGACAAAACGCCCCTGAATTTTTATCCCCAAACGCTTGTTCTCAAACATTTCAACATTCCCTCCTGCCACTTCATTATTATTGGCAGAAACAGTGGTTCGCTCCTCATGAAACCGACTCTCATTTTCAGCTGCTACTACATCCCTCATACTATTAACTGCTGGTAAACGTGCCTCAACAACATTACGACCGCCGGACATTTCCTGCGCAGGGAAACCGTTCATGCTTCCGGCAAGGACCACTAGGTTTTCTCCTTCATCGACATCCATTTTACTCTGCTCAATTCCATTTCCCCGGCTTTGAAGAACTTGATTTAACTGGTCAATCTGTCCTCGGAGCTCCTTAATCTCCGCTTTATTTTCGATGTTCTTTTTCTGAAGTTCCCTAATCTGCGATTTGTTTTCGATGTCCTCCTTTTGAAGTTTCTGAACTGCTACAGCACCAACATCCCGATCCTTTTTAAGCTTCAAAATCTCTTGTTCATTTTTTGCATTCTTATCTTGAAGCTCCGAAACCTTAGAGATAACCAGAGGCATAAGAAAGTCTATCTTTCCGACAATATCTCCGCCATAACCGTAATAGAGATCCTCGACCGACCTGCTGACACCCGTCTGCTCTTTATATCTCCTCATCGAAAAATCCATACGACCACTCGCTGTTCTAATCGTCAAATCCCTTTCTTCGATCTCCTTTTCCTTTTTCTCAATCTCCTTCTTCTTTTCCTCAATCTCTTCCTCTTTTTTTTCGACCCTCTTCCTAAGACCGACAAGCCTCTCCAAATCTGTTAAAACCCGCTCGCCAGCCGAATCTTCCCGCCTTCTGCATGGCTTTTGAACTTCGCGCTTTCCATCCTCTGAATGAGACAACTTGCGCTTGTGAACACTATTCCTTTCCGACTTTGCAGAGATTTCGCCAAACTTTCCACGGTTGTCCGGCTCATGGACATTGTTTTTTTCCGACTTTGCAGGGGGATTAGCTTCCAAATTACCTCGATATTCTTCCAGGAGAGGAGATTCGCCACTACCCCTTCTGTCCACGGGCATCCCCGAAACACTTACCGAACAAAAAGACAAACAACACGCAACAAGCACCGCCTTTTTCATTTTATTCCCTCAAATCAAGAACAAAGGGGCTGAGCCGAAGCTGTCCCCCTAATGATCACTAACCATTCGCCGACACAACCACGTTTAAACTCCCGACATACTTTCTCCCGAAGGAATTCATACTAACAGGAAGAGGTTCTAAAACAATCTTCCACGTCTCACTAAGATTCCCTCCACTTACTCTGGCACTATTTCTGCTGTCAAGTTCAACTCTATTACCGGACGCATTATACATCGACAACTGAACATTTATAAAAGACTCTTCACTCTGATTTGCGGCTCCGTACCCCTGAGGAAAGATCCTCCATACCCCCTCATTATCGTACGCCATTCCGCTTCCCCCTACCACTGTAACGGTCCCGCCAGTACCCAGAACTAAAACTTCAAACTTAAAAGTCCTGTCCTCCTCGCTTGTCTCGGTTCCATCGACTTCAAACAATTTCAGCTCTTTTTCGTTTTCACCGCTCCTGACTTTAACAATCGCGTGAATTTCACCCTGCACATTCGCCGATACTGAATCCCTCCAACCTTTCCAATCGTTCCAGCCCGTAACTTCAATCTTTCTTTTTTTAGGCGACTGATTTGGAGCCGACTCAAGTTCCATCACGTCTCCTGTACCCTGACACATCACATCTCCCGCTCCAGCGATCAATACGACCGCCGCACAGACCTTTAATAACCTGCCACTCATGATATCTCCTTTCACTACTCAAACACCCAGTTAACTACCACTGCAGCAAACACCAGTACTTACCTCCCCTTTAGCACCTTTTTATTTTTAAGGCAATAGCAATTGATTGTATTTAGTGAAGTTATTGTTTTTTATGAAATTAATATATATGTTATAAATGTTGATTTTGTATTATATACTAAAAATAAAGGGCAAATATGTGTAAAATTTTATTAGCATTTGTGGTTGCGTTTTCGACCGTCTTAAATACTGAGGCACTGACGGTGGTTCCGTTTGTTCACTCTTTCGATCCTCAAAGCAGCGACGAAAAGTCTTTCCAATATTACGTGGAAAATAAAACAAATGATTTTTTGGCTTTCGAAATTTCAGTGTTCCGTAGAAAATTAGATAAAAAAGGGAATGATATCCTGGAACGCGATACCGATTCGTTTTTGATAAGGCCGTCGCAAATTATTATTCCTCCGCATACTTACAGAAACGTTAAAGCAAAGTGGAGAGGAAATGAGGAATTCAAAAAAAATACGAATAAAGAGCAGGCTTTCCGCGTGATAATGTCTCAATTTCCGATAAATCTGAACAAAAAGAAAGAAAAAAATCAGGCAGCCATCCAGGTGGTTTACGAAATCAAAGCCTCTCTCTACGCAACTCCGAAAAATGCGAAACCTGATCTGAAAGTAGTTTCCGAAAATGCCGACGTAATTGTTCTTAAAAACGATGGCAACCGAAGAGCGGAGCTGAGGAAGTCCGATCTGGTGATTCGCAATAAGAAGATCACCGACTTGGTCAGGTCCGACGACGTTGACACCGTGATTATGGCGAAAAGCATCCGAGAATATCGTAAAAAAGCAAAATAGTTACTGTGAAAAAGCGCCTGTTGACTTCCCTGCTGATTTGCGGTTATTGCTTCGCTGCGGAAGAAGCGGAGACAGGCAAATCGCTGTCGTCCAAAACAGGTTTGAGCGGAGATGAATCGCCGTTGTCTGAAATAGATCTGAAATATGGGGACAGCGAAGAAATATATCGCCAGATCTTCGGGCATGTCGATCATCAGGAGGATATGTTGCTTGATACGGATGTACTGGTGGACGGAGAAGAATCCGGCAGCGCTCCGACTTTAATCGGGAAAACTTGTAAAGTTCAAGCAGCAGCTCTCAAAAATTGCTTATCGGATTATCTCGAACCGGAAGATATCAACACGATAGATGAATACAAAGACGAGGACGGATTTGTGGAATTCAAAAATCTGGACAATTTGTCTCTGAAAACAAAACTTAATCGCCTAACCATGCAGGTGGAAGTTTCGCTTCCTCTCGATAAGAAAAAAGAACGAAGTTTCAGCGGCAGAAGGAGATTCCGGGGACAAAAATCCAATGTCGAGCCTGCGAATCTCAGCGCCATCGTAAATGTGCGGGCTTCTCAGTCACTAAATAAGGACAGATTTTCTTCAACCAATACGAAAAATTTCGTACTCACCCCCTACGTTAACTTGTTCGGTCTTTGCGTTGAAGGAGAGACTACTTATCAGCAGTCATCAGGATCGAAGGAAAAAGACTCGAAGGAAAAAGGGAGCTTTCACAGGGATTACACAACCGTTGTTTACGATTGGGCCCAACCCGACATAATGTTCAAGTACGGAGACATCTTCGGTCGGTCGATCAGTTACCAGAGTCCTCCGCGCGTTTGGGGATTTAATATCAGCAAAGAGGTGGAGAGAGAGAAGTCTGAGGGTTTTGCAAGTCCGATTCGCATAACTTTGCTGAAAACAAGCACAATTGAGGTCTATTCAAATAATCACTTGATAAGAACCCGAACGAACGTCGCGCCCGGGACATACATCCTCGATGATGTTTCTTATAGCAGCGGAACAAATGACATTAAGATAAAAATCATCGACGAAAGCGGTCGAGAAAAAATTCTGGACGAAAGTTTCTTTTATGAAAGCTCATATGTTCCCAGGGGAAAATTCACTTTCAGCGGCACTTATGGGTATCCGGAAATCAATAATCCAATAAAAGGCAGATACGACAAAAAAAATCCGTTGTTGTCTTTGACTTTGAAATATGGACTGCTCTCCGCCACCGAGTTAGGCCTGGGACTGCTGCGAAACAAAGCGGGGAAAACTTGTTCTTACGAGATTCGCAACAGAAATGTATTGGGAAGTTTCGGTTTGAAGTTCGCAACAAGCAATTACGATGAAATTAACAGAAATATATCGGGTAAAATTTACTACGCACAATACAACTCTCCGTCGATAAAACTTTTCAACGAAACAAATTTGAACTTCTCAGCATCAATCGAAAAATCCGATAATTTCTTCAGGCCATACCTCTCCGAAAAAGACACTTATTTGAAATCCGATGACATTCTAAGACAGGAAGAAAATTTGAAGGGAAAAAATACCTCTGTTAACTACCGAGTCAGCTTAAGCAACATTTTATCCTTCAGCACGGGATTCAGTTATTCCCGAAATAAAACTTTTGATAAAAAATCGAGCAATCGAGTTTCCTGGGATACCTCGCGGGGATTCAGTATCAACAACAATTGGTTCAGCAACGGAAATATCAGCGCCAACCTCAGCAGAAGCACGGAATCAGACGGAAAAAGAAACAAATCTTTCAGCGTCTATTGTTCTCTGTCTTTGAAAAACGACATAAACTTGTCAAGCGGGTATTCCAGAAGCGACGGAAAATCGGATAGTTACATGTCCGTGTCTCATTCTCCTAACGAAACGGGCTTCGGGTACGATGTTACGGCTGAAAGATCTTCCGATGTTAAAAATGCAAAAATCCATACGAACTACACAAATACCGTATTCAGAGGAAATTTAAATTATTCCCGTAATAATCAAGGGGTAAGATCCGTCAACGTCGGTGCGGAATCAGCTTTATATTTCGCGGACGGAAGATTTGCCTGTGCCCGAACTGATTATTCAGACGGCGGATTCGTTTTGGTTTCTCCGAAAAAAGATCTCGCCCAACATAAGATAAAATTTCTCGACAAAGACGCCGAATCAGGATTCATGGGCGGGGGAGCGGTTTTGCGAAATTCTCGAACATCTTCATCGGTTTCACGAATCGATCTGAAGAACATTCCCGATAACATAAGCCTTAAACAGGATACCGTCGTGTCTCAAGGACAATACAGACGCGGATTTATTGCTGACATTCAGGGAACAAAATCCGTTACGGCCCGCGGAATCCTCATAGATTCCCAAGGAAAAATTCTCGAGCAAGTTACGGGATTCGCAATCAACAAGGACAATACGGATGAAGCTCCCGTATCGTTTTTTACGAACTCGTCAGGGGAATTTTTCTTAACAGAATTGAAGCCGGGCAGATATAAACTTAAGTTAAATGTTAAAAACACCGAAAGCATTGAGCTGGAAATAAAAGAAACAACGTCGGAAGATGACGTGTTGGATCTCGGAACTGTTGTATGCAAAGATTCCGTTATGAAAGGAAAAAATGATGAAGATATTTAATTGTTTAGCGGCAATTTGCTGCTGGGCGGAAGTTTTCGGTTTAGTTCAAGACAGCCCGCCTGCCCTCGTTTCAATATTTCGCCCAGATGATTTGCGAATAATAAACCTAACCGACAATTCCGAGTGCGGAAATTTTCGCGTATCCTTGTTTTCAAACCCGAAAAAGTGCACTGACGGATCGTTACAATTCGCACTGAAAATAGATCTCGGAAACTTCGAGGGAAAAATTCGTTTTGATAACAAAACCATAGAAGATTCAAACGACGGAAAAATATTCCACGTGATAATTCCGAAAAATGAACTGGAAAATAAAATTTTTTTCAGAGAAATTCAATTGGAAACAAACGATGCCAATTTTAAACTGGATAAGATAAAACTCAAAATAGAACCGAAAGTCGAGATTTTTGCCGACCAAAAACAGGTTAATTTCGGAAAAATTTCGCATAACGGAATTCGCTTAGTGTCCGCAAATTCACCGTCGGTCGTAATAAGATATTCCGTTCTGAGAGACGCCCATTGCGAAGTCACCAGCAAAAATAATTTCCGCTTGAAAAACAAAGGCAACTATATACCGTATTCAATGAACGGTCTCACCGAAAACGGAAAAATCAACCTGCCGTCGAATCAAGACGAATATGCAGCTAACTTCAAAATTCTCGGCAGCAGCAAAAAACCCGTCGCAGGAGTCTATTCGGATAAAATAACTTTTTCCATAAAAACTCAGCTTTAAAGATTCGTACATCTCTTTTCCTTCCGCTTTTTTGCCAATACATTTGCGTGAATGTATTTTACTGCCGTATTTTTTTGGGTTTTACTCCTTTTTTACATTAAAACAGCGTGCAGAGTTTTCCGCGTGCAAAGGGTCTGATCTTTCTGGAAGTTAACAACATTTTCAGAGAGTCTCTCTCGACCTCCCCCTGTCAGAAAGGCGGCTCCCTGAATTCTTCCTGCATTTTTCACAAGAACCCAATCACTTTTTATCGCTCAAACGCCAAAGAATATCTTCCCCTCTACGGAGCATTAGACTTTTTTCTCTCATTTTTTTTGTAAAATATTGATACATTAACGTTTTGTTAATATAATAGTGGTATTGTGGTTTGTAGTTTGGGTAGAGTATTCAAACTTTTTTAGCTTTGGGAGAATGTAAATGGAAAAGAAAAGTCTTGTTTCTTTGGCGGCCTTGATGTTCTTGGCTGCTTGTGAGTGCTGCTCCGATGATATTGAGCAGGTCGAAGTTGTTCAGGATGATTCTCTGAGCGCTGCAGTTGCTGATTTCGTGGCAAATGCTGGTGACAGGGTTCACTATGATTTCGACAAATCAACCCTCTCTGAAGAGTCAAAGGCGACTTTGGGACGTCAGGCAAACTGGTTGCAGAATCATCAGCAGTACAACGTGTTGATTGAGGGACACTGCGACGAGAGAGGTACCCGTGAGTACAACCTCGGGCTGGGTGAGAGAAGAGCTGATGCCGCAGCGAGGTTCTTGGCAGAAAAAGGTGTCGAGGGCAACCGTATAAGGACCGTTTCTTACGGAAAGGATCGTCCGATCGCGGGAGTAGGATCTCAGGAAGAGATTTACAGGTTGAACCGTGTTGCTATTTCGGTTATTGAGAAGAATTAACCTTTTGTTCTGAAGAGTTTTTCTTCGTTTATGCAAAATCAGCCCGCTTTCGAGCGGGTTTTTTTGAATGAGAATTTTTTTAGTTTGAAGTTTCAGCCGTGTAGCTTGCTGCTTTCGAAAATTCGCGGTTTGGAATGAGTATGTGTTGCCAAACAATCTCGGTTTGGAGGCGGAGAGCCTCCACGGGCAGGCGGAAAGTTTCTGCAGGCAGTGTTTTGGGCAATTCTACAGGAATTAACAAGAACGTAATTTATGCTAGTTGATTATCCCCGAGCCGCGAGCCCAGAGGATGTATGCATCTGCTTTGGAACCATCCGCCCTTCTTTCAGTATTCGATCCTCCGTTAAATAATTTCTTTACAAAAGGACTCGAAAACGGAAATACTACAGAAACGGTCAGAATGAAAATATATCCGGAAGTTGGAGCATCTCCTTCTAATAATGTTTTAGTTTTTGCATTGCTCAAACATGGACCGAGATTCTGGTTGTTATATTTAGATAGCAAAATTGGGCTACTTCCATATCCATAATAAGCCTGTGAAGATCTTTTTGACGGAGATTGGCTGGGAGTAGGATTGTTATAATCGCTACCTACCCAATAAATGGTAAATCCTCCGTAAGGTGATACATCCATTAACCCTTTATTATTTTCTGTGTGAAAATTCGAATACATTCGGAGATAAAACCTGAAATTTCCGATCGGAATGCCCCAAGGCCTATACTTGTTGAAAATCGCATCAACTTCCGACTGCACTATCTTCCCCTTGGCCATCAGATAAAATGTCAATTCCTTTGTGATCGAGTCGACGGCAGTTTGAGCCAATTCCATTCTGATCAACTCGATGGAAAAGAAAACTATGTACAGGACAACCGGCAGGGTCAGAGCGGTCTCGAGGATGGCCACTCCCGTAGATTTTTTCCTGAAAAACCAACAGAAGGGATTCTTAGCAGAGCGACCGCCCGCAGAGGCACTCCGCTTTCTGCACAAATTTTTCAGATTTTCGGATAAAAGCTTACGGATTTTTACGAATTTTGAAACACAACCATGTGATTTATAACAATTTTTAGGTCCTTGCCCCCCCCCTGTCAAATACCTTCTTGTCAAACCACTTCATTCCGCGCTCCTCGATGCTAAAACCTACACGGGGGTATTCTCTCAGTTATTGGTTAAAAATTTATTAACATATAATCTAATTCGCTTAGCAAAGATAAATTCTTTGTGAGCAGAAGAATAAAAATCTGTATATTTCAAGTATTTCCAATATTCGTTGGATAGTGGATGAGGCATCCAACCCCAATACCAAGGTTTAGGGCTATGTCCTGAAAAGTGAATAATTCCAGGATTTTTTCTTGCAATTTCAGCTTCTTTATTAGCATAAACAAGACTTAAGTCTTCTGACATATAAATATTGCTGGTTACGTTCCATTTTCGAGGAAGATCTTTATATTGGTTGAAAAATAAGCCATTCAAAATATCCTGGTCTTGATAGACTATCTTTTCTTTATTTTTCTCCAAGTACGACAGACTCTCCTTCAGTAAATTTATTTTTTGCAGCTTGCTCAGGTTCAGTAGTAACACTCCGGCATTGAAATCATGCTGTACTCCCAATTCAATTCCCTCTTTCACCGCTCCAAGCACATAATTTGATATATCCGTGTCCCATAATTTCTTCAGATCCTGTTCGACAATTACGTCTCCATCCAAATATAATACCTTTTTAATATTTTCCGGCAGAATCTCAGGTATGCGCAATCTGTAATAGGTTGCCAATGTTACGTGTTCACGGTTGTTGGGAAACATCGACCAGTCGTACTTGGTCATGTCATAGAATTCAATCTCAAAATCTCTGAGTCTTTTTAGTTTTTCTAATCTCTCTTTTTTTTTCTGCAGATATTCCGCCATCCAGAATATGAAACCTAAAACGAGAAGACGCATCACAATTCAACAAAATCGAAGCTATGGTAGCAGCACTGGGCTGGATGTATCTGTCATCTGAACTCATTACGATATCTATGGTTCTTTCAATAGACATATTTTTTGGCATACTCAGATATATTTGTTGTCCCAGTTTTACTTCAAAATCCGTACGAAAAATTACAATTCGAAATAGCAAAAATATAAAAAGACAAACAGCAATACTTAGAGAAAATCTAAGACACCCACGTTTTGTTACTACTCGATTATTTGAATCCGTTTGATCCCTGCGATTCCCCCTGCCATCAAATATCTTTTTGACAAACCGTTTCATGGCGAACCCCTTACTGTGACAACCCGCTCGGAGATATCCTCTCTTATATTGATTAAGAATTTGTTAACGCATTGAAAAATATTTCCGGTCGAAATCAGAAAACCTCATCGATAATTCCTCCGGCGGCAACGAATTCCCCATCGTAAATCACCACAGACTGTCCCTGAGTTATCGATTTTCGATAATCCGAAAACTCAACTTTCAATTTTCCGCCGGTGATTTTCACCTGACATTCTTTCAATGGCTGAGATGAACGAATTTTTGCGAAATATTTCCCGTTTTTTATTTTTTCACCCGATGGATAGTTGATCTCCGTCGCAATCAACGTTTTCTTGAAAGTCTCATCGATATTTCCCACAACCACGGTGTTGGTTTCCTTGTCCAGCCTGATCACATAAAGAGGTTCGCTCGACGAAATTCCCATTCCTTTTCTTTGGCCGATGGTGTAATTCCAAATCCCTTTGTGCTTTCCTAAAATTCTCCCTTCGGTATCGATGATATTTCCCTCTTTCTCGCCAACTTCCAGAAGTTCGTTGTAATCACCTTCGTAAAAATCCTGACTGTCGGGCTTGTCGGAAACGTCCAGTCCGAAATCTCGTGCCATCTTTCTGACTTCGGTCTTTTCATATTCCCCCAAGGGCATAAGGGAATTTTTCAGCTGATCCTGAGTTAATTTGTACAGAAAATACGACTGATCTTTTGATTGATCTTTTCCGCGCGCCAAATGAAAAACTCCGTTTTTTTCGACGATTCTCGCGTAATGTCCCGTTGCGAATTTATCGAATTCTATCCCTTTTTCTCTCGCGATTAACGGCAAAGCTCCGAACTTTATCAGGGAATTACAGCGAATGCACGGATTGGGTGTTCTTCCGGACAAATATTCGCTTTTGAAATATTTCAGAACAATCGCATCGTATTCTTTCGAGCAATCAATTACCTGGTAAGGAATTCCAACGAAATCCGCAACCTTCTGAGCTGCTTCGATGTCCTTCTTTTCATCGGGTCCCAAGCAGGCGCCGTGAATTCCCGTGGAAGGTTTGACTTTTCGATCTCCCCAGATCGCCATGGTTACTCCGATGACGTCATAACCTTGCTTTTTCAAAAGTGCTGCAGTCGTCGACGAATCAACCCCTCCTGATAGACCTACCAGAATTTTCTTCATCTTACTATTCCCGTAATTGATACTTGCGCATTATAAATGTTCGAAATACTTTTATAAACTGCAAAAAGCCAAATTCATGGTAGAATGCGCTGATATTTTTGCTTAGAGAAATGAAAATATCACGACGCCGGAGGAGGATCATCTGAAAATAATCCTTTTTTCGGTGTAAATATCACAACAGAATGAAAATAGAAACGAAATCTGCCGAATAACCGAAAAGAAGGTGTCGACAGATAAAGCCCGAGTATTTGCTTTTCTGTCGTCTTCCCAGCTGGTCTTATAGCTGCATCTGTAAATAAACATACTTCGATAATGATTTTTTCTTCAGTCGTATTGTCACCCGATCCCATTTTTAAAGTCGGATAAATTTGCGATGGCGTAACTGCCGTATCGTAATATGTGATTTTTGAACCATTATGAGTTCCGGATAAACACGCATACCAAATGCTTTTTGGGGGCTTTTCTCCATTCCAAGCACTTAGTTCCCAACGATGTGTACATTTTGCTTTTCCGTCTCCAGCTCCCACTACTCTGTACATCTGAACCCAAGTTGTATATCCGGGATAATTCGCATCTTGAGTATATATCGTGGTTCCGGGAAACATTGAAAGGTTGGCCAAACAAAAAGCATATTTTAAGTCATCCTGAGTTATTCTCAGCTTTGATGTGTTCTCCGCTCCACGTTTTTGTGAAATATTCTGAATTACATTTGCCATTTGCTGCCCAACGAATTCGGTTTGCGAGTAAAATCTCTTAATCCTTACCAGGTCATGTATATAGAACAGCAAAATGATCAAAACGGGCATGCAGACCGCGAACTCGATAAGAATTGCTCCGTGGCAACGTGACGTTGCATCCTGTATTTTTTTAATACGCCTGTCCGAAGGCATGCTCGTTTTTTCTGATAAGATTTTTTTGATATGGAATTTTACAAGACTAAAGATTTTACGGGGATAATATGTTGATTTTGTTCGATTTTTTAAGTCCTTACCCCCCCCCGTCAAATACCTTTTTGGCAAACCAATTCATCGCGCGCTCCTTACTACAAAAATTTATACGAAAGCAGTCTTTCAAATATTAGTTAATAATAAGTTAACGACCCAAAAAATCACAAATGTGCCCTAAAGGTTTCGATGGATTGCTTGCATGAAAATTCTCTCACATATAAAATATCCAGAGATTTTTGCTTAGAGAAATGAAAATATCTGTTGTCACGGTCGGGCTTTTCAACAAATGCTTTCAGTATGAACACGATTGCGATTTGCCTGAAGGAACTGTGGTTGAGGTGCCTTTCGGTCTGTCCAACCGCTCGGTGTTGGGAATTGTATCCTCGGAAAAAATCGAAACCGACAGAGAGTTGAAATCGATCTCAAAAGTTCATCCGTATAATATCGGCGAAAATTACGTAAAATTTCTGAATTGGATGGCGTCATACACTCTGATTCCGCGCGGAATGATTCTGAAAATGATTCTTGCGGAGAAATCCGTATTTTCGGCAAAAAAAGAAATCAAAATTTCGCAAAATGTCTGCGACAATATTTCTAATCTCACGGCTCAGGACATCAATTTAAACGAAGAACAGCAAAAAGCTTTCGACGCAATGCAAGACAATCGCCCGTTTTTGCTGCAGGGGGTAACGGGTTCGGGAAAAACTGAAGTTTATCTGAAAAAAGCGAAGGAAATCTTCGACCAGGGGCGGCAAATTCTGATTTTGTTTCCGGAAATCGCCCTCACCGGCCAAATTCAAAGGAGAATTGAGAAATATTTCGGCATTTCTCCTGTAATTTGGAATTCAACAGTTTCCGTGAAAAATCGAAAATCCGCTTGGATTACCGCGATTTCAGGACAAAAATGCGTTTTTATCGGCGCGAGGTCCGCACTGTTTCTTCCATTCAAAAATCTCGGACTGATAGTCGTGGATGAGGAGCACGACTCGTCTTACAAGCAAGAAGAGCAAGGCTGCTATAACGCCCGCGACATGGCGGTGGTCCTGGCAAAAATCTCGAATATTCCGCTGATTCTGTCGTCTGCGACTCCGTCCATCGAAAGTTTTGTGAATGTCCGAAACGGAAAATACGGATATTTCAACATAAAAAATCGCTACGGAGTTTCTCAATTGCCGACTCTCCGATTAATAGATATGCGGCAAAACAAATTCGACGGATTTATCTCGCCTCCCCTATATTTTGCGATCAAAGACAGACTCGAAAAAAAAGAACAATGTCTGATTTATTTGAATCGGCGCGGGTATTCTCCGATCACGCTGTGCAAAGGCTGCGGAGAAAAATTGTCCTGCCCGAATTGCTCGACCTGGCTTGTGTATCACAAGGACATGGACAAATTAATATGTCATTACTGCGGGCATAAAATCTCGATTCCGAAAAATTGCGTTCATTGCGAAGCGGAAGACTCTTATATTCCGTTCGGCCCCGGAGTAGAGAGAATTTGCGATGAGATCAAAAGAAAAATCCCAACCGCTCGAGTGCTGATCGCATCTTCGGACACTTTTTCGTCCGACAAAAATATGGAAGAAAGCCTGGCCAAAATTCACAATAGCGAAGTAGACATAATTGTCGGAACTCAAATTTTAGCGAAGGGACATCATTTCCCGAACATCACTCTCGTCGGAATCATAGACGGCGATTTGGGATTGTCTGGAGCTGATCTCAGAGCGTCGGAACATACTTATCAGCTCATAAATCAGGTCGCGGGAAGGGCAGGAAGATCGGAAAAGCCCGGAGAAATTCTGGTACAAACCTTTAAGAGCGAACATCCGCTGTTTCAGTCACTTTCGGCGAACAATCCCGAAGATTTCGTAAATTTGGAAATCGAAAATCGCCAAAAACAGCAGCTGCCGCCGTTCACAAAATACGCAGCCATAATAATTTCCGGAAGAAATAAGCAACAAACAGAAAATACGGCGAAACTTTTACGAAGAACATGCCCGAAAAATATAAAAATTTTTGGCCCCGCCCCTGCCCCGCTATTTATGATCAGAGGAAAAGTTCGCTGGCGCATTCTGTTGAAATCAAATCGCAAAAACGCGTTAAACTCTGAAATTTCAACATGGTTATCCCAATTAAAAAACCCAAACGGCGTAAAAATAACCGTCGATATAGATCCGATAACTTTTTTATAGAAATTAACTTCTTGTAAATAAATTTCATTTATTCTGAACGAAAATAGAACCAGATTTGGGTTCTGGTTTATGGTATTTAAAAAGGTGTAGTAATGGTAGAAAGTATACAACACGTATTAGAAAGAGTTCGCCCGGCCCGAGTTCGCATAACTTACGATGTAGAAATCGGCGATGCCGTTGTGAAGAAGGAACTTCCTTTCGTATTCGGAGTTATGGCAGACCTCTCAGGTATGATTACCGATCCACTGCCTCCTATCAAGCTAAGAAAATTCGTTGAAGTAGACCGCGACAATTTCCCTGAATTTATGGCATCAGTAAATCCTCGTTTAGCGATTCAGGTAGCCAATAAAATCGACGACGATGGGGAATTTGTATCCGCAGAGATGTTTTTCAAAAGTATTGACGATTTCACGCCTCTCAGTATTGCAAGAAAAATACCGAAAGTGGGTAAAATTTTTGAGACTCGTACAAAATTAAATGACATGTCTGTTAAGTTAGAAGGAAACGACGTCCTTCAAAGACTTATTATGGAAGTAGTAAATGATGAGACCAAAAAAGCTCAACTGAAAAGCCAAATAGAAGCTGTCTTAAAAAGTAATAAGCAAACAATCACTGCCGATTTCGCAACCTCACCTGAAGATACAGCCGCAACAAATGTAAAAGAAACCACCCCTGATGCTGCGAAGGGAAAAGCCGGAAAAGACAAGAAAGGAAAAGAGACAGAACCTGCAGCAGGCGGAGCGCAGTCTGATTCTTCGGAAAGAAATATCCTGAAAGAAATGTTTGTTGACGGAAAACTTGCGAGAGATCCGTCGGCGGAAGTTTATGCTTGCGCACTGATCGTGGAATTTTTAAACCAGGTCGAAATCGAAAAACCTGAAAATGTTCGGCACCCCTTGACTTTTGCCGAAAGATGCGTTCAGAAAATCGACGACTTACTGGGCGTACAAATTAATGAATTTTTGCACCATCCGGCCTTCCAAGAATTAGAAGGAATATGGAGAGGATTGCATTACCTTGTAACGAATACTGAAACATCCAATTATCTGAAAATCAGAGTGATGAATGTTTCCAAAAAGGACCTTCTGGACGATTTGGAACACGCGATTGAGTTCGACCAAAGCCAGATGTTCAAAAAGATTTACGAAGAGGAATACGGAACCTTCGGTGGTCACCCTTACTCGTGCCTGATCGGAGCTTACGAGTTCACAAGAAATCCGCAAGATATCCTGTTGCTGGAAAAAATATCGAATGTAGCCGCTGCGGCACACGCTCCATTCATAGCAGCGGCTCATCCGAGATTATTCGATATGGATAACTTTTCTCATCTCACCGAACCGAGAGATTTAGCGAAAATTTTTGATTGTACTGAAATGATCAAATGGAATTCATTCAGAAATTCAGATGATTCCCGTTACGTTGCACTTACCATGCCTCGAGTTTTGATGAGATTGCCTTACGGACCTGACACGCTTCCCGTTGACGGAATGCATTTTGTTGAACCTATCGACGGCGCGGATAACTCTCAGTTTTGCTGGGGGAATGCTGCGTTTGTAATGGCTCAAAGAATAGGACATGCTTTCGCTGAATACAGATGGCCTGCGGCTATACGAGGTGTTGAAGGAGGCGGATTGGTCGAGGGACTTCCGGCATATACTTTTAAAACGACTGACGGAGATTTGGCCCTCAAATGCCCGACGGAAATCGCGATTACCGATCGCCGCGAGAAGGAGCTGAGCGACCTCGGATTTTTGGCAATCTGCCACAGTAAGGGAACTGATTTTGCAGCGTTCTTCGGTGGTCAGACAACTCAAAAGCCGAAAATTTACAATACCGATGATGCAAACGCAAACGCATCATTGAGTGCAAGACTTCCGTATTTATTGTGTGCCTCAAGATTTGCTCACTATGTAAAGGCCATTATGCGAGATAAAGTCGGATCCTTCTTAACAAAAGACGGCGTTTCCCTTTATCTGAATAACTGGATCGCCAGTTATGTTCTGTTAAATGATGCCGCGAACATGGAATTGAAATCAAGATTCCCTCTGCGAGAGGCAAGGGTTGATGTATACGACGTTCCGGGCAAGCCGGGATCCTATAAGGCGACGATATATTTGAGACCTCACTTCCAATTGGAAGAATTAACGGCATCCATAAGATTAGTTGCCACTTTGCCACCTCCGGCCGCAGGTTAATAGGAGTATTTAGTTTTGTTGTTGTGTAGTTTGGGTTGTGGAGATAGAAAATGAGTTCGGCAGATAGAGTTTTTGGAATGTTTGGAAAGAATTCCAAAGTTGAAAAAAGCGAAGCAAACAGCGACGGAGATTTGAACGTTCCTTTCGGAGCAGCAAGGACGCCTCAATTCATAATTAAAGCCGAAAGTATATTTCACAGCAGTATGTCCGGTTATGAGGACTATGCTCCGTGTTTGTGGTTTGAACTCGGTTCTGCAAGATTGAATACTTTTGATTCTTCCGATCACTTCACCGGAGACGGAAGAGTTGTGTCAAAAACCACATCTGTCTGCATGAAATACGGTGTTTGGTCGCCGCTGTTGCATGAAAATTTAGTAAAGGGCTACCCTATTTCGCAGGTAATCATAAAAAGATTGGCAACTCTTAACTCAGGATTTGTGGAACTTCAGGCCACTCAGTACACGGATGCCTTTATCACAACATATGAGCAAAGAGGTGACAAAATATTCTTTACTTTCTCGTTCGGAAAAATCACAGATGCCCAAATCGTTTACGATAACACCGGAAGAAAAGTCACCGGAATAAATGCCTTCGAGTTTGATTATACCACAACACTGGTAAATACTAATCCGAAGACAGAGTTCATGGACGAGGTTGAGGCTCGTGGAGAATAGCGAAACACGTGATTTCTCTTCTTCCGTCAAATGATCGACGGAAAAACTTAAATTCAACGAGCAAATTGTCGTTCGAAATTGCGCGAAATTCAAAAAATTCGATTGCCTTTAAAAAATTTCAGGTTTTTCGATATATTTTTTAAAATAATTCCAAATTTTTACCGTTTTTTCATAATTCATTGATACTATGAAAACAGTAGTTGTTTTTGTGTATCTTGTAGTTTTGTTTTGGATAGTGAACATAGGAGTGAGATATGTCAGAAATAATGAGGTTTAATCATAGAGTTCTTCACGAGGAGGAACATACCTACCACGAAGAACGAACAGTTGGCGGCAGCGGAGGAAAAGCACCTAAGTACATGATTAAGTGCGATAAAATATTCAGCAGCTCAATGAAAGATTTTGAGGATTGTGCTCCTTGCGACTGGGTAAAAACAGGTGGTTCCCGCATCACGACCTTTGATTCTTCTGGCAAATTAAATGGAGACACCACAATCTCCGGAAAAGATCCCGCTATTTGCATGAAAAACGGTCCGTGGGGACCTATATTGCAAGAATTTATGTATGCAGGAAAAGAATTAAAGAAAATCTGCGTATATCAGGTTATGGATATCCACAATAAAAAAGAAAAAATGCAAGAGTTAACTTATTCCAACTGCCTGATAAAAACCTACGACCAAGAAGCCGATAAAATACTATTTACTTTTTGTTTTGCTTCGGTCGAAGACTTGCAAATTGCTTACGACCATGAAGGTAAAAAGCTCGGTCAGCACGGAATGCAGTTCGACTTTACAACATTAAAAGTGAAATCTACCACATAAGCCTAAAAAAGGATCAAAGTTAAATTTCTCTGATCCTTTTTTCCATTACAAATTCTGTTTACAAAACCTTAATTATAGCCTCCGTAGTCTTCTTTGCGTCCCCCAACAACAACATGGTGTTCGGCGCATAGAATAACTCGTTGTCCACCCCCGCGTAACCCGGATTCATGGAACGTTTCAAAAACAGCACCGTTTTTGCCTTGCTCACTTCAAGAATAGGCATTCCGTAAATACTGCTGCTCGGATCATTCTTCGCTGCCGGATTCGTAACATCGTTCGCACCGACAACCAACGCAACATCGCAGGCGGCAAAGTCATTGTTGATTTCATCCAGCTCAAAAACGTCTTCGTACGGAACATTGGCTTCAGCCAACAAAACATTCATGTGCCCAGGCATTCGCCCCGCTACCGGGTGAATCGCGTATTTTACACTGACCCCTTCTTTTTTCAAGATATCCGACATTTCTTTCAAAGCATGCTGAGATTGAGAGGTCGCCATGCCGTACCCCGGAACAATAATCACCGAACTCGCATTCTTCAGCAAGAAAGCGGCATCTTCAGGTGCGCCTTGCTTATAAGAACGATTTTGTTCTTTATTTCCGCCGGACACTGCAATGTTTTCGCCAGTTGAAAATAAAACTTCAAACAAAGATCTGTTCATTCCTTTGCACATAATGTAGCTGAGAATCGCTCCGCTCGCACCGACCAGGGCACCTGTTATAATCAGCAGGTCATTGTGCAGAGTAAACCCGATTCCCGAGGCCGCCCATCCCGAGTAGGAATTCAACATTGACACGACCACAGGCATGTCGGCTCCCCCTATAGGAACGATGAAAGTGATACCAAAAATCAGAGACAACACGGACGCAACGATAAAATACGAACTATCCTCACTGAAGACAAAAACAAGAATCGACAATAATATCAATCCCAACAACGTAAAATTAAAAGCCAAAGGGATTGCCCTTCCCTTGTAAATTCCGCGCAATTTCATGAAGGCAATCACTGATCCGGTGAAAGTCACCGCTCCGATCGCTCCGTCCAATCCTATTTCGAATAAACTCGACACAAAAATGTGCCCTGCGCTGTCGCATATACCGAACAATCGAGGAGAAAAACAAGCCGCAAAATCAATTAACAGAGCGGATAGACCAACCAGACTGTGAAAACCCGCGACCATCTCCGGCAACTGAGTCATGGAAACTTTTTGAGCAATAAAGATCCCGATGCCTCCGCCGATAACCATCGCCAGCAAAACCACTCCGACATTCGATGTTGACATGAAAGCTGCGCAACACGCCAGAATCATCCCGAAAATACCGAACAGGTTCCCGCCTCGAGAACTACTCGCCGACGACAATCCTTTCAGCGCAAAAATGAAGCACACTGCTGCTATTAAATAAAGAACATTCACCATCTACGACAATCCTTCTTCACTTTTTTTGAAACATTTTTAACATTCTGTGCGTGACCAAAAACCCGCCGAAAATATTAATTGAAGCCAACAATACGGCCAAAAATCCGAAGACTCTCGAAGTTGAAAAGGCATTCCCGGAAGCAGCGAATATCGCTCCGATAACAATTACGCTGGAAATCGCGTTGGTAACGGACATCAACGGAGCATGCAAAGCCGGAGTCACCTTCCAAACAACATAGTATCCGACAAAACAGGCCAGAATAAACACTGTTATGCTGTGTAAACTCTCAATTGGAACCTGAAACAAACTCTGGATAAATTCCATTCTGTATCCTTGCTTTACAAAAATCGTTGCGAGTATACCAGAAAAAATTAACTTTCTATAGATAAAAATCTGTCAGCATCAATCGCAGCTTTGCATCCTTGGCCCGCCGAAACTATAGCTTGTCGATAGATCGGATCGCAAACATCTCCCGCCGCGAACACTCCTTTTACTGAAGTTTTGGTTCCGTCGACGACGATATATCCTCCCTCATCCAAATCTAATTTTCCGCGAAAAATTTCGGTTGCGGGAGCATGTCCTATCGCGACAAAAACTCCATCCAGTTCAATTTTTCTCAGCTCTCCGCTATTTTCAAGCAACACTCCCGTAACTTTTTTCTCATCGCCCAAAATTTCCGCTACTCTGCTATTCCAAACAACTTCAATTTTTGGATTTTCCATCAATCTGGCCTGCATAATTTTTTCGGCTCTCAAAGAATCCCTGCGATGAATCAAGAAAACTTTGCTTGCAAAATTCGTCAGATAAATGGCTTCCTCAACGGCCGCATTACCCCCCCCGATAACAGCGACAATTTTATTTTTAAAGAAAAATCCGTCGCAAGTCGCGCACGCCGAAACGCCTCTGTTCTTGTACCTGTCTTCACTTTCCAGCCCTAACCATTTTGCATTTGCTCCCGTCGCGACAATCACAGCTCGGCTCTCGTACGAATTTCCGGCTTCCCCTTTACAAAAAAAAGGTTTGCCCGAAAAATCAACCGATTCGATTACATCGTACTCGACTTCGACGCCCAAATTCTCAGCCTGTCGACGCATTTGCGTCATCAGCTGAGGTCCAGAGATCTTCTCGGAAAATCCCGGATAATTCTCTATGAAAGACGTAATCGTGAGCTGCCCGCCATCCTGATTTCCCGTAATCAACTTTACCTTATACCCAGCCCGTACCGCATAGATCGCCGCCGTATACCCTGCCGGGCCACTTCCTATAACCAGAATATCGATCATCAATAGTCCCTTCGTTTCACGAGGCAATCATACCAACTTATTTTCGGAAATCAAATAATTGAAAGAAGTCACCGCATTGCCCTCAAAAACTCGCAACTTTTTTCGGAAATACTCAGAAAAGATAGCAATACCGCTAAAAAGCCATTCAATAACGATAAGGAGAAAGAAACACAGAACTAACCTAGTAACAGTATCAGCTATCTGGTTTCATTATATAATTTCAGATTTTCCTTTTGTCAATACCTAATTTTTTAAATTTACTAACTGCTGTAAATTTTGTTTGGAAATGTTTTTATTCAGAAACCTGCTTTTACGACCGAACTTCATAACAAATTGAATTTTCCACCTGAAAAATTTGAGCGGACTCCTTGAGATCATCGAACAAACACAAATCAGTTCCCGTAAAAAAAGTTTGGATATTCAGCTCCGACAATTCATCGACCAAAGCTCTTCGACGAACTTTATCAAGATGCATCATCAGATCATCCAGCAGCAAAACAGGAACCCCTCTTTTTGATTGCCGATAAATTCTGGCCACCGCCAAAACCAAGGAAATTAAAAATGCCTTTTGTTCGCCGGTGGAACAGCTTTCTGCTTCCAGCTGATTTTTCGGATGGTGAGCCAGCCACAAACTTTTATGGACGGAAATTCCCGTCATCTGTCTTTCGCAATCCTCGTTTCTGAAATTTTTTAAAAGATCGGATATTTCGAGAGCTGCATCTTCATCGCTGTTGACCGCCGCAAGACTTTCAACTTTTCCCTGAATACTGACTCGCGGCCTCAAAAAATTTGAGCTGCAATTTTCAAAAACTTCCTGCAACTGACCGATAAATTCGAAACGCGATCTCGCCACGAGAACGCTTTCTTCTGCTATTTTATCTTCCAGAATTTTCAGCCAAGCCTCGTCCCTTCTGTAAGTGAGAACACTTAATCTTTCTTTCTGCAGATTTTGAATTTTCTTCAATCGATTTTTATAATTTTTATCATATCCACTCACCAAATGATCAAAAAAATTGCGGCGATCTGTTTTCGATCCTATGAAAATCGTATCCATGCCGGGAGTAACCCAAAGCAACCAGACAAATTCTTCAAGAGAAGACAGCGACGAAGCGGAGGTTCCGTCGATTTTTCCGAATCTTCTTCCGCCGGCCAGCCCCGTTTCTAAAAAAGTTTTGTAATCACCCTTTTCGGAGACCAATTCCAAATTCCAATTTTCGGATTTCGCATTAAAATTAGCAAAGTCGGAGATCGCCGCCTTTCTCAAGCCACGCGCAGAAGAAAACAAAGAAATAGCCTCGAGTATATTCGTTTTGCCCGCGCCGTTCTTTCCGTAAAAAACAACAAACCTCGACGAAAAACTCAACGTCAAGGTACGGTAAGACCTAAAATTTCGACATCCCAATCTCAGAATCGCAGGCCGCAAAAACTTACCTTCAGATTCTCATCGGCATAACGACGTATAACGACTCAGGCTCGGACTCATCTACAATCAAAATCGGAGCCAATGACTCCTTTACATAAACCTTCAATTGTTCTCCCTGCAGAGTCTGTGCCACGTCCAAAAGATAACTCGAATTGAACCCCGCAACCCAGTCATCTCCGTCATAGTTGATATCTACCTCGTCTTTTCCGCTCCCAACCCGACTGTTAGCGACATAGCAAGACAAACTGTTCTTATTCGCTTCCAACTTTATCGCCCGGCCTTTATCATCGGAAATAACAGCAACTCGATCTACAACCTCTATGAAATCTGATCTTTTTACCGTAAAAAAACTGACATCGGTTGAAGGGATTACCCTTTTGTAATCCGGGAAATTTCCGTCGACAAGCTTCGCTATGAACAAGACATTCCCCAACGCGAACTGAACCTGGTTCGCCGTAAAAGTGACAACGACATCACCCTCGGTGACATCCAAAAGCTTCTTGACCTCCAAAACGGTTTTTCGCGAAATAATCACGCCTTGAATACTTTCCTTTGCATTCAGAGGAATGGCGGAAACGGAAAGCCTGTGCCCGTCGGTCGACGCTGCTTTCAGCATATCATCTTCCTTGTGAAGGAAAATTCCGTTCAAATTATGCCTGTTCTCCTCTGGAGAAATCGAAAATTTCGTCCGAGTAATGAGCTTATTCAAATCTGCAGCTTTCAGATTAAAATGACAGCTGTTTTCGAGAACAGAAATCTGGGGAAAATCTTCCGAATTCAGCGCAGACAGTTCAAACTTAGATCTTCCCGCGACCACCTGCAGCTTTTCTCCTTTTTCAACAAGAGAAAACTCCACCGTAACTTTGTCAGGAATCTTTCTCAAAATATCGCACAGCGTCCCTGCCGGAACCGCAACCACACCGTAAGTATCAGCCTGGGCCGGAACCTTCTCTATTATGGAGTGATCCAGATCCGTTGCTTTTATCGTCAATCCGTTCGCATTGAAGTCTAGCAGGACATGAGACAAAATCGGAACTACCGACTTTTTATCGGCGATGCTTACCGTCCTCATTATCGCAGGCAAAATGTCCTTTTTCTCTATTTTCGCTCTCATTTCTCGACTCCATCACACACTTACCGATTATACATTCCTCTTGATTATATATTTCTCGTCAGGGAAAACCTCACTCCAACACTCTGAGGCTTAGCATCGTATTTCCACGCCGCATTTCTGTACATACGCTTATCAGAATCACTCGAAGTAATCGAATATTTTACATCAAAACGAGCATTCCAGTCGTAATTTATTTTGTGTTCAAAGCCAATCCCGACAATAGGATAGTACGACCCGAACGTCCCCTCGACTTCTTTTCCGTGAGATCCTCTCTCGACTACTTTTCCCAAAGTGCGGGAGAAACCGACCATCGTGTAAACCATATTTCCCTGCTTCGGAAACAGATATCCGAAACGAACATTCATATTCAGACCGAACTGAGAATGGAACTTCAAACCCAAAGCGTCGGTGTCATTCGCGTAATGCGTCCCCTTCCCGCACCTTTTCGTCATCTCCATTTCGATCCCGACGTAGTAATCTTTGTAGAAGGAAGTTCCGAAACCGCCAAGCAACGCCAAATCCATCTGCGTCTTCGACATATTCGTATTCTGAACGGCACCCGTACTGCTATTCTGAGCAGACAGCTTGTGCTTCACGAAAGTCGGCCCAACACTCACTCCCCAGTAGGCACCCGTCACATATTTGTACGGCTCATCCAACTCCATAAAATCATCGCCGCTTGAATTCTCTGCCGACGCAAACCCACCGGATAAAACCAACAGAAACACCAAAAACTTCTTCATAAATCACCCAAAAACAACCGACTCCGTATTATAAAAAGAAAATAATTCAATATTCAACAGTGTAATTTCAAGAATCCGATAATATTTTGTGAGCTTCTTCGTCTTTTAACCATATTGATTTATCCATAAGATGATCCATTTGAATTTTTCCGAGACCATCTGAAAAAGGAACGTGCGAATTTATGTGTTGCGACTCGAGATATTCGATTCCGATGTATTCGATTTTATTTTCATCGCAAAATTCACCGACGTCCGAAAGATTTCGCAAAACGTCATCGACAAAAACTATTTTTTTCGGAATCCATCCGATACATTCAAAAAAACTTCTGACACAATCGCCCTTCGAGAAAATATCGCAGAATAAAACGCCGCTGTGAAAAGTCGGATTATGATCCGTTCCGAAATCATTGAGAACGATATCTTCTTTTTGATCAGGCCAGGATTTCTCGAAAAAATATCCCATTTTATGAAGGTTATTAATTCGCCATTGTATCGGATTCGGCACTTCTTTCAGGGGACGCACCGAATAAGATGTCGCAACCATATGTCGAATATTTCTCTTAGATAAATTCGCAACTAAGTCCACCATACGCCGGTTTACGATGTAGGTATTTTCATTGATTAAAACCAATCTGATTTTGTCGTAAAATTCGTCCTTTGAAACGGATTCTCTACGCAAATAATTTTTCAAAAAATTTTTGTTCTGAATACTGAATGCGCCGACCTTTACCGTCGTCAAAACGTTATCGCAATCAAAAATCACCAAGCTGTCTTTATCTAAATTTTTTGTCTGATTTTCGACCTTCGATATATCATCCGCAGAAATGATTTTCATTTTTCTCTCTTTCCTCTCCTTTTTCTCGTTCTTCCCTTCCTTCTCTTTTTGCTTTTTCTTCTTTCTGAAAATTTTCACCCAACGGCCAACGCGGACGAGGACGGAAGTCCAACGTATTGAACTGATTTTTCTTGAATTTTTCAATTCCGAGCCACGCGATCATCGCGCCGTTATCCGTACAAAATTTCACCGGCGGCACTAAAAACGGAACGGAAAAAGACGACACAGAACCGCAAGTTTTTTTCAAATTTTCTCTTATCACTAAATTCGCCGCGACGCCCCCCGAAATCACCGCCGCATTTGTTTTGATTTTCTGATTAGAACAAAAATCCAAAGCCTGCTTCATCTTGAAAGACATAATCTCGGAAACGGTTTTTTGAAAAGACGCGGCTAAATCTTTTCTGTCCTGAAGAGAATTGCATTTTTGAGACGCATTTAACACGGCAGTCTTCAACCCGGAAAACGAAAAATCGCAATTTCCCTTGGAACACATCGGCCGCGGCAATGAAAATTTGTCACTGTCTCCTTCGTGATACAATTTTTCTATGATCGGCCCGCCGGGATATCCGAAACCCAAAAGTTTCGAAACTTTATCAAAAGATTCTCCGACGGAATCGTCCAAAGTCCGTCCCAAAACTTGGAAATTATCAACGTCATGGACAACGCAAATTTGGCAATGACCTCCCGAAGCCAAAATCAAAAGATAGGGAAATTCCACTTCCTCGGTTAACCGTACCGAAAGCGCATGAGCCTCGATATGATTCACCGCAATGAACGGAATTTTTTTTGCGAAAGCCAAACTTTTTGCAAATGTCGATCCAACGATCACTCCTCCGATGAGTCCCGGACCGCACGTTCCAGCGACAGCGTCAATATCATCCAAAGACAGATTTGCATCCGCCAAAGCTTTTTCAACAACAATGTCGATTTTTTCCAAATGAGCCCGTGCCGCGACCTCCGGGACGACTCCGTTGTAAGGTCTATGCTCTTCGATTTGAGAATAGACAACATTGGATAAAATTTCCTTGCGATCAGATACAATCGCCGCGGCTGTCTCGTCGCAGCTGGATTCTATTCCCAAAACATACATCTACACATCCCAAAATATATCTGTGAAACTCCGAAATATATTTTACAAAATCTCGTAATTTTCAGAACTCGAAAACAACATACGCAGCAAAATGTTATTCAATTTGTGACTTGGACAAAAGCAACTCACTCGGCCATGAATCCAATATTGCGCCAACGCCAAGTCGCCGATTATATCCAAAACTTTGTGTTTCGCGGATTCATTTTCAAATCTTAAACCTTCATCGTTCAAAGGAATTCCCTCGTCATTGTATACAACGGTATTTTTCAGCGACGCCCCCAACGCCAAATTATGCTTTTTGACGTATTCAACTTCTGAAATAAATCCGAAAGTCCTCGCCGGAGCAATTTCGGTTGCAAAATTATTCTTCGAAAAATTAAAAATCACAGGATCTGTTTTCAATCCTTTCTCTTCAAAATCGCACCTCGCATTTATCTCGAAATCGTCAAAAGGTTCAATTTCTTCGAACTTGTTTCCGTCGGTTAATTTTATTTTTTTCAGAACTCTTAAGATCTTTCGCGGCTTAGATTGCTCTTTGATTCCGACTTCGTTTATTTTCTCAACAAATCTCAAAGAACTGCCGTCCAAAATCGGAATTTCTTCTCCTTGAACTTCTACAATTGCATTGGAAATTTTCATTCCGTACAACGCGGCCATAAGATGTTCGATGGTTTTTAAAGACGCTTTATTTTCGTTGAAAATCTGCGTGCACATCGTCGCGTTTTCCACATTGCAGAAACTCGCAACAATCTTTTCGTTTTTAAACCCGCCATCGTCTATGTCGGATCTGAAAAAAACAATTCCCGTATCTTCATCTGCAGGTTTCACGGTTACAGAACAATCTTTGCCCCGATGCACTCCGACTCCGCTCACGGAAAAAGACTCTTTCAATGTCGCTTGCTGCAATTGTGATCTCCAATAATTTCACGCGCCTATGCTATAGCACTATTTGCTTTTTATCAATCTTTATATTAGTATGCCTGCGGGGTGGATCAGCTGTGTTTTTCTTGTTTGCTCGAGAAGCCCCGCTGTTTTTTGGGAGTAAATCAAATGCATTCCAGCGATGTTAACAAGTTAAAGCTTTACGTGGAAAAAATCGAAAATTTGGAGGCTGAAAAGGTCGAGATTCAAGAGAATATTTCCGACGTTTTCAAGCAGGCTAAAGCCGACGGTTTCGACGTAAAAATAATGAAAAAAGTCATCAAACTGAAGAAAATGAAAACGGAAGATCGCGAAAATGAGGACATGTTACTGGACACATACATGCTTGCCTTGGGGATGATTCCTTCCTCCGACGAAGCTTCCGAGTAAGAGCAATTCTGAACGGAGTTTTTTCGATGGACTTCTTTGATTTCGACAACATTGTTTGTTATTTTTTTGATAGGGATTCGGGATTCAGCGACGGGTTGTTTTCTTCTTTGAATTGCAGCAGATTTGTCGGAGATAATCCTGAGTCCGTTGAAAAAAATCTTGAATTCGTAAGGAAGTCAGTCGGAGCGAAAAAGCTGATAACTTTGAATCAAATTCATTCCGCAAAATGCGTAATCGTTGACGAAAATAGTGAATCCGATCAGGAGGCTGACGCGTTGGTAACGCAGTCTGAAGGCGTCGCGTTGGGAATTCTGACAGCCGACTGCGTGCCTGTTTTGCTTGCGGATCCGGTGAAAAAAATTGTGGGAGCAGCCCATGCCGGGTGGAAGGGCGCGAAATCGGGAGTTATAGAGAATACCATCGAAAAAATGGTTTCGCTCGGAAGCAGTTGCGAGAACATGATATCCGTGATCGGACCTTGCGTTCACGTCGAAAGCTACGAAGTCGGCAAAGATTTTTTGGATAACTTCCCTCCTAAATATTTTTCAAAAATCTGTGATAAGTATCATTTCGATGTAGTAAAATTTTGCTGTGACAGATTACGAGAAAAAGGTATTTCAAAAATTTCGGTAAACGAAATCGATACTTTCAAAAATCACGAAAAATATTTTAGTTTCCGCTACGCAAAAAAAAATTCCGACGGAATTTGCGGCCGAAATATTTCCGTCATATGCATAAAACCAACCACCTAAAAATGCGCGGAGAACATGGAAATAGTTTACACCAGAAATTCTGAAAAACTCGCGAAGTCGATAGCAGAAAAGTTGAATTTGTCTGCGTCGCCGACAATCGTGAAAAAGTTCGGAAATAACGAAATGCAGGTATCCTTGCAAAAAACTTTTTCTCATGTAACCGTTATCGCCAATACACGAACAAACGAGGATTGGTTCGAGTTATTTTTGCTGCTCGATGTGTTGAAAAATACGCGGATCGTAAATCTTTGTCTGACTTATTCGGGATATTCTCGCCAAGATAAAATTAATCCGAATGAATCCTGCGGGAATGCAGTTTTCTTGAAATTTCTCGAAACTTTCAATGTTGCGAAATTTATCTTTTTGGATAATCACAGCGAACCGATTTTAAAATCGCCGTTTCGTCATTTATCGGCACTGCCTCTGTTTATTCGCGACATCAAAAATAAGATTCAAAACAAAAAATACAAAACCGAAGACATCGTAATCGTATCTCCTGATTTAGGCCGAGCAAAAGAAGCTCAATTTATCGCGGAAACATTGAAAACAGATTTGGCCGTATGCGTTAAAACTCGAAATTTGTTCAACAAAGTCAGCAAAATGAAAGTATTGGGAAATGTCAAAAACAAAATTTGCGTTTTGATCGACGACATGATTGACTCCGGAGCGACTTTGTGTCATGCTTCCAACGCGTTGTTAGAAGTGAAGGCCTATAAAGTTGTAGCTTATGCGACCCACGGAATTTTTTCTCAAGGAGCTGTGCAAAGCTTAGCCTCTTCAAATATCGCGAAAATTGTTGTGACCGATAGCGTTTTTTACGGCGATAATCTGTCGGATAAATTTGAAAGATTATCAGTTGCCGGGCTGTTGGCTGACGAAATTAGGATGATGATTTAATTTTCAGAAAGAGGAGTTTAAAATGGCAACTGTTACTTTGGAAGCCAAGAAAAGAGAAAGTATCGGAACCGGTTCAGCAAGAGCCGACAGAAGGGAAGGTTTCGTGCCGTGTGTGGTCTATGGGGACAATCAGCCTTCGGAAAATATCTGCATAGCGAAAGATTTGTTGAGCCGCTACGTTTACAAATCGAACTTTTTTTCGACAGTTTTTGAGATCAACGGAATCGGGAAGAAAGGCCAGAAGTTCGTCGCGAAGCAGGCGCAAATTCACCCAGTAACCGACCAAGTAATGCATGTTGATTTCATGAGAGTCGGAAAGGGAAGTCGCGTTACCGTACGTGTTCCTGTCGTTTTCACCAACGAAAACGCATCTCCGGGATTGAAGCTGGGCGGTGTTTTGAACGTGTTAGCTCACGAAATCGATGTTGTTTGCGATCCTGAGAAAATTCCTGAGCACATTGAAGTTGACTTGACCGGATTTGAATTCCACCACACGGTTCACTCGAACACGGTTAAACTTCCAGAAGGAGTTTCGTTGCCGGTCAACGCCAAAACAGTAACCATTGCGACTGTTGTTGCTCCGACAATCATGAAAACGGACACACCAAGCGCGGAAGCTTCGTCCGCGACTACGGAAGCAGGAGCTTAACGAAGAATGAGTGATTGTCTGTTGATGGTGGGATTAGGAAATCCCGGGTCGGAATATAGAAACAACAGGCATAACGTAGGTTTTCAAATGGTAGAGGCGATAGCGGAGTCTGTCGCCTCTTGTTCTTTCAGAAGGATGTCGTCGATCGCGGAGGTCTCTTCTTGTTTTTTCGAGAAGAAGAAAATTATTTTCGCGAAACCTCAAACTTTTATGAATTTATCTGGAAGAGCTGTTCGGTTTTTGATTGATTTTTATAAAATCCCGACAAACAAAGTCATAATTTTTCATGATGATATTGATCTTCCGTTCGGCAGGGTAAAAATCAAAAAAGGCGGCGGGAACGGCGGTCACAACGGATTAAAAAGTATAGATAGTCTCGCGGGAAACGACTATTGGCGAGTCAGAGTCGGC
>JAGABS010000057.1 GCA_017614525.1 Alphaproteobacteria bacterium
AGCAGTAGGAGCAGCAGGAGCAGCAGGAACGGTGGGAAACCCGACAATCCGCACGCAAACGCCAGTGCAAATCCCTCTTGCAAACCAAATGAGAAATCTCCAAATGAATCAAGCAGCTATACGCCGCTAGGTTAGGCTGATCAGCCAAGGATAAACCATTTCCCGTTGCCTGTTTTGAAATAAACAGACGGCAGCAGCGCGTCTCTCAGTTAGAAATCCGTATCTTCCCCGCATCCGACCCATTTACCGTACTCACAAATACCTTTCATAAAAGGCTAATCCGAAGTACAAATGATTTTTTGGGATTCGATAATCAAGCTTTCCATCAGATTCTCCAGTTCATACTCCTCAAAGCAGCATGCAGTGCAGCTCAACTTGTCGTGTTCGATTGGAATCAGAGACGCACCTGCCCTTTTCAACAAAGCGCAGAGCCTCGTCAAACACAAAAAGCCGATCTCTACACAACTACCGAATTTAAAGCAACCCTGACCCGTTAAGCCATCCAGTACTTTTAGAGGTCACCGCGCTTTGCATGCCATCCTTGGTATCCTCCCACCAGAAGCTTTTTGAGCATTGGGATGTGAAAAAAACTGCCGTTGAATAAAGCCTCTCCTCGTCAACGAAACCTCGGGTTTCGCCCAGCAAAACAGATCACCAAACCCGAGGCACAACTCATTCTTCCTTTTACATAGAAGAATGTTTCCGAAGCGAGGCCCTTCCCATCGACTATATGGTCCGACCTACTTTAAACTGGCTCAGAGAATAATTCTTTATATCTTTATCGTCCGGTTCATTATCAGCAGTAATTACGAGTCGATAATAAGTGTAAGCCGTCGAATTTTTAAACAAGAAAGATTTTGTTTCGCCTTCGGGATTATCCCAACTGATTCCCTTTTTCTTGCACAAACTGACCCAACTCTCTCCATCAGTGCTTCCCTGAATCTCAAAATCTCTCGGCGCTTGGTTGACGAAATACCCGTCATGATCTCCTCTTGATGCTATTTGGGCACTGTTGCAAACCGTGGCCTTTGGCAATTTGATTTGCAGCCACTGATTTCCTCGTTCCTTGGAGGCCCACTTTGTGTCGGAGTTTCCGTCAAATGCATTGGCTGCCACGTGATCTTCATCATATTCCGAACTCGCCGTAAATTTGCAGTCAGACTTTTTGTACTTAAACTGCTGGAATACGTCGTAGAATTTTATCCTGTCCTCGTACTCTTTTTTTAATTTATTCACGCGCCCCTTTTCAACGACACCCGAGTCCTTAAACGGCTTCTTGGTTGCTACGTTCTCTGCTTCCGAGTCCATCCTGTCCTCGTACTCTTTTTTTAATTTATTTACGCGCCCCTTTTCAACGACACCCGAGTCCTTAAACGGCTTCTTGGCTGTCACATCCGCTGTTTGCGAATCCGATTCATCTTGATCAAAAACCTGCCGGGCTTTTTTGAAATCCAGATGCTCTTCAACCACTTTTGCAAGAGCGCCCTCCCCGCATAGCAATGCAGATACCGCACATACGCTCAAAACTTTTAATTTCATTTTTTTCTCCTTCATATTTACATTATACTTGGTCATGTTACTCTAAATTAGTTAATTTTCGGTTAAATATTTCTTATTTTCCAATTTTTTTATTTTCTTATTAAGTCCACTCCGTGTGTATACCATTCGGAAGTAAAAAATCCTGAAATCAATCGCTGTACGGATTTTTCCCCGAATCAGAAAATGAATAACAATCGGTTAAGGATAATCCCCTGAGAAAAATTAACTTTTTGTTAAGTTTAATCTACTAAACTGAACAATAAGAGTTAACAAATCGGAGGAAAATTATGAGAAAATTACTGGTGGGCACGATAATGGCAGCGTTGTTTTTTGCGGATGCCGGTGCAGAAAGGGCATCAAGTGAAATGAAAGGAGCCGCAAATAAAGTAAAGATTGCAACCAGAATACGAGACGTTGCAAAAAAATCCGCCGGCGTGTTCATGTCGGAAAAAATGTTAAAAAAAGAAGATATAAAAGAAATAAAGGAAGCTTTGTCTGCTCTGTCAGCCCAATTGAAAAAGATCTCTGATGCCGAGTCATTCAAGTCACTGGAAAAATATGAAAAAAATTATTTTTTTAAATTCAAAAAGGAAATTGATTCCTTTGTGGAATTGGCCAAATCTGCCGCAAATGCAACAGCAAAAAACTCCGAAATTGAATGGACAGATAAAGACAACAAAAAAGATAAATTGTCCGACACTTGGAACGAGGTAATAGCCACGGCATCCAAGGTAGACGCGTATAACTGGCCGAAGGACATCAGAGGATTATTCGAAGATTTCTGTGATGACGTAAATAAGGCGATTGAATGTACGGAAAAAGTATCAGAAAAATACAATCGCGAACACAAAAAGTTAAATAGGGTTGTTGAAGGGTTGAAAGAAACAGAAAAAAGAGCTCTTCGGTATATAATAAAACAAATCGAGCAAGACAAATCGTATGACGCCAAAAAGAAAGAATACGATGCAGGAAGGAGATCTTCTGCGTCCTCGGAAAACACTCTGTACGACAGTCAGGATGTAGATACCATTAAATAAGAAAGGACTCTTTTTGATTTTTTATGGGACATAAACTGTAAGCAATTAAATCGGGGGATGCATGAAAAAGTTATTGTTGGGCACAATGATGGCGTCGTTCTTTGTTGCAGGTGTCCATGCAAGGGTTGCTGTCTCTGAGGCCATTGAAAATAAAGTAAGAAAAATATTTTCAAAAGATAACATTTCCGCAGAAACCGATGCATATAATGAAGTAAAAAAGGGCAAGGTTCTGACAGAAGCAGAGATAAAAACGCTGAATACCGCTGTTTCAGATATTTCGGAACAAGCAGATTTTATTTTTCAATCCCTGAAAAAAAAGGAAATCGAAAAACACTTAAAAGTGACGCGCCGATGTGTGGATACTATTGTGAACTTCGCTAAATCCGCAGCAAAAAAGACTACTGTTGATGAGAACACCGATCGTAAGATACGTAATGCCGTCGGTGGAATAAAAGCAAATACAAAGCATTTGATAAAAAAATATCCTGAGCTTTTCAGACCATTTCGCGAGCACGCAACCGCGGCAGGTGATGTGTTAAACCAGTTATCGAGAAGAAACCGAAACAACGAAGTGTTAAGGAAATTTGTAGACGTCTCCGGAGAAATAGAACTATTCTTGAATGAGGAACTGAAAAATTCATTAAAAAAGCAAGAATCCGAACCGAATATTTGGGGAAAACTATCTGTCCATCAATCAGGAGAAACCGTGGATGATGATGAATTTTTCGACGCAAAAACCGAAGAATCCTCGTCTCAACAAAGCTCGGTATCTGCGGAAAATATCTCCGAGCAGCAACCTGTTTCTCGACTGGGGGAAGCAGCAGACGACGAGTTTTTTGACGCAGAAAATCAAGAATGGCCTCCAAAGGAGAAAGTCGAAAAATCATCTCGCCGCACGGTATCGAAATCGGAGCAAACCGCTAATGTACAAAAGAATAAGTCTCTTCGAAGATCTAACGCATATATCTTCGGAACAACTGGTACTACATACGTAAGTCATTAAATAAAACGCTCAAAAAACCTCCGAGTCGGGAGATTCTCCCGCAAGCTGGCAGACTCTGCGTTCCGCGAAATTCCGATTTGCGGTTAGTTCCTCTCCACGATTAGTCCTTCAATCTTGGCAATTAGTTCCCGAACCTTGCAGGGAACAAGCTTTCATTCGTAATTTTCATCCCTTTTTCCTCATCACTGCGGCGAAAAATCCATCCGTATCGTTTCGTAACGGAGTTAATCTCAAAAAATCGCCACGGTAGTTTCTCAATTCAATTTTTTGTAGCTCGAAATTGCCGAATTCTTCAAGAAATTTTTTGATTTGATCTTCGTCTTCTTCCTTTAAAATCGAGCAGGTGGAGTAGATCAAACGGCCGCCGGGTTTGACCAGATTTTGAGCTGTTCTCAGGATCTCAGCCTGAACTTCAATCAATTCCCTCAGATCATTTTCGCAAAATTTTGCTCTCATATCAGGATTTCTTCGCCAAGTACCCGTTCCGGAACAAGGAACATCGACCAGAACGACGTATGCCGATTCCCGATGACGCTTCAGCCATTTGTTGCTAATTTCCTGACAGAAAACGTTATTCACATTAGCTCGGCGAAATCTCTTCTTCGCGTTTTCTAACCTTTCAGGATATTTATCCATCGCGAAAATTCGTCCTTTGTTTTCCATACATGCAGCCAGGGCCAGAGTTTTGCCGCCGGCTCCCGCGCAGTAATCCACAACCGTATCTCCGGGACGAACTCTGCACAATTCTGCGATCAGCTGTGATCCTTCATCCTGAATTTCCACAATTCCGTCACGAATCGCAGGATGACTTCGACTGATTCTTCCGTTCAGAATTCGCAATCCGTTTTCGGCGTATCGTGTATCTTCGATTTCGAATTCCTGCAGCTCTCCCCTCGCCTGCTCTTTGGTCGCAAGTAAGGCATTTACCCGCAGATCGACACAGGCCTTGCCGTTCAGTGCTTTCATCTCGTCTGCGAAATGCTCTTTGCCGAAAACTCTTTGCAGATAAGGCTCAAGCCATTCAGGATAATTCAGCTGCGCGTATGTCGGGAGATCCTCTAACTCTCTGCGCAAAAATTTCCGCTCGAATTCCGATAATTTCTCAGGAGCGTATTTTCTCCCCGAGAAGATTTCTTCGATTTGTTTTTCCGAAAACTCACGATTGAACTTCATGTGAGCCAGAACGAAAAATCTGCCGAGATTGTTTGTGATTTTTCGAGTAATGAACTTCAATTTCTCGAAATTGCGAAAAATTTCATAGGAAAATTCGGCAATCGCCCGCCGATCATTTGCCCCTATCCACCTGTTATTCTTGAAATATTTCGACATCACGATATCAAAAGGCGCACGCGACGCGAAAAATATCTCCAACAAATCTATCGTGGATTTTACCCGTGCTTCTAGCTGCATTTTAACGAAATCCCCACCACATAAATCTCAACCGACACGCTGCGGCTGGATTTCGGCTTGAAAAAACACGCTTTTTCGAAATCTTTTTTCACCCGCTCGAAAAACTGCTTTTCTTTTCCGCCCATAAATATTTTCGCAACGAATGACCCTCCGGGAGCCAGTGTGTTCAGCACGAAATCATAGGCAGAAGTCACCAAATTCATGATGCGCAAATGGTCGGTCTGAGCGTGTCCGACAGTCGCCGGAGCCATGTCAGAAACAATCAAATCCGCCTTCTGGCCCAAGGCTTCGATGATCTTCCGCTGATTCTCCTCATCCTCAAAATCTCCGATAAATTGCTGAACTTTCGGAAGCTCGTCGAAATTCAAAAGATCAATCGCAACAATTTTGGCATCTTCTGAAGATTTTTGAGCCAGCAACTGAGACCACCCGCCCGGAGCCGCTCCCAGATCGATAATATACTTCGACTTCTTTATGAGACCGAATTTCTCGTCTATCTCCAGCAACTTATACGCCGCTCGACTTCGATACCCCTCCTTGTGAGCTCGCTTCACGTAAGGATCATGCATCTGACGATCCAGCCACAGGCGCGAGGACAAACTCATCTTTCCCTTAATCTTCATGATTTCTCAAAACCCAGCTTCCACTGAAAAATACATTATTCCAGAAAAGAAGTATAGAAAAATCATCTTTTTTGTGCTATTAGTTTACTCGCCGTTGGGAAATAGTTTAGCGGTAGAACTCCCGGCTCTGGACCGGGCAACCTTGGTTCGAATCCAGGTTTCCCAGCCATTCTTCTGTTTTTATCAATTCTGTTTCGTATCTGGTTGTCTGTTGAGTTCCTCAAATTTCAGTGTATAGTGAACTTAGTTAGTTTGAGTGAGTCTTGAAAAAACTGCCGCACTCCGAATAATTTCCGATTTATTTGAGGAAGCTCAATATCGAAAACTGTATCGGGAATCCGAAGAAATTCAAAAAATGTTAAAATGTAAAAAGTAGGCTTTTGGGTCTGCAAAAGAAAAATATCGTTATAAATCAATGGATTAAATCTGTACGGCGCGTGCAGATTAGCTTTTCTCAAATTTGAGCATTCTTGAATTATGCACGAGGTTTAAATATTTACGAGCCGTGCAGAAAATGAATCAATGAAGATTTGTTGATACTATTTGCGTGTAGCTGCGCGGGCAGCGCGACAATTTTATTGTAAGAGGAGAAAAAAATGAAAAATCGTAAAGAAAAAGAAAATAATAATTTAGATACGAAGGGCATACCGTCGGATAGGAGTACTCATAATAACAGGCTCCAAGATCATCTTGGCTCCAGGCGCTGCCTGGGGGGAGGTGAGCAATGATTAGTTTTGCGGAAATCAAGCGACGATACAGCGAGAATCCGCTGCCGATTTTGCGGGAGCTCGTCGGGGCAGGAGAAATTCGGGGCGGAGATTATGTTGCTCTGAATCCTCGTCGGAATGACAGGCACCGCGGGTCGTTTCGCATCAAAATTTCGACGGGAGGATTTTACGATTTCGCAAGCGGAGACAAGGGCGGCAGC
>JAGABS010000058.1 GCA_017614525.1 Alphaproteobacteria bacterium
AAAGGAAGGTCATTCCTGATTCCCACAATGATAACTCTATGCCTTGACTGCGGAATCCCGTACTCTTCAAACTTATATAGGTTTGGATATATGCGATATCCACACGCGATCATATCTTCCTTAATTTTTGCAAAAGCACCTCCTTCGTTTGCACTGCGAATCCCACCAACATTTTCCGCAAGAAACCAAAGTGGCTGATATCTTTCGAGAATTTTGATGCCGTACGTATACAGCGGACCAAAGGTTCCTTCGAATCCTTTTTGTTCACCAACGACCGAAAAATCATTACAGGGGAAGCCGAATGAAAAAGCATCTATATCTCCCAGCTTTTCGATATCCAATGCATGAACGTCTTCGCAATATACGCTGTTCGAACTGTTTGGACAAATATTTCTTCGATAGGTGTTGCAGGTATCCTCGTCATAATCATTTGCCCAAGCGTGAACAATACGGTACTCTGGACGTTCGATGGATGCGTGAAAGGCCCCCCAAGCCAAACCGCCCGGACCACAGAACAGTTCACCCATGCGGAACCGTGTTGTGTTTGCAAGACGTTTGGCGTTCTTGGCAACCTGAGCGTCTATTACGCTCTGGACAAAGTCTATGTCCTGCATGCTTAAACGGTTTAAGTTTTTCAGTCGAAAAAATGGGTTAACATCTGATTCGCTTATATAGCCGGCTTTCAGCATCAGTTCAAATGGGTGAAACCCTAATGCTCGAGCTATTTTGCAAAGCGTCGTCCAGTTGGGACTTTTTCTCTGTCCTGATTCAATTTTAAGTATTTCACTGTCACTTACGTTGCAGGTACAGCCCAGCTTCTTGAGTGACATATTCAGCGATTCACGGCGTTTTTTGATATACTCTCTTACGGTATTCTGCATAATTTCCTACCACCCTTCAGACATTAGTCTATCATTTGCGCTGCCTATTGTCAACAAATAAAGCTAAAAAGCTGCCGATAAGCAGCAAATGCTTTGTTTTATCGTTGTTAACTCATTTTCTATATTTGTTTTAAATATGGTTTTTAAAAATATAAAGGCTACCTACTAAAGAAGAAGCGTACAGCGATTCACTTCGCCATTCTAAAAGTCAATTAATCCCCAAAATACTGAACACCTTTTTCGTGTTTTTTCGGCTTTTTGATTGTTGGATACATCGTAATAATTTTCTTGTAACATTCGCAATCGACTCCGTGGTCATTGATGACTCCGCAGGCCTGTAAATGAGAATAAACTGTAGTTGGACCGAGAAATTTAAATCCGCGTTGTTTTAAATCTTTGCTGATTCGATCAGATAATCCGTTGCTCGCCGGAATCCAACCTTTCTCGTGATCTTCGTACAAAATTGTTTTTCCGTCGGAATATGCCCACAAGAATTTACAAAAACTGCCAAATTCCTCTCTAATTTTTTGAAAGCATTTTGCGTTGTTTATTACGGCTTCGATTTTCCGGCGAGACTTGATCATTCCATCAGTGTTCATGATTCGAGCGATATCGGATTCATCGTATCTCGCAACTTTTTCATAGTCGAAATTATCAAAACACTTTCTGAATATTTTCCTTTTTTGAAGTATTATTCTCCAACTCAGACCGCATTGCATTGCTTCCAGCATCAAGAACTCGAACTGCATTTGATCATTGTGCAAGGGAACACCCCACTCCTCGTCGTGATAGCGTTTGTAAAGTTCGGATATTTTATCCCATTTGCAGTAGGTCATCGCCTAGTTCCTTCGATAATATACTCTTTGATCGTTTCTGAATGACATCTTTTTGGAAAGCACCAGCAGAACAAATTGAGCGTGCCATGTTTTTCGTAAAGGCGCAGCAGCTTTTCTGCTTCATTTCGGAATTCTAAGTCTTTCTTTATTCGTTCGTAAAAGTAGGTTTGATATCTATCGAGAGCATCATCGCGCAGAGACTCGTCCTCTATTCGAAAAGGATTTCCGAAAATAGTTTTTCTATCAACGCGTACGTCGCATTCATGATACGGAGTTGAATAATCCATGTTCTTAATAGTTATCACTGTCCTGACACCTCTTTTACGAGAATATATTTTACAATACTATTGGCGTTTTTCAGCAAAATAAATCTGTATCGTCATCCAATCCTCATTTTTAAAGCAGGAATAGTTTCCTGGCTTCCGTCTATACGTTTCCAGCCGGTTTTTATCGCTGTGAGGCCGCTCATTTTACAGTTGAATTTCTCGAAAACAACCAAACACTCTATCAAGTTGGTAGAACGGCAGGAAATGGTGAACTCTTTTATACCATTGGCTTTCAAGGTGTTTACAATTGCTTCGATTTCATTAGGCCAGATCAAATCATTAAAATCGATAAGATCTTTCCCTATCTCCCTGCTCTCCTTATAGGCTTGATGAACCGTGTAATTTGTACCCGATTTACAGGTCTCAAATGGCTGCTCGAATTCCGCAATGTAAAGTGGTGATTTTTGTTCATTTTTTAAGCTCTCTGCGTACATAATTGTCTCCATGTCTAATCGTGTTGTAATATAACTCTGTTTCCTTAATTATCAAGTTAATTCTTTGTTTTTATTGAGTTTTTTATCATACGATCGTTTCTTCCTGCTCCTTCCACAATAGCGGAATCTTGCTCGTAAGAATCTGCTGGGTCGAAACGTTTTTCGGCATCCAGCCTTCCATTATGCGCTTTTTGAGTTTTGGACTGAGGAAATTAAATTGCATGATCGCGCGAAAATAACGGGGCGAGATTTTATTGAGCTTGCAGAATTTCGCTTGGTTCAGTCCGGGATTTTCGATCAGTCGCTTTTGCAAAATATAAGCCTTAACCAAG
>JAGABS010000059.1 GCA_017614525.1 Alphaproteobacteria bacterium
TAAGCCTCGTTTCAGCGGAAATTACAGATTTACTCCGATCGAGAACGTAACCTTCGCTTTCGGTGCTCAAGGATACAACAATTCTTACGGATTGGATTTCAATGTAATTTTCAAGACTCCGCTCGGAAAGATTGCTCCGAACGTCGGGTTTACGGACACATACCAAGGCAAGAAAGCCGCTGGTGCCGGAATATATTATGCCACGCCGGATTCCTACAGGGTTCACTTTGAAACCATGCTCGCCGCGAGAGGCAGAGGGTATGGCGACCTGAAAATTTCCGAGGAGAAGAATGAAGATCATGATTATTACATGGAAAAATATTTCCCGACTTTGGCCGACAACTTCCATCTGAAGAACGGTCCTTTTAATCCTGAAAATTCCAAGTCGGCGATGGTTAGGTTATATACTGATCCTATTCACGGATACACGCCGGGGTTCACTTTCGTGGGAGCTTGGTCAAACAATCACGACGGAAATACCAACAACTACAGAGATTACTCGGTTAGTTTAACAAAGTCTCCGTTTGAGGGGTGCGTTGTAACTGCGGTTGCCGGATTGACCTACGACGATCCTACAAAGGGCAGAAACCAGAAATCTCCTGACAGAAGGTTGACTCTTGCCTGCAACATAAATTTGAACTCCGAAATTTCGCTGAAGGGAACCTACTCCCACTTGGATCAGGAGAGAATGAAGAAGTACGGGTCGATTACCTATGCTCCTGAGGCGATTAAAGGGCTGGAGTTCCAGGCCGAATACTTCAGAATGCCGGGAAAGAGTTGCCCTGTATTCTCGGTTAAATACGACAATGAATACTTTGGCGTAAAGGTTGAAGAAAACATCTCCGACAGTTATGCAGACAAGAGATCTGCCACAAGGGATGGTCACAAGAACAATCAGTCGATTATGCTTGGCACGAGCTTGACGCCGAAAGGTTTCAGAGCAGTACGGAAAAATGACTTCAATATTATCCGTACAGCGGAAGATTTTAGGAAATAGTTCAAGGTTCTGTTCGCTGGATTTATTTAGAAATTCTCTGAGTGATCGGAGAATTTCTTTTTTGTTTATCCGATTATGCCTTCGGATTTTCCGATAGGTATGGGAGTTCTTTTTTTTTGGCGGTCTTTTTGGTATCATGAATGCCAGAACGGGGGAGTTTTTTATGTCTAAAAAGAATCCTTGGGATGACGATGGGGACAACTCTTGGGGGAGCGATGCTCCGAAGGATTTTGTCGAAGATATAAAGCAAAATTTCGAAAAGGCCTTTGATAAAAGTCCGTTAAAAGGGAATTTTGCTGGAATCAGTGCTGTATTGGTTGCTCTTTATTTTGCTTCCGGATTTTTACAGGTGCAACACGATCAATGCGGGGTCGTACTGAGATTCGGGGAGTGGGTAAGAACCGTCGGGCCGGGGCTGCGGTATGTTTTGCCTTATCCTTTTGAACAGGTGATTTTGCAGCGGGTTACCAAAGTGAATCAGATAGATATCTCCAGTGATAATCAGCAGGAAGAAAGTCTGATGCTTACGGGAGATTCAAATCTTGCGAACATATCTTTCAGTGTTCTTTGGAAAATCAAAAACGATGGAGTGGAAGATTATCTTTTCAATGCAAAGAAGCCTGAACTTACGGTAAGGGCGGTCGCCGAGAGTGTTATGAGAGATATCGTCGGACAGACTCCGTTTACATACGTGCAGACTGAAGGGCGCGGAGATATTCAAAACAAAGCCAAAAAAGGTCTGCAGGCCATCATGGATGAGTACAAAATGGGGATAGAAATTATCCGAATTGAACTGCAGAAAGTCGAGCCGCCCGCTTCGGTTATTGATTCTTTCCGAGACGTGGAGAGAGCTCAGGCGGAGCAGCAGAGTGAAAAAAACAGAGCGGAGGCCTATGACAGGGATACGAGGGCGAGGACTCGCGGATTGATTGCGGAAAAAATAAACAACGGAGAGGCGCAAAAGCGGGAAATAGTCGAGAGGGCTAAGGGAAATGTTGCGAGATTCCTTTCGGCGCATTCTCAATACAAGTTGTCGCCGGATATAGTGTCGAAAAGATTGTATCTCGAGGCGATGCGCGATATTTACGGGAATACAAAAAAGATTGTAGTCGACAACAATTTGAAGGCGGTTTCTTACCTGCCGCTTACCGAGCTGAATAAAAGCAGAACGGAGGATGTGAAATGAAGAAAATAATATTTGCTGTCGCAGCTTTTTTTGTTCTGGTTGACGGATTGTTTACGGTGAGTCAGATTGAAAATGTCGTGGTCACTCGTCTTGGGGAGCCGGTCAGAGTCGTAAAGACTCCGGGATTGCATTTTAAAGTTCCTTTTGTTGAAACCGTCGCTTTTTTCGATAAAAGGTTGCTGAGCGTGGAGCTTTCGGCTCTCGAGGTCACGTTGGGAGACAAGAGGCGTATTATGGTCGATGCTTTCGGTCGTTACAGAATTACGGATCCCCTGAAGTTTTACCAGGCGGTGGGCAGTGAGTACGGAGTGTTGACCAGATTGCATCCTGTCGTTCTCGGAAGTCTCAGCAGCGTATTGGGTGGTGTCAGTTTATCCTCCCTCCTGTCCGACACGAGAATTTCGGCGATGAATAAAATTCGTGACGAGGTGAATTCCGCCGTCAAAGGTTTCGGCATAGATGTGGTTGATGTTCGTATCCGAAAGACGGACCTGCCTTCTCAGAACAGCGAAGCCATTTGCAAGAGAATGATCAGCGAAAGAGAGAGGGAAGCAAAAGAGCTGCGGGCGAAAGGTGTCGAGCTGTCCAAAATCATAAAATCGACTGCGGATAAGGAAAATGCGATCGCGATAGCTCAGGCTGATGCCGAAGTGCAGACTCTGATTGCGGAAGGAGAGCTGGAAGCGAATAAGATTTACACGGAAGCATTTTCGAAAGACAAGAAATTTTTCGAGTTTTTCCAAACGTTGGAGACCTATAAAAAGTCATTTTCGGAGAAAAGCACGTCTTTTGTTATCGCTACGGATAGTCCGTTCTTCAACGTGATGAAAGGGAAAGGTTTATGATGCGCAGCTTGTTTGTAATTATTTTGAGCCTTTGTTTTTTCACGAATGAAGCCAGTCTGTTTGGCGTGAAAATTAAGGGCGGAGTGCAGAGGTTAATGGACACGGTTGTCGATGTAATAGTCGCGGACAAAAATGAAGAAAGTTCTGAAGGAAAGTCTTCCAACGGAACCGGGTTTATAATCTACGATGACGGATATGTTGTAACGAATTGGCACGTTATAGAAGGCAGTGAAAAAATAAAAGTTGTGACTTCGGACGGCAATGAATATATCGCCAGAGTCATGGGAAAAGAGGAACATTACGACGTTGCTCTGCTGAAAATCGATCTGGATCAAAACGTAAAGCTGTCTTCCGTGAAATTTGCGGACTCAGACAAGATCGAGGTTTGCGATCCGGTAATTGCCATAGGGAATCCTTTCGGTCTCGGTAAGACCGTAACGGCAGGTATTGTTTCTTACAAAGGAAGAAATCTGTCGGATCAAATTTCAGAACTGGGTGTGAACGGAAATCTGGTTTCCTATATTCAGACTGATGCCGCTGTTAACTATGGAAATTCAGGAGGGCCTTTGTTTTCAGCGAACGGAGAGGTCGTCGGTATGATTACGGTTTTTGTTTTAGACGGCTTGCACAGTACCGGAATAAATTTTGCGATACCGTCTAACATTTTGCAGAAAGTTATCAACCAACTGAAAACTTTCGGTAAAATGCAGAGAAGTTGGCTTGGGATTTCCACCTGCAGGATGTCGAAAGAGGCGTCGAAATTGCTGATCGGGAGTAATGTCGGCTATTATGTGACGAATGTCAGCGATAAGTCTCCGGCGATGTCGACGGGAATCAAAGTTGGGGACATCGTTTTGTCAGTGAATGGTGAGGTAATTTCAGGAAATACGAATATGGAGTATTTGTTGAACAATTTGCCGATCGGAGAGGTTATTCCGATACAAATCATGCGCGACGGAAACAAGAGAATGCTGAGTATTACAGTCAAATCGTATAACGATGAAGATATTTCTTTTGTAGATGATGACGACAGCAGCGGAAAGGATATTCCTTTCGAGAAAATAAGCGGTCTTGATTTAGGATTGACGAATCTAACAAGAGAATTGAGGGAGATTTTCAAAATACCTTCTCACGAGAACGGAGTTTTGGTCTCGTTTGTAGGTTCATCTTTGAGTGACGATATCGGTGTCGGGAATCTCATAAAGAAAGTAAATCAGTTTGAGATCAGAAATCTGAACGATATGAAGTCTTCCATTGCCGCTGTTTTCAAGGAAAATAAGGGCGGGGATAAAATAGTTTTATACGTGCAGGATCCGTTGATAAAAAAATCTTCGTATGTCGTTGTGAAGTGCAACATAGTAAGAAGAAAAGGCAAATAAGGAGAAGTAGTTTTGCTTCCCGTTTTCATCATTGCGGGACCGACCGCTTCGGGCAAAACCGGTTTTTCAATTCAGTTAGCTGAAAAATTTAAAAAAGAAGGAGTTGTCTGCGAAATCATAAATGCCGACAGCATTCAATTGTACGGTGAGCTGAAAATACTGACAGCCTTTCCGAGTTCGGACGAAATGGGTCGCGTGCTCCATCATTTGTTCGGGATATTGGGACCGTGTGAAACTTATTCCGTGGCAAGCTGGAGGCAGGCGGCAGAATCTGAGATCGACAAGCTGCACAGTCAGGGAAAGATACCGATTCTTTGCGGTGGGACGGGGTTCTATCTGAATGCAATAATTCACGGAATTTCCGATATTCCCGACGTTCCCGAACATCACAGGAAAGCGGTTTTCGAAAAGTTCCGAAATATCGGACGGGAAAAATTTTTCGATGAGTTGTCTGAACTTGATCCGACGAATAAGTTGGACATCAATGACACGCAGAGAATATTGCGGGCCTATGAGGTGGCGACTTTTACGGGAAAGCCTTTGTCTTACTGGTGGAGTCGAGGAAATAATTCGAAATACAGCAATATAAGAAAGCTTGTTTTGTTACCGCCAAGGGAAAAATTACGAGAAAACATCCTGAAGAGAGCTGTTCAAATGATAGATAACGGAGCGGTCGAGGAGGTTCGGGAATTTCTCTCGAGATATCCGAATTATCAGGGGCCGTTGGATCGAGTTATCGGTTTCGCCGAAATTCGCGATTTTCTGGATCAAAAAATTTCGAAAGAACAGCTGATCGAAACCATGTTTATCAGAACGCGACAATACGCCAAACGCCAGTCGACTTGGTTCAGAAACCAAATGCCCGACGCGAAGTTTGCGGAGGTCGGTTCTTCAGGCATTATCGACGAGTTTACGAACGAGGATCGTTGATAGGGCGATTACTCCGGCGGGGTTTCGTCGAACAGCCCTGGTTTCGGAGTAAATATGACAACGGAGTTAAAAAACGCTCCTCTGGTTTTATCGTCAGCAAGCCGTCCATTTTCATTTTGCCAAAGTTTAGGAGATACTAAATGGCATCCGAAAACTTCTCGAGGAGTGTATCCGGATTTTCCATTTATATCCTTCAAACCAGTCTTGAAAAAAATGAAGGCTTCCACAATTATTTTTACCTCCCCCGGTTGTATTTTTAAAGTCGGATATATTTGCGAAGGCTGTAAATCGGTTCCCATATTTATTAGGGAGGCATCGTGGGTAGTAGTTTCTGTACCAGTCCTTATTTTCGTCGGAGATACAGCTCTATAATCGCCGGTCCACAACGTTTTTCCCCAAACAGTTGTTGCCGTACCGCCGTCATTGCCTTTGACATAATAAATTATAGGATGAGGATTATTGACAAAATAAAGTCCCTGTTCCTGCCAAAACATTGTCGTTCCCGGATAAATCGTTTGATAAGCCAAAGTCATTGCATGTTTCAAATCGTTTGTTGTTATCCTTTTATTCTCTCTATTCTGCGAAATATTCTGGATAATATTCACCATTTGCTGTGCGACGAACTCTGTTTGCGAGTAATACCTTTTGATTCTAACCAAATCATGAATGTAAAACAGCAAAATAATCAGCATAGGCATGCAGACTGCGAACTCGATAAGAATCGCTCCGCAGCAACGTGACGTTGCATCCAGTATTTTTTTAATACGCCTATCCGAAGGTATGCTCGTTTTTTCTGCTAAGATTTTTTTGATATAGAATTTTACAAAACTAGAGATTTTGCAGAGATAACATATTGATTTTGATTGATTTTTTAGGTCCTTACCCCCCCCCGTCAAATACCTTTTTGGCAAACCATTTCATCGCGCGCTCCCTATTACAAAAACTTACACTGAACCAGTTTAGGAGGAATTGGTTAACAAATTACTAATAAGTTCGGTTTAGTTAGCGGGTTGCAGGAATTCATTTTTACGATTCACGTTGGATCATCTCCAAAAATTCTTGCTCCGAAATGATTTTTACTCCGAGGTTTCGCGCTTTTTCCAGTTTTGAGCCCGCGTTTTCTCCAGCAACGACGAGATAGGTTTTCGATGACACCGAAGAAGAAGCCTTTCCCCCTAATTTCTCGACGATTTCTTTCGCTTCGTCTCTGCCCAGTGTGCTGAGAGTGCCCGTAAATACGACGCTTTTGCCTGTCCATTCGGATTCTGCGGTCTTTTGCGCATCCAGAATGTTAACTGCTGCCGACAATTTTCTCATGACTTCCAGATTGTTGGATATTTTGAAAAAATTCTTCAGATCCTGAATCATCGAATCGCCGATGCCGTTGATAGTGATCAGCTCGCTGACGGTGTCTTGCTCGACTGCCCTTAGGAAATTTGAAAAAGTTCCGTAAAATCGCGCGATTAATATGGATGCTGCCCGTCCGATCTGAGGAATGCCCAGGGCGTTGATGAATTTTTCCAGCCCGATATTTCTGGCGGTCTCGATCGATTTGAACAGATTTTCCACCGACTGCTCGCCCCATCCGTCTTCATTTTCCAGGTGGTACTGCTGGTTTTTCTCCTGAAGATAGAATATATCGACGGGACTTTTTACAATACCTTTGTTGAAAAGGAATTTGATATTTTGTTCGCCGAGTCCCTCGATGTTGAATGCCTGACGCGAAACAAAATGTATGAGTTTTTCCACAAGCTGCGCGGAGCAATCGAGGTTTTCGCATTTGATCGCTACTTCTTCTTCCTCTCGTACCAATTCAGATCCGCAGCATGGGCACGTAGTGGGAAATTTAAAAGGAACGGAATCAGATGGCCGCTGTTCGATTATCGGGTGGAGAATCTGCGGAATTACATCACCCGCGCGCTGCACCACCACTCGATCTCCCACGCGAATGTCTTTTTTCTCGATTTCGTCTTTGTTGTGGAGAGTCGCACGGGAAACAACCACTCCGCCGACATTAACAGGTGCCAACTCTGCCACGGGAGTAATGTTTCCTGTTCTGCCAACCTGCACGACTATGTCCAAAATGGTCGTCTGAGCTTTTTGCGCCGGAAATTTGTAGGCTATCGAATGCCGCGGATATTTTGTCGCGTTTCCCATCTGTTTTTGCAGCGAAAGATCGTTCGTTTTGTAGACTACTCCGTCGATATCGTAAGCCAAATCCGAACGCTGCTGTTCCATAATTTTATAAAATTCAAAGGCTTCTTCTTGGCTGCGGCATAGTTTTGTTTTGTCTGAAACAGTGAATCCCAGATTGTGCAGGGTTTGCAAAATCTCCCGCTGGCTGGTTAGGTTCAAGCTCTCTCCAACGATCGAATAGGCGAAAAATGTCAGTTTTCGTTGGGCTGTAATCCTAAAATCCAGCTGCCGCAAAGAACCGGCCGCCGCGTTGCGAGGATTCGAAAACAATTTTTCTCCGCTGAGTCGGCGTTGCTCATTCAGCTGCTCGAAGTCTTGCTTCAGCATCACGACTTCACCTCGAATTTCGACATCTCCCGACAAATTTATTTTTTTTGGAACATTACTCAAAGTTTTTATGTTTTCGGTAACATCTTCCCCGATCGCTCCGTCTCCACGCGTGGATGCCTGTATCAAGATGCCGTCGCGATACATAATCGACGCCGAAAGGCCGTCCAGTTTCGGCTCCAACATGAACTCAATTTCGGATTTTCCCGTTAATTTTTTTACCTTATCTATAAAATTTCGGATGTCTTCTTCGTTAAATGCGTTCTCCAGTGACAGCATCTTTTGTTTGTGGATGACTTTCTGAAAATCCTTGGAAATCTTTGCTCCCACTTTTTGGGATGGGCTGGATTTCGTTATCAGTTGCGGATACTTATCTTCGATAGACAACAATTCTTTGTAGAGCGCGTCATATTCGGCGTCACTGACACTTGGATCGTCGAATATGTAGTATTGTCGGGAATAATTCGACAACAATTTCGATAGCTCCGCGTGTCTTTTTTTCTTTTCCGCTAACATATAATCTCCTGAGTCCACTCGCCAATTATAATATAAAACTTGAGTTGATATTTGATTTTTTTGAACATTATATTGCTAGATTTTACCTGTCGTACCTTGAAAAATTTCTGATTTTTCGGTAAACAGGACAGTGTTAAAAAAATTTAGTTAGGAGATTAACATGGCAGTACCTACGAAAAAGGTTTCCAAATCGAAGAGAAATATGCGCAGGTCGCACTTGGCTCTTACCCCTGTTAACGTTGTTTCATGTCCGAATTGCGGGGAATCCAAGCTTCCTCATCATCTGTGTAAAGTGTGCGGTATGTACAACGGCCGTCAGGTTTTGAAGGACAGGCGTCAAGAAGCATAATGACTATTTCCGGTCGACAGATTATCGCTATAGATGGCATGGGCGGAGATAATGCCCCGGAAGCAGTTCTGAAGGGGTTATCTCAATTCAGGGGGGCTGATTCTCATTTTTTGATTTTCGGGAATAGCGAAGTCTTAAAGAGGTGTGGGCAGGATTTTCTCGAGGGAGTGTCTTATGAGATCCGCCACGCTGATGCTGTTATAACGTCTGATATGGATGTGATGTCCTCTTTGCGTACTGGGAAAAATACCAGTATGGGTATGGCTATACAAGCGGTGCAGTCGGGAGAGGCTGCTGCGGTCGTTTCGTCTGGAAATACAGGTCTTTATATGGCTTTGTCCAAAATTATATTGAAAACAATTGAAGGTATAGAAAGGCCAGCCATCGGGACGGTTATTCCGGGGAAAAAAGCTAACACGGTGTGTTTGGATCTAGGGGCTAACGCGGAATGCTCGGTAAAGAATCTGGTTGATTTCGCGATCATGGGCGAAGCTTTGGCTCGTTCGGTTTTTGAAAAGGAGAATGTTTCGATCGCTCTGCTGAATATTGGTTCTGAAGAGTGCAAGGGCAACAAGTTGGTCAAGCAGACTTCTGAAATCCTCAAAAAGTTGTTTGATAATTACGTGGGATTTGTTGAGGGCGATGACATAAACAAAGGAGTTGTGGATGTCATAGTTACCGATGGATTCACGGGGAATATTTTTCTTAAAACCATGGAAGGATCGGCCAAGTTTATAGTTTCCGAATTGAAAGAATCTCTTGCCGGTTCATTTCTTTCCAAGATCGGAGCGTTGTTGGCATTGCCGTCGCTCAGCAGGTTGAAGACAAAATTAGATCCGCGTTTATACAATGGAGCAGTGCTCTTAGGACTGAATGGGGTCGTGGTAAAAAGCCACGGAGGGACGGACGATGTCGGGTTTGCGAATGCCGTTAGATTTACCATGAATGTTCTGAGGCGGAATATTTTTGATCGGATTCGGGATCAACTCGAAAAATCAAAGTTGCATTACGAGGCGGATGCGGAAGCGAAGAAAGAAGCAGAGGCAAAAAAAGGGGCGGAAGAAAAAAAATGAGATCGGTTGTTGTTGGATTTGGCGGAGCTTTGCCTCGAAAGTGCATCAAAAATGACGAGTTGCCGGCGAGTTTGAATACCTCCGACGAATGGATTTCGCAAAGGACCGGCATCAAACAGAGATATGTGATAGGCGAGGGGGAAAGCACTTCCACCTTAGCGGCAAAAGCGGCGAAAGACGCTCTGGATTTTGCGAAAATTTCCCCGAATGATGTGGAATTGATTGTCGTCGGGACAACTACCGGAGATTATACTTTCCCGGCAACTGCCTGCGTGGTTCAAAAAAAATTGAATATTACCAACGGATGTCCGGCTTTTGATGTGAGTGCGGCTTGCAGCGGATTTATTTACGCCTTGGATATTGCCGACTCTTTCATAAGGACGAAAAGGGCGAGGAGTGCTTTGGTGATCGGCGCGGATAGTTTTTCGAAAATTCTGGATTGGAATGACAGATCAAGTTGTGTTCTGTTCGGTGACGGAGCGGGCGCAGTCGTTCTCAAAGCAGAGGAAGACACCGATAGAGGAATACAATATTGCAAAATATACGCAGACGGCAGTTACACGGATTGTCTTGTAACCAGCGGAGGGGTGGCGACAACTCAGGGAGCGGGGGTGGTCACCATGAAAGGCCGCGAAACTTTTAAATTCGCTGTTGAGAAGTTTTGTGATTCCTTTCGAGAGCTCCTTAAAAACAACAATTTAGCAATTGACGACATAGATTTGATAGTTCCTCATCAGGCGAATGTCCGAATCATCAATAAGCTGATTGATGTGCTGAAAATCGATCCGAAAAAAGTGGTGATAACCATAGATAAACACTCCAATACTTCGGCGGCGACCATTCCGTTGGCTTTGAATGAGATAAAAGATACAATCGGAGCAAATAAAAATATTGTGTTGCTTTCCATGGGAGCGGGGTTTACATGGGGTGCGGCATTAGTAAAAATGTAAGGGAATGAATTGTCTGGAATGATGATATTGACTCGTTTCTGCAAGGATTTAAAGGAGAAAGATGGATAAGGTGAAAACATTGACGCGTTCTGATATAGCCGATGCTATAACTGCGGAGTTTCAGGTCACGAAATTTGAGGCTTTGGACTTCATTCATGAGGTTCTCTCGGAAATTACTGGGGCTCTTGCGGATGGGGAAGATGTGAAGCTTACGGGATTCGGAACTTTTAAAGTCCATAATAAAAAAGAGCGAATGGGAAGGAATCCGAAGACGAAGGAACCGGCCATTATTTCGGCAAGGAAAACGGTTTCTTTTCGAGCCTCTCCGATTTTGAAGAAAAAAGTTAACGAAATTTAGTGACGGAGTTTAATGAATGAAATTGATGGAAGGTAAGAAAGGCGTCGTGATGGGGGTCGCCAATGATCGTTCCCTGGCTTGGGGAATCGCGAAGGAACTTGCGAATCAAGGCGCTGAGATGGTGTTCAGTTATCAGTCGGAAGTCCTTTACAAGAGGGTAAAACCCTTGGCGGATTCTTTGGGCGGAGTCGACATGATAGAATGCGATGTTACCGATGACTCCAGTTTGAGTTCGCTTTTCGAGAAGGTCGGGAAAAAATTCGGAAAGATTGATTTTATAGTTCATGCTATCGCTTTTTCAGACAGGAATGAATTGATGGGGAAGTATGTCAACACATCCCGCGCGAATTTTCTGAAAACCATGGATATTTCCTGTTATTCTCTGACTGCCGTGTGTCAGCATGCAAGCAAATATCTTTCGGACAATGCGTCGGTTCTGACTTTGACCTACATCGGAGCAGAGAGAGTTTTGCCGAACTACAATGTTATGGGTGTCGCAAAGGCCGCCTTGGAGGCAAGCATCCGTTATCTTGCGGTGGATTTCGGGGACAGAGGAATCAGGGTCAACGGGCTTTCTGCCGGTCCCGTGAAAACGCTTGCGGCCAATGGAATCGATGATTTCAGATATATTTTGAAATGGAATTTGTTCAACTCTCCTCTTAAAAGAAATACCACTCTGGAAGATGTCGGAGGTACAGGAGTATATTTGCTCAGTCATTTGTCCAGCGGAGTTACAGGAGAGGTAGTGCATACCGATTCCGGTTACCATGTGGTAGGAATGAAGGCGGCTGACGCCCCTGATATTTCGAAGGTTTAGTTCATAACCAGGCGGTTTCTGTACAGTTTCAGCGAAATGTTTCCCTGTTTTGATCTGATTCGGCAGGGGACATTTTCGGGCATGACGTCTTTTCAAATCGGTTCATATTTCTTCAGCTTAAATTTCTTTTTGGAAATTACTTTAACAAATAAAGAATAATTTTATTAAAAATATGTCTGATTTTTAGTAAACTGTTTCGGCTTTTGTTTTTACAGATTAAGGAGAGGACTTTGAGATTACTGAAGAACAGAAAGATATACGTAATATCTGTTGCGTTGACGTTTCTTAGTACCGTGAGTATTCCGGCAGCAGGATTTCTGGAAGTTAGCGAAAGTCAGGACAATGCATTTGAAATAAATCAGCCTTTATCTGAGTGGCCAAAGATATCGTTATTATCAAGAGAAGAAGAACTTTGTTATGAGCTGACATGGGATAAAAATAAGACCCTGGAAGAGAACCAGCAAGAGCTGGTTAAAAACTTTATGTCAAGTTGTTGCGATTTTTCCTTTAAATTGGAAGATATAGGACTGAGCGGAATATATCCGGGTAAGTTTGATGATGGCGAAAGTGTGGTTTTTATAGATGAAGAAACCCGCACGTATATAAACCATAGTTCGAATGACGTAATGTTTTTCAATGAAAGAGATGGAATCAGAAAATTAGAAGTGTATCCAAGAACAGCTCTATTACATAACATAAAGCCGATTAATTTTAAAGAATGGATGAAATATGAATTCGAAAGGTATATACAGAGGTTTGTAGAAGATCCAGTGGGATGCGAAATATTGCGAGTATCGATAGCGAAATATGAGGCAGGCCAGAGAGGATTATCGAAAATAAAATTTATACCGCAGGATGATCCAAAAATAGATTTGGCTTACACGCCAGGGAGCTATGTATGGAAACACGCAAGAAGAATAGGCGGATCAGATTTTAACAGATACGGAGAATGTTGTTTGGAAAATAAGTTCATAATATTTTCTCCGGAATGGTTTAACATGGATCAAACGGGATTAATCCTGAAGTTGCGCAAAACAAAATTCGGGACTGATAACTTTACGGTAAATACGGGGATTATACCGAGAGAAGCAAGTTTAATGTACCAAATAATATACTCAATACATGTCGGAAAAGGAACGGATTGCGAAGGAACTCAGGTGATCGGAAAAAGAGACGATCAAAATCATTTCTGTGGCAGCTTTGATGGAGTGGGTCCGTTTTCGATATTGAGAAAACGATTAAATATCTCGATTTTCAAAAATGACAAAATATATCGAGCGATGTACGGATTAACAAGACGAGGATTCAATTTGATAAATGAATCGGCTTATTTGGCGCACAAGTACGCTTTCATAAGACCGGCGTATGTAGGATCCCAAACAGGTATCGTTGTAAACGGGAAAAGATTAGATAAAAAAGAATCAAGCGAATTTTTGAAGGAATTTCTGAAAACAGATGGGGATTTTGATTTGTACAGGCACTATCTGTCTTCGGAGTCATCGATACAATATCCAGAATTTGGAGTTGGTCAGTACAGATGCTCGGACGTAGATTTTGAAAGGAGAAGAAGAAATGCGTAAACGAAGGAACAGCCTCTTAAGGAACGTGTATCCACAAGAACCAACAGCCATACCGTAAATAAATATTTGCCTTATGAATCGTCGGGTATCCCAGATACAAAAAGGCCCAACCTCTGGGTTGGGCTAGAGAAAATCACAAAAAAACTTACTTTATTTTCGCTTCTTTGAACAAGACATGCTTACGCACTACAGGATCATATTTCCTCATTTCCATTTTTTCAGGCTGTTTTCTCGGATTCCTCTTTTTCACGTAGAAAAAACCCGTATCCGCCGTGCTAAGCATTTTCACAAGCATCGTTGCTGATTTAGCCATATTAAACTCCAACAAAACGGGATAATTGTACCACGTATTGCAAAAAACTCAAGTGGCAAATTGTTCATCGAGAATCTTCTTTTCCAGCGTGTTGTCCGAATCTAACAAAAGCGAAAAAGTTAATGATTCGTCTTGCACGATCTTTACATTTACAGCTTTTCTGAATTCCACGTAATCGGCGACTGCACAAACAGGTCTGGAGGCGTTGTACAAAACCTTCAATTCCACACAAGTTTCTTCTGGAAGCAACGCTCCGCGCCAGCATCTTGGACGAAAGGAACTGATCGGAGTCAGTGCCATCAAAGAAGTTCTTGAAGGAATGATAGGTCCCCCTGCCGAGTAGTTATATGCGGTGCTTCCTAAAGCTGAGGAAGTTATCAATCCGTCGCAGACCAACTCCTTCAACCTGACGATTCCATCGGTTTTTACCTGCAACTTCGCCGACTGATGGGTTTCTCTCAGCAAATACACCTCATTGACCGCGATGGTCGAGTGCATCTCTCCGTTTTCTTTTTCTATCCACGCCCGAAGAGGATGAAATCTCAGCGGCACGGCATTTTCGATTCTGCGAATTAAATTTTCTGACTGGCACTTATTTGTAAGGAATCCCAAATCCCCGCAATTCATCCCATAAATAGGCAAATTGTGCTGATAATTCTCGTGAAACGCTCTGAGAATCATTCCGTCACCAGACAATACGACGATGCAATCCGCATCACAAACGGGGTACTGCCCATAACGTTTTACCATGGCCTCGTAGGCGCTCTTTGATTTAGCTTTAGAAGAACATATAAAATGTATTTTCACAAATCACTCCACAGGTGTTTTTCGATCCAACATCGGAAAGACAAATGCACTTCCGTAAATCAACTTCACGGCTATGCTAGCACATAACTTTCTTACAGGTAAAGCTAATTATCTTCTGAAAGAGAAGCTATTTTCTTTACTAAATCTAAAATTTGTTTTCTCAAGGCCGGGTCATGAATTTTTTGAAAATACCCGGATAATAAGCTTGCTTCCTTATTGAAAACTTGGTACGTAACATTCTCGTCTTCGTGTAACGACGCGGCCTCTCCGTAACCATCCACAAAATAAGAAAAATCCACTCCCAAGATTCTGGAGATCTGAAACAGAGTACTGGCACTTATTCTGTTCTTTCCGTTTTCATACTTCTGAATTTGCTGAAATGATAAGCCCAATTTCTCACCAAGCCTCGCCTGGCTCATCCCCATTTCAGAACGTCTCAGTTTAACTCTCCTTCCGATAAAAGGATCTAAATTTTCAACTTCTTCATAGTATTCCATAACAGCAACCTCTATATACCTCTAATTGTAATACAAAACAGAATTTTTTCAAAGGATGATGTTGATCTTTCTTTCGATAGTGATTCGATAATTGGACATAAATACATTGTTAAATAATATGTTGCAACCATAAATTGTAAATCAATTTTTAAAATTAAACACAAAAAATTAGATTAATAATTGAAATTTATTTAATAAAAATAACTCCTTAGAAGGATGGTTTGTGGTTTCTTTAAACCGGTGTAGATATATATCAAAAGTTGCGTAGTTTCAATGATATAAACAATAAAAATGTTACGAACAAAAGAAAGGAAACGAAAACAAAAAATATTGCAAGCGACTGGAGTATTGTCATACAATATGAAAGAGAGAGGGGTTAGTATGAATATTTATATGGATTATCAGGCGACAACTCCGTGTGATAAGAGGGTTGTTGATGAGATGCTGCCGTATTTTACGGAGAAGTTCGGAAATCCTCACTCGGGGCATGGCATGGGGCTTGAGGCGAATGATGCGGTAGATGATTCCCGGAGAAAAATAGCAGATCTCGTCAAGGCTAATGATCCTCGTGAAGTTATTTTTACCTCAGGAGCAACTGAATCTAACAATTTGGCGATCAGGGGTGCAGTGCATTACTACAAAAGTGAGCGCAAAAAGATTATTACTTCGACTATCGAGCATAAATGTGTTTTGGAAACTTGCCGTTCGCTCCAGTCAGAGGGATATCAAGTGGTATTTGCTCCCGTTCTGAGCAATGGTATCGTCGATATGGATTTTTTGAAAAAAGAGATCGACGACAATACGATCTTGGTTTCGATTATGTCGGTCAACAATGAGATCGGGACGATTCAGCCGATAAAGGAGATCAGCAAACTTTGTCGTGAGCACGGCGTTTTGTTCCATACGGATGCGGCTCAGGCGGTGGGGACGATTGAAGTTGATGCCGGCGACGTTGATTTGATGAGTGTTTCAGGGCATAAGATTTACGGGCCGAAAGGCGTTGGAGCTCTGTATGTTCGTATCAAACCGCGAATTCGTCTGACTCCGCTGTTTTTCGGGGGCGGACAGGAGAGAGGAATTCGTTCCGGTACTTTGCCCGTTCCGCTGTGCGTAGGTCTTGGAAAGGCTTGCGAAATTGCGAAAAATGAAATGGTCCAAGAGTCGCGGCGGCTTACTGATATGAAAAATTATTTCATCGACAAAATTTTGTCGCGTCTCGAAAAGGTCTATCTGAACGGAGATCGAGAGAGAAGAATTCCCGGGTGTCTGAATTTCAGTTTCGAGGGAGTAGAGGGCGAAAGTGTAATGTTGGGTATGCCCGAAGTCTGCATTTCTTCAGGTTCTGCGTGTACCTCCGCGTCTCTCGAGCCGTCCTATGTTTTGAAGGCGATTTCAATTAGGGAAGATTTGGCTCACTGCTCTTTGCGAATTGGGCTTGGTCGGTTTACAACTTTTGAGGAAGTCGAGTACGTATCCGATAAAATCATAGAGACGGTCACTCGATTGCGCAACATGAGTCCGCTTTGGTAAAAGTAAAAGGAGAAAATTGTGAAATATTCAGAGAAATTGATGGAGCTTTATTCGAATCCGAAAAATGTCGGAAGTTTGGATGAGAAAGATAAAAATGTCGGAACTTCGGTCGTGGGTGCCCCGAGTTGCGGTGATGTTATAAAGTTGCAGATAAAAGTCGATGATGAAGGAAAAATAGCTGACGCGAAGTTTAAAACCTTCGGGTGCGGCGCGGCGATAGCCTCAAGTGCGTTAATTACCGATTGGGTTCAGGGAAAAACTTTGGATGAGGCGAAGAAAATAAAAAATCAGGACGTTGCGGAGTATTTGTCGCTGCCTCCGGTGAAGGCTCACTGTTCGGTTTTGGCGGAGGAAGCGATCGAGAAAGCGATTGAAAATTATTTATCCAAGAAAGGAGAAGAAATATGCAAAAAATAATAAATTTCACTGAAGATGCTCTGAATTTTTTGAAGAAATCGATTGCCGAAGAAAAATGTTTAGGCCTGAGGATTAACATTGTTTCCGGCGGATGCAGCGGCATGACCTATGAACTGAATTTTGTGAATGAGCAAAAAGATGAAGATCTTTTGGTCGAGGAAAACGGCGTGAAAATTTTCGTCGCGCCGAAAGCCGTGATGTTTATTTCCGGGATGACTTTAGACTATGCAAAAAGTCCGATGGGCGGAAATTTGGTTTTCCAAAATCCGAACGCGAAAACAAAATGCGGTTGCGGAAAATCCTTCAGCGTAGATTCGTCTCCATGCTGCAGCGGAAATTGTTGCTCGTGATATGAATTATTTTGAGATTTTGAAACTTCCGATTGCGTACGACATAGATGTCGATTTGCTGACGCGGAATTATTTTTCTTTGCAGCGGAGTTCTGAAAGTTCGGTTGATTCGGGGTTGCTGAACGAGGCTTACAGCATCTTGAAAAATGATATCAGAAGAGCGGAGTATTTTTTGAATTTAAAAAATATTTCCACGGAATCGATGTCAACGGAGATGTCCGTAAAGATGTTCGAAGTGCGAGAAAAATATTCATCGTTAGAAAATGATGAAGATAAAATCGCGTTTCAAAATCAGATCAAAAAGAAAAAAAAACAGCTGATTTCATTGCTGAAAAAAAGTGAAAATGATTTGGCGAAATTTTCTGAAGTTTTCAGCGAGTTGAAATTTTTGAATTCATTTTTGGAAAAAGAAAGAGCAGATGTTTACAGTAGGAATTGATTTGGGAACGACTGCTTCGGTCGTATCGTATCTGAAGGGCGGTATGCCGGAAGCGATTCAAATAGACGGCGGCGTGACGGTTCCGTCGGTGGTGAATTATTCGGAAGATCGGCCGATCGTTGGCAATGAGGCTATCTATAGGGCGGACAGTGCGAGCACAATTTTTTCCGTAAAACGTCGTATGGGAAGCAGTGATAAAATTTTCGGTCGCAGCCCGGCAGAAATTTCCGCTAATATTCTTTCATATATAAAAGTATCAACGGAGATGAAATTAGGAAGGAAAATCGACGCGGCGGTGATTACTGTTCCGGCACATTTTTCCGACGCGCAAAGAACCGCGACCAAACAAGCGGCGTCGATTGCGGGAATAAAAGTTTTGCGTTTAATTAATGAGCCGACGGCAGCGGCAATCGCTTTCGGTTTGGATAAAAGAAAAAAGGGAGTTTTCGCAGTTTATGACTTGGGCGGAGGAACGTTCGACTTTTCAGTACTGAGATTATCCGATGGAATTTTTCAGGTTTTGGCGACAGGAGGAGATAACAACCTCGGTGGCGACGATGTAGATGAAAAAATTCTCGAAGATAATTTTCGGAAAAATGATATTTTAAATCCGACGCTTAATGAAAAAATGTTGGGGAAAAGGATTGCAAAATTTCTTAAAGAAAATTTGGGCGACCGGGAATCGGTGAAAAAAGATTTTGCGATTCAAAATAGGATTTATAAGTTTGAATTGATTCGCGGGAATGCAAAAAAATATCTGAAGGAAATATTTGCGAGGACTTTTTTGATTTCTTCTCAGGTTTTGGAAGATGCGGAAATTTCTCCTGAGGAACTCGACGGAATTGTTTTAGTCGGAGGAATGACAAAGCTCGATCTTATAAAAAATTTTGTTGCAGAAAATTTTCGAGCAAAAATTTTTGATGATATCAGCCCCGAAAAAGCGGTTTCTTTCGGAGCGGCAATCCACGCGAATTCAATTGTTAAAAAAGATGGGATGCTGTTGATCGATGTAGTGCCGCTGACTTTGGGAATCGAAACTTTTGGTGGCGGGGTGGACAAAGTTATTCATCGCAACACGCCGATTCCGATAACCGAGCGGAGGGAATATACCACCTACCAAGATAATCAAACGGGAATGAAATTTCGGGTTTTGCAGGGAGAGCGTCCGCTGGCAAACGAGTGTCGAACTCTTGCGAATTTTGAGCTGAGAGGAATTCCCCCACTGCCTGCCGGACTCGCTCGTGTCATCGTCGAGTTTTCGATAGATGTGAACGGACTTTTGAATGTAAAGGCTCACGAAAAAAGTACAGGTGTCAGCCAGGAAGTTATTGTTGAGGCGTCGGCCGGATTATCCGATAAAGATATGATGGAAATTTTGGAAAAAGCTTTTAGAGAAAAAGAGAGCGATCAAATTAAGGCGAACAATATCGCGATAAAAATTGAAACCGAGAGATCGATCAGGTTTTGGAATTCGATAATCAAAGAAATTCCTGAAGATTTTCAGAAAATCGCAGCGGAGAAGATTTTGAAGTTGGAAGGAGTTTTGTCCGAAGGAAAATTTCAAGAGGTTATTCCGATAAAAAATGAATTGGAAAATATTTTCGGGAGATTTTTGGATGAAATTATAAATAATCATCTCAGCGGAAAAAAATTACAGGACATACGGGGAGCTCAGCCATGAGTATTACATTTGTGTTGAAAGACGGAACGAAAAAAGTCGTTACCTTCGAAGAAGGTCAAACAGTGTTGCAAGTCGCAGAGAAAAGCAGAATAAAACTTAACAGCAATTGTGAAGGGTTCGGCGTGTGTGGCGGATGTCATGTGAAAATTGAAAATTTATTAGATAAATTACCTGAAATTTCCGAAAAAGAAGATGATACGCTGGACAAGGTTTCTGGAGTCGGTATGAATTCCCGCTTGGCATGTCAAGTCGTTTTGAATTCAAGTTTAGATGGATTGGTTGTAAAGTTAGTTTGATCAAATGTTCGATTTGCCGAGTGATATTTTGTTCATTCTCGATGAGCTATCCGAAACTTACGGATTGGATAAAAACGAAGCGCGGACTTATTCAAAACTTTCCGAAAATTATCGAAATCAAAACTTCCGAGATCTGAAATTTTCTCAAGCAGTTGTCTACGCGCTCGGAAGGATGCCTGCAACCTACGGTGTAATAAAATATGTTTTAAAAAGGTTCGAGAGTACAGGAGAAAATTTTACGAATATTTTGGATATTGGTGCCGGAGTTGGGGCTTTAAAAATAGCTCTTCAAGATAGTGAGGTAAATTACGAGGCGTTGGAAAAGTCCGAAGCTATGCGAAAAATTTTCAGAAAATTAAACGGCGATGATTCGAAAATTTATTCGGAAGATTTTTTGAAATTTTGCAGTAAAAACAAGTATCAATCCGTTTTTGCTTCTTATTTCATAAATGAAATAAAGGATAAAAAATCAGCGCTGAAAAAAATATTCGATTTGTCTAAAAAGTATGTTTTTATTTTGGAACCAGGCACGCCGAATGGCTTCAGAAATATTCTCGAGGCCAAAAAAGTTGCTACGGAATTGGGATGGTATCCGCTTTTACCTTGCGCAACTCGAGATTGTAAATTATTTGAAAAAGATTGGTGTCATTTTTCGATTCGATTACCGAGAACAAGACACCATGCAAGATTAAAAAATGCCTCTTTGCCTTACGAGGATGAGAAATTTTGTTATGTAATTTTTTCGAAGAAAGAGACGAATTTTTTTGAAAACAATACCATTGTAAAAAGACCGATAAAAAGGTCCGGTCATACGATTTTTGATGTATGTACAAGCGATGGAATTCGGAGAATTGTACAGACAGATAAAGTGGGCAAAAAATTGCAGTGGGGAGATCAATTATGAAGAGATGTCTGGCGGGGTTGATGGTTCGGTTTAGGCAGTGTTTATGAAAAAGATATGGAGGTGTTTGGGACGTCACTTTTAAAATGTTTGATTCCGAAAGGACGGAAGATTTTATCGTTGGCCTCGAAAAAAGTTTCCGAATTCTTGATAATCAACTATATAGCGGATAACATCCAAAAAGAATTCAAAAAAAAAGATCAAAACAAAAATTATTAAAAATTTCGATTGATATGTTGTAGAATTACCTGAGGATGATTACAGCATTGCAAAAAGGTCTGCGTTATTCCTTTCGTTTGGATAATTTGCTGATGGGCGAGGGAGTTATCGTCTGGCTTGGTGCGGCAGTGGCGGGATGTTTTGCTTGGATCAGAAAGTGCTACGATAGGGAAGTGTTTTGTATAGATTAAAGTTATTTTCAGATGAATTGAGAAGTTTAGGGAAGTCAATTTTTCGCGCAGTCGGTATCACTTTTGGCGCGATTCTTATTTCGTACTTTTTGAATTTTTTATGTAAATATATCGATAAATCCATCACGCCAAATTACGAAATTCCGATCTTCGTGATCAGTTTGGATAAAGCCAAGGAAAGATTGAATTTTTTCAATTCGCAATTGTCGGACTACTCGAGATTTTATGCTGTAGATTGGCGAGAAATTTCGATGAGTGAGGACGAACTGGTTTTCGGTAGAGATCCGATGAGAATGACTGTTCCTGCATTCGTCGCAGATCAGAGTGATACGAAAAGATATGTGGCAGAGTGTCTTCGTTATCCCGATACAAAGTTGCGATTGTACAAAAAATATTTTCGCCCGAACGACGTAGGATGTTTTTTCAGTCATCTTGCTTTGTGGAATGTATGCTACAAGAATGCTTTAGATAAAATTTTGGTTTTTGAAGATGATGTTGTTTTAAAGCCGTTTTTCAGGACAAAGCTGAAAGAGTTTTTGAGAAAAATTCCACAAGATTTCGATATTGCGTTTTTAGGATACCGAGATAGTTTTCATTCGGAGCGGATATCTCGGATTGGTATGCATGCGTACGTCATCAGTTTACGAAAAGAAAAGTTGAGAAATTTCATCAGTGATTTTTACAGTATGTTTCCGATTGATTATATGGTTTGGATGGCTTCCGATAATTTGAAATGTTATTTCAACGAGAAACAAATTCTTGCTATTAACGAAGAATTTAAGTCCCATGAAGAATTTGATACGGGTTCCGTTGATTCCGATGATTTTAAAGAATGCAAAAAAGAGATAAAAAATTTTTTCGAAGTTCATTTCAAGTAATCTTCTCACTTCAACGGACCTTTTGGGAGATTTAATTTAGTGATTGATGCGCTTTAACAAATCTTTATCTTAAATAGTCGCCGTATTTTGATTCCACGAATAACGGCACAGATAAATGATAGGCGTTTTCCATTATGGATTTTACCGACGGAATGATATTTTCAACGAATTCATTCGGAACTTCAAAAACTAATTCGTCATGAATTTGCAGAATCATGTCGGAATGAAAGTTTTGTAAAATTTTCGAGACTTTTATCATGGCAATTTTCACAATATCGGCAGCGGTTCCTTGAATGATTGCGTTAAACGCTTGTCTTTCTCCGAACTGACGCAGCATAGGATTTTTTGCATTGATTTCTTTTGAAAAACACCGACGTCCGATTAAGGTTTCAACATATCCGTTTTTTCGGGCAAAATTCAAAACATCATCGCGGAATTTTTCGAATTCGGGAAACCTTTGAAAATAACTTCTTATGTAATTTTTCGCTTCGGAATTCGAAATATTCAGATTTTTTGCAAGTCTGAAATGCGACATACCGTAGATAATTCCGAAATTAATCGTCTTTGCTCGAGCACGCATTTCGGGAGTCACGTTTTCCAAATTCACATCGAAAATTTGAGACGCGGTTGCCTGATGAATGTCCAAATTTTTCAAAAACGCGTCTTTCAAAAATTTTATGTTCGCCATATGCGCCAGTACTCTAAGCTCGATTTGCGAATAATCGAACGAAACCAATTTACTGGCATGCGGACTGATGAAGGCCGATCGAATTTTTCTTCCTTGTTCGGTTCGATGCGGAATATTCTGCAAATTCGGATTAGACGAAGAAAGACGGCCCGTCGAAGTTGCTGTGACATTAAATCGAGTGTGAAGCCGATTTGTTTCCGGATTTAACAAATCGCAAAGTGAATAGGTGTATGTGGAAAGCAACTTGGATAGCTTTCTCCATTCCACAACTAACTTTGGGATCGGACTGTAGCCGTACAATTCTTCCAGACTTTCTATATCCAACGAATTTTTTTTCGACGGTTTCGGAATTTTTAATTCGTCGAATAACAACTTCGATAGCTGTTTGCCCGATGCCGGATTAAATTCCCGTCCCGAAATTGCAAATAATTCTGATTCAAGTTTTTTTATTTTTTCCTTCAGCTCTTCTGCGAAGTTTTGAAGTTTTTCCTTCGAAACTAAAACTCCTTTTGCTTCCATTTCATTCAAGATGGGAATCAACGGCATGTCGATTTTTTGGTAAATATCCATCAAGTTATTTCGAACTAATTCTGCGCGAAAGTTTTCGAATTCATCGAACATAAGCGACGCCAACAGGCAGCATTGTTCCGTGTTGCAAACCTCCGAAAAATTAAACTTGCAAATGTAAGAGTCATTTTCAGGAAACAAATCTGAAATCTTATTTCCGATGATTCCGTGTAGCAGGTATCCCATTGCGCCGATATCGTTGAATGACTTCATGTTCGGGAATAGTCTGAGAGCTCCGCGCAGCCCGATTTTTTCCACGGATTCATTTTCAAGATACGGATTCAAAACTTCTTGGAGATCTCCGTAACTGAGAACATTCTTTTCAGTGAGCAAGTTTTTTTCGTCTTCATCTCGAATGAAAAAACAGCTGACGACATGAGACTCTGTGCAGATAACCAAAATCTCACTCTGATTAAAACATGTGGTGGAGAAAATACTGAACTTTTTCGCTCGATTCATCTTGAGAAAATTTTCCAGATCGTCTGATCGAGAAAGATTAAGATAACGACGCTGTTTTTGCTCGATTTGATTGGATTGCTTTTCTAATCTTTTTACCAACGAATTGAAATTGTACTTACTCAAAAAATTTTTCGTTCTTTCGGTATCGAGATTTATCTTCAAATCCGAAAAATTTTTATCTATTGGTACACTTCGGCAGAGAGTGACCAATTTTTCAGAAATCTCTACCATATTTCTTTGAGTAATTAATTTTTCCCTGAGTTTTGTCGGAACCACGTTTTCAATTTCATCGTATATATTTTTCAACGACTGAAATTGGTTAAGTAACTTTGCTGCAGTCTTCGGCCCGACACCTTGAATTCCCGGAATATTATCGGTGGAGTCTCCCATCAGTGCCTGCAGCGACACCATTTGGTGCGGAGCCACTCCGTATTTTTCCGCAACTTCGTTTTCTTTTATTACTTTGGATTTTATCGGGTCAAACAAATAGATATTTTCGTTAATAAGCTGCATCAAATCTTTATCGGAAGCGATGATTCGGACTTCATAATTTTGCTGAGATAACTTCGTCGCGATTGTCGCAATGATATCATCGGCCTCGTATCCAACCGTCTCAATTATAGGTATTCCGAAAGCATGACACGCCTCTATCAAAATCGGAAATTGTGACTTTAGATCGGCTGGCGTTTCCTCTCTGTTGTTCTTGTACTCGGGATAAATTTCCTTTCGAAAAGTGTCCCGTCCGGCGTCGAGTGCAACGCAAAACAGGTCTGATTTGTGCTTTCCCAAAAGAGAAATGAGCATTGAACAAAATCCGTAGACCGCGCCGACAGGATTTCCGTCGGGGGAGGTCAGCTGCGGTAATGCATAGAACGCTCGATAGATAAAATTTGATCCGTCTACCAAGATGGCCAGTTTTTTTTCATCGGAATTTTTCGTATTGATCGAATCATTCGAGATCGCTAGTTTTTTTTTATCTGAGTTTTTTGCGTCGATCGATTCGCTTTCGGAAGAATTTGATTCGCTATTTGATTTTTTCTCGATGGAATTGGACTCAGCAACATTCTCAACAACAGCACGAACCGAGATTTCTTTTGAACCGGTCTTCCTTGTGGTTGATTCTTTTTTTAGCGGAATTTTTTTCAAACCAGGATTAATTTCCTCGGAGCGGGGCTTTTCAGATTGGAAATCCGAAGCAACGTCATCACAGAAACCACAATCCAACAACGAAAGTTGATTTTCAAATTCGATGACGTTCTTCTTCAAATCGGATTCCCTTACTGTTTTACCTGATTGTTTGCTTCCATTTGCTGTTGATACAATCCCGCGAAATCAACAGGAGCCAAGAAAAGCGGAGGAAAACCGCCTTCGTTCACTGCGTTTGCGATTATATTGCGAGCAAACGGGAACAATAAACGCGGGCATTCGATGTATAAAATCGGATTCATCAATTCCTCATCAAACCCTTTTATCAAAAATTCACCGCAGTAATTTAACTGCGCTACGAACAAAGTCGTATCTTTTACTTTCGCAGTAATTTCGGTAATCAGTTCGACATTGTAAACGTCTTTTTGTTTGGCTTTATTCGTGTTAACCTTCAACTGAACATCAATATTCGGCTGCTCGTTCGACGCGGCGATCTGTGAAATCGGATTTATGTTTTCAAAAGACAAATCCTTCGTATACTGAGCGACCACTCCCAAAACTTGTTCTTGCTGTTCTTCCGCCATAATTCCTCTCTAAAAAATAACCTCACAAATGATACAAAACGAGCAAAAATAACTCAATGCGAAAGAAAAATAAATTTGATGATGCAAAGACAGATCTTCTCTGACTCATTAAAATTTATCAGATGTAATACCGAGCTTTTTTCGATTTTGGTCTATCGCCAAATTTACAGTGTTGCTCATCAGATACGCTACCGTCATCGGACCGACCCCGTTGGGAACAGGGGTGATAGCCCCTACGGAATTCCAGACGTCTTCGAAATCCACATCTCCGACAACTTTCCTCTTGCCTTCCAGAGTCGTGATTCGATTTATCCCGACATCTATAACTATCGCTCCCGTTTTGATAAAGTCTTTGGTAACAAATTTCGGTTTTCCGACTGCGCTTACGATTATGTCGGCAGTTGAACAGATTTCGAGGGTATTTTTCGATTTGGAGTGCAGCGCCGTAACGGTACAGTCGTTATTCAGCAGCAGGGAAACCATCGGGCGTCCGACGATAACCGATCTTCCCAAAACAACCGCGTGCATGCCAGAGATATCTTTTTTTACAGAGTGGATTAAATGCATAACACCTTGAGGTGTGCAGGGAAGAACGCCGTTTTCTCCGGCAAATAATCTTCCTTGATTAATTGATGTGAGTCCGTCGACATCTTTTTCGGGCGAGATCAAATTTATGAGTTTTTTGAAAATCAAACCCTCGGCAAGCGGCGACTGAAGCAGTATCGCATGAACGCTCGGATCTTGGTTTAAATCTTTGATCAGATCTTTCAAAAAATCTTCCTTTACTCCCGGAAGAAATTTGTAAACTTGCGACTTTATTCCGAGAGCTTTCGCCAATTTTTCTTTTTTAGAGACATAGATTTCGCTGGCGGGATCGTCATTTGCTTTTATCAGAGCTATGCACGGAGTGATTCCTGCACTTTTTAATCTTTCGACTTTTCCTTTTAGTGTTTCACAAAATTTTTCAGCGATTGCTTTTCCATCGATAAATCTTTCCATAAATCTCCTTTTCGCAGGTGCATTTTTCTCCAATCGCTACTACAATACCAGATGATGGAAGGAATCAAAACAGAGGAGATAAAAAAATGTGTGAGACCGTGAAAAATGAGACCAATCGGGTGATTTCGGCGGAGCTGGAGAAAATTTTATATAAAACGATTCCTGTTTTGGATCACGGGTTTGTTCGGGTTGTGGATTATATGGGAACTGATTCATCTATCGTGCAGGCAGCGAGAGTTTCTTATGGTGCGGGGACGAAGCAGGTAAATGAGGATCGCGGGCTGATAAATTATTTGATGAGGCACGGGCATACGACTCCGTTCGAAATGTGCGAGATAAAATTGCACGTAAAACTTCCTATTTTTGTGATGCGGCATTGGGTTCGGCATCGCACGGCAAATGTGAATGAATATTCAGCAAGATATTCGGTGTTGAGTAATGAGTTTTACATTCCTGAGCTGTCGAAAATTGCGGGGCAATCTAAAACCAATAAGCAGGGTAGGGCAGATGACCAAATGTCTCTGGAAGATAAGTCGGAAATCGCAGAAACTTTGTCGGAATTCAGCGAAAAGGCATACGAAAAATATTCGCATATGCTCAATAATTTGGGGCTGACCCGAGAGCTGGCCAGAACTATCTTGCCCGTTAATGTTTACACCGAGATGTACTGGAAAATCGATCTGCATAATTTGTTTCATTTTTTGAAATTGCGGGCGGATTCTCACGCTCAATACGAGATTCAGTGCTATGCAAACGCAATTTTGGATATTGTTAAAGCGTGGGTTCCTTTTGCGTATGATGCCTTCATGAATTACCGAAAAAATTCGGTAAGCGTTTCGAAAAAGTGCATTGATCTTAACAAGAGGATGTTGCAAGGAGAAAGAATTTCTCAGGAAACCAGCGGGCTGAGCAAGGGCGAATGGCGAGAATTTATAGAGGCGTTTGAGTTGCAGGATATAATTTCCTAGATGAGGACGTCGCAGTACTCGTAAAATAAAATTCTGCAGGAAAGGGGCTTTCGGTAACTTCGAGAAAGAACCCGTAGGGAATTTTATGTAAGCCGAGCTACTTCGACTTCGAAACATTCGACTCCTTGTTGAACAAAATCTGGAGCTGAGGGTATATTGTGCCCCAGTCGGAAATTTTGGTCTTCACACTATCGCGTGGTTTTATCTTATTCAAATACTTCTCGTACATTCGTACCACGCAAACGCACGAAACCCTTCTTTTCGACTACTAAAACCACAAAAACTACCTAAACCGATCCAGTGTGTACCACATATTTAACTTTGTGTCTATTATTTATTTTTTAGTCCGATGGCAGGAAACAGTTTGCTGCCAATATTTTTGAAAAATCTTGCATTTTTACTTGGAAAATAAAAAAAAGCCCTTATATAGGTAATTGGGAGTATTACAAAGGACGAAAAAAATGAGGAAATCCATACTTTTTGCAAGTTTTGCTGTTGTTTCGTTAAGTTTGTACGGAATGCAGGACGGTTTTAACAGTGAAATGAATGCGGAGAAAACGAATTCGCGACTTTCGTTGGCTCTCAGTGATGTTTCTGATTTTCAAGATACGGTATTTAACAAAAAAGAAAGCAGCTCATCATCAATTCAGTGGAATATTTTTGAGAGTGAAGATAAAGGCGATCAGAAGGTCCAGGGAGATTTTTCTGATTCTAGCGATATGGAATCTATTCCGTCTGTAAGTGAAATTTTTGAGAAAATATTGAATCCGAAAGTAAAAACCGAACAGTCTGAAGTTTCTGATAGCACAATTCAAACACAAATTGAACTGCTGGAATCTTCCGGTGAAACCGTTCAATTACCAAAGAAGATCAACGAATTGCCGAAAATGATTGGTGCTAAAAGAAAAGTCTCCATGACCAGCGAAACGAAAAAAGATTCTGGCAAAAAGAAACGAATTAAAACATCAAGTGAGGAGAACAATCCCAAGAACATTACAATCGATAAAGAAAATGCTCCGAAAAATATAAAGAGCAATAAAAAGAGACATTTCGCTAAGAAAACAGGATCAAAAGCAGATGATTTCATTGTAAGAACTAAAAATAATGAAATTAAAGAATTGAAAAGAGAAATAGAAAGGCAAAGATCTCAGATAGAGGAACTTAGGATAATTAAAATTAGGCTTCAGACTCGACAAAACCAATTGAAGGTTTGTAACGATAAGGCCGAAGATCGTATTGAGGAATTAGATAATCTCGTTTTAGAAAAAGAGGTTGAACTTGAATTAGAAAGATCAAATAACCAAAATAGTATTGCTCAGCGGGCAGGATTTGAAGAAAAAAGCAAAGAACTGTCTAAGCAAATTGATTTTTTAAAGCAACAGATAAGTACATTACAAACGAGTGAAGAAGAATCCAAAAAACAAAAGGAAAAACTTAATATAAAAATTACTGAACAAAATGAAAAGATAACAGACTTAAACCGTCTCTTGCAGAATAAAGAAACAGAGATTCAGCGTATTCAGCAAACAACTAAAAATCGAACAGAAAAATCAGTTAGTTTTGAACAAGGCAACCTACAGAGATTTGGCCAATGGTTAAGGGAAAAAGGCGCAGAAATTTTACAGGAAAAAGATAAAAAAATAGCAGAGCTAACCGAGCAGTTGAACATCGAGAAGGGAAAAGAATCTAGATTCATGTTTTCTTGGAATCAGACTTTAAACAGATTGAAAGAAATACAACAGAGAGAACAAGAAATTCAAAAACGCGAAGGATTTTGGAACAATCTATTGGGAAACAAAGACAAACAAATAAGCGATTTAAGCGCTCATTTACAGCGATTTCAAGCGGAAAGAAATAATGTAATAGCTCAACAGCAGCAGACCCAAGCTAGCTTAGCGAATTTGACAACCCAATTACAGAAGTCTCAGACGGAAACCATTAGTTTAGCCAATCAACTGAAGGAAACTCAAAAAGAAATGCAACACGCATTGCAAACCAAAAATCAAGAATTAGCGGAATTGCAAGCAAAATTAGAAATAAAGCCTGTCAAACAAGAAGTTGTCGACATACATAAAAGTCAGCAAAACGATAATAAATTTGAACATTTATATCAACAAACTAAGCGACGGCTAAAGGAAACGGAAAAAAGTCTCAAAGATTCAAAGAATGAGATTCGTGAAATTCAAGGTAGATATGAAGTCGAATTGAATAAAAAAGAAGGCTACAAATCAGAGGTTAATCGTTTGAATCAGGCACTTGCGGATGAACAAAAAAAATCTGAACAGCAAAAAAAAGAAAGTGAACAAGTCAATGGCACCTTAAACAGAATTTTGTTAGGAGAAAGATGGTGGCAAAACGTGTTGAAACCACTCAATGCGTCCCAGAAAAAGAATGAAGATCTGAGGGAATATTTGCTGAGATTAATGAAACACAGTAGTACGCGTTCACTCATAAACAGGTTTAGCAAAGGAGAACATTCTGAAGAAATCGTTCAGCAATTTACGCATAATGTGGATATAAAAGAGCATTTTAGGATACTTGATAATAATCAATATTATTGGTTGACATCAAAAATCAGAGAAGAATGCGAACTTTTTTCCAGGTCGAATGTATGTAACGAGAATTTATTGAAAAAACTCAAAGATCGAAATGATAGAGCTAAGAGACAACTGGATAAGGTTGATAGAGATAATGAATTTTTGATGCAGATTATACGGGAACTGAAAAGAGATAAAGACATAGAATGCTATATTCGGGAGTCATTGGAATTACAATATCCTACACTCTCGGTAAAGATTGACAGATACTTGACACAAAATATATCAATAGAAAAACAATAAGAAAATGCTTTGCTTAATACGGAGATACGACCGAACTACGGGGCGGTTTCGGTCTTCTTCATTTTGTTTTTAGGGTACAAAACGTAAAAGTCACAAATAAACTTTACAACTCAGCATATTCTATGCTAGAAGGGGGAGCGCTTGGGGCAGTTTTGTGTATTTGGAAAATTGAAGAAGTTTTCGCGGATCAGTCGGTGCCCAAAATGGTGTTGGCGAGTGGTGATTTGTTGATGTCGGTTACATGTGCTTGCTTTGTGTTATATGTATTTAGCGTGTTTAGTTAGAGGATTACAAAATGAAAAAGTCCATATTGTTAGGTTGTTTTGTTGTTTTATCGGCGAGCGTTTTTGGTACAAATGACAATCCAGGCGGTCTGGTAAAGCTTTATCGAACGGATTCTCCTCGATTTCAGTTGGGGATAAGGGATTTTTCAGAATCTCAAACATCATTTACTCAGGTGTATATTTCGCAAACTCAAGGTGAACAATTAAATGAGGAGTCATCTGATGTCAAAACTGCTGTAGAAGAAGATGATTCCGTACATTCAATGGAAGAATTAAACCCATCTCGATTTAACTTAAGAAAGCGACAAAAAGTAGCTTACTTGCAAAGTGATTCCTGGCCTCAAGAAAGGGATGACTCTCAGGATCTGGATTA
>JAGABS010000060.1 GCA_017614525.1 Alphaproteobacteria bacterium
GATCTGAGGAATGAATCCCTTTATATCACGATCGTGGGTGTGATTCTTGTCCTTATCGTAAGCCTCAAATTTCTTGTTCTTCATGAAATCAGCTAAGAATTCACCACCAACGTATACATTGTTCCTGAACACTTTTCCGCCACCAAGAACGAAAGAACCCATGAAACGATTGGCTTTCGCTTTATCGTGGTGATTCCCATCTTTGTCGAAGTAATCAGCAGCATCTGACTTCAAGAAGCTACCGCCGATCCCCAAACCGCCGTAAATGCTGCTGAAAGCACTCGTCCGAACGGCCGCCTCTTCGACAACCACCTCTTCCGCGTTCGCCGAGAACGCCATTGCACAAACCGCTGCGCCTAACATCACTTTTTTCATTTTAATCTCCTAATTAAAAAGCTCTTTCAGAATACAGCTCCCGCGGTTGCTTCTCAAGATTTTACGAGATTTTTCATTTGATAGTGACTTTTTTGCCACGAATTTCGGAATCACGAAAAGAAAAAAAAAGCCCCGACCAAAGCCGAGGCTAAGTTATTATATGGACGCCAATTAGTACTTTACGTTGTACTTAACCAAAGCGCGGACAGTCCAACCTTTGTTGTAGCGCTCGTCTCTAAACTTCCAACCAAAGTTGTAGTCTCCCTCCAAAGCGGTAGAGAACTTCTTGCAGAAAGCCTTCTCAGCTCCCAATCCCAACACGACAGAAGACTTTGTCTCGGAACCTCCTTCTTTGCTACCCAGATCATAAAGAGAAACCTTCGACCAAGCACATCCTAATTTTCCGTAAACCAAAGTATCGTTCTTGAATGCGTAACCAACCTTTGCACTGAGCTGAGGAATGAATCCCTTCATGCTAAAGTCGTCAGTGTGCTTCTTGGACTTATCGTAAATCTCAAACTTCTTGTTCTTTCCCCAATCCATGAGCAACTCAGCACCAGCGTATACGTTGTTGCTGAACACTTTTCCGCCACCGAGGACGAAGGAACCAATGAAACGATTCGCTTTCGCTTTATCGTGGTGATTTCCATCTTTGTCGAGGTAATCAGCGTCTGACTTCAAGAAGCTTCCGCCGATTCCCAAACCACCGTAGATGCTGTTGAAAGCACTCGTACGAGCGGATTCTACAACCACTACATCTTCAGCGTTCGCCGAGAACGCCATCGCGCAAACCGCTGCGCTTAACATCACTTTTTTCATATTTAAACTCCTAAATAAAAAAGCACGCTGAGCTTATGACAGGCGTTTTTGATTTTCAACTGTTTGCAAAACTTTTTGGTTAACGGTGATATTTTTACAACATATATAAACACATTTTATAAAATTAAAAATAAAATTTTTGATAAAAATCAATATGTTACCGAGTTTGCCCGTAAAAAGTTAAAAAATTATTAATTTTTCGTTAACCAAAAGCGTGGCGACAAAAACTAATCCCTCCCACCGCAAACTTTAACCCGTCAGCCTTACATTTTCCTGCGTTCCTTGTATTTGAAAATTTTATTTAGTAGACTTGACTCCGCGTTTATTATTGGAGTTTGTTATGGTAGTAAAGGACGTTAGATTTTCGGCGAGTAGATCTGAAAATTGTTCTGTCGCAGTCGGGGTATATTCCGACGGCAGTTTATCGGCTGGCGCGGCGGCATTGGATGTCGGCGGAAAAATTTCCGAAAGCATAAGAAAACTGAATTTCTGCGGCGGTCTTTTCAAGACTTGCTCTTTCGTTTCGTGCGCAGATAAAATAAATCACGTAATTCTGGTCGGTTTGGGTGAAAAATCGAGGGAATATTCTGAGTTTGAGTTGGAAAAACTGGGAGCCGCCGTATATTGCGCATCGGCGAAGTTGGACGAAGAGATCTCTGTTTTGATCTCCGGAAGCGACGTGTCTTTCAAGTGCCAAAAATACGGCACTGAGTTAATCGCTCTCGGATTTATGTTGAGATCGTGGAATTTCGATAAATATAAGACGAAATGTGATTGTGAATGCAAACCAAAACTAAAACGCGCCGTGTTTGTAACTGAAGAGTGCGAAGCGGTGGAATCTGAGTTTGCGTGGTTCAGAAATTTGGCGGACGGAATCTTCTTGACGAGAGAAGTCGTATCCGAGCCGGCAAATGTAATTTATCCTGAAACATTGGCGAAAATCGCCGAGTCTGAGCTGAAGCCGCTGGGTGTCGAAGTTCAGATTTTAGAAAAAGATGAGATGGCGAAACTCGGCATGGGCGCACTGCTCGGAGTCGCACAGGGAAGCGAAAAAGATCCGCGGTTGGTCATCCTGAAATGGAACGGTGCAGCGGACAAAAGTGCGAAACCCGTGGCATTCGTCGGAAAAGGCGTAACTTTCGACAGCGGAGGTATCAGCATAAAACCAGATGATGGAATGCATGAAATGCGCTACGACATGGCCGGGTCGGGAACCGTTCTGGGATTAATGAAAGCGATTGCGTTAAACAAACTGCCTGTAAACGTCGTCGGAGCAATGGCTCTGGTTGAGAACATGCCGTCGGGAACAGCGCAGCGCCCGGGAGATGTCGTAAAATCGATGTCCGGGCAGACCATCGAGATCATGAGCACTGATGCGGAAGGTCGTTTGATTCTCGCAGATGCGTTGTGGTATGTGCAAAGCAAGCATAATCCAGAAGCGATTATTGACTTGGCAACTCTGACGGGAGCGATCGTTGTTGCACTGGGTCACGAATTTGCCGGACTTTTCTCAAATTGCGATAAGTTGGCGGACCAACTGAAGACGTCCTCGGAAATTACCGGAGAAAAAGTTTGGAGAATGCCTCTCTCCGAGCATTTCGACAAGTCTATAAATTCAGATTTGGCGGACATGATGAATTTGGGCAAGCCGGGTACGCGGGCGGGCGGAACGACTGCGGCTCAGTTTCTGAAGCGGTTTGTTAATGACAAGAGATGGGCGCACATCGATATCGCTGGTGTTGAAACCACGAAAGATGACTTGTTCATCTGCTCAAAAGGCGTGACGGGATTCGGAGTGCATCTGCTTTTCGATTTCCTGTGCAGAAACTACGCGAAATAATCGCAAAGGCCGACGGATAGAAACGAATAATAACGGAGAGAAATATGGAACTGAGTTTTTATCATGTTATGAGCGGAAATTTGGTTCCTTCCGTCGTAAAATTGTTGGAGAAGGTCTACGATTCAGGGAAAAAATGCATTTTTTTCAGCCCTGTGGAGGATCGGGTTAAGGTCGTCGACAAAACCTTGTGGACCTTCTCAAAAAACGCATTCATTCCGCACGGAGACAAGTCGCTGGGGTTTTCAGAACTTCAGTCGGTTTATCTGACTTCGGAAATTGAAAATCCGAATCAGGCAACCGTATTGGTGGTAACGGACAGTTTTGATTACAAAAACTGGATTGAGAACTCCAAAGTCAATGATCATGAGAACGAAAATTATCAGGGAAAAAATTCCGAGGACTTCGGTTTTGAGCGGATTATTTTTATTTTTGAGGGAGAGGGTTCATCCGAAACCGCGCAGTCGATGTTCGAAGACTTGAAAAACCAACGGGAAAATGTAAAATATTGGAAACAATCCCAAAGTGGTTGGGAGAAATTAAGTTAGAAAAAAGTATTAGGAAAAAGTAAATGTCTGTACAAAAAACACTTTCTATTATAAAGCCGGACGCCGTTGCGAGAAATCTTATCGGAAGTATCGACGCAAGATTGGAGCGGGCCGGGTTGCGTATCGTGGCCATGCGCAGAATCCAATTAACAAAAGAGCAAGCACAGCAATTTTACGCGGTGCACAAAGATAAAGCTTTTTATGACAGTCTTTGCGATTACATGTCCTCGGGACCTGTTGTTGTTCAGGTATTAAGCGGAGAAAATGCCGTTCTGAAGAACCGCGAAGTCATGGGAGCGACAAACCCTGCCAACGCGGAAATCGGAACTATTCGCAGAGATTTCGGAGAGAGCATAGAGCACAACTCCGTTCACGGTTCTGATTCCGAGGAAAACGCGGAAATTGAAATAAATTTCTTCTTCAACAAGTTGGACATTATCGACTAACGCAGTAATCAGTGTAAGACGATGTTCAACGTGAAGGGCTTTTTATTTTCGTTATTGTTTTGCTTGTTCAGCGTTTCGGCGGAGATCCCTTGTCTTGAGGTTAACGGCATTACAGTAAAAGCAACAGACAGAAATTCTCTGGCAGCGAAACAAAAAGCTCTTTCGGGTTCGATGAACAGAGCTTTTAACAGGCTGCTGGACAGCTACTTTCCCGAGGCTGTGTCTCTAAAAAACAAAATTCAGGAAGAAAAAATTCAGGATTGCATATACGACTACTCGATAGATCAGGAAAAGTTCTCGGGAAAGACTTATATCGCGAAATTTTCCTTCAGGTTTTCGAAAGAAGCTGTACAAAAAATCCTCAGAAGTCACAACATAATCGGCCGCGAAGAAAAAAAATCCGAAACAACTGCTGTCGCAATTTACACTCAGGATTATTTGGGTAATTACGAGCGGCTCAAGGAATATAAGGTGATTTTGTTTTCCCCGAAAAGGATGGTTTTGGAAATTCCCGCCGCCGCGTTGACCGACTTATTTAGTCTTCAGCTAGCTTTCGAAAAGATCAATGCTGAAATTCGTTCCTAATCTCATAACTATATCAAGGATATTGTCAGCATTTTTGTTCGTCGCAGTCTTCCTGGAGGGTAAGTTTGCTTGGGCGCTGGTTGTTTTTTCTGTCGCGGCAGTTTCGGATTTTTTCGACGGTTACCTTGCCCGCAAATTTAAAATTACCTCGAAATTCGGAGCGATGTTAGACCCAGTTGCCGACAAAGTCTTGATGTTCGCATCCTATTTGCTTTTCGCGTACGAAAAAATCATTCCGTGCTACCTGGCAGCTGTGGTGGTATTGAGAGATATTCTAATATTGGCTGTTGTATCAGTCTGCCTGCTGAAAAAAATCAAACTGGAATTCTCACCTCTCATGTCAAGCAAAATCAACACCGCCGTTCAATTGATGTTCGTAATTCTGGTATTGACTTGCAAGACGTTTGCAATCAATTTATCATTAGATGCGTTCGTTTTGTTTGTCTGCGGAATGACAATTTATTCTGGACTGGACTACGCGAGAAGGTATGAATGGGTTAAAAATGAATTATGCTCATAACGGAAAGTTTTTGCTTTTGGGTTTTGTTTTAGCTTGCGTTGTTTCCTTTTTCTATGTATTTGCCGATGTTTCTTTTCCTTTTGTGTTCGGGTTTGTTCTGGCCTATCTGTGCGCCCCTGCGATAAATTTCGCCTCTGAATATACAAATAGGTCTTTGATAAGTTTTGCGTTCGTGATTCTGTTTTTGGCGTTGCTTGTTTCTGCAGGGCTGGTTTTTATTCCAAAAATCAAAGAATATATCCTGTACATCGTGGAAAACATGCCGAAGCACTATGATGATTTTATAAAATTCTCAGATCAATTTATTTCCTCCGAAACTGCCGAACCTTATCAATCGGAGATAGAAAGCCTAAGGCAAGAATTACAAAAATATGCAGACCAAAAATTACTGATATTAACTTCGGTACTAAAAGGAATCGCTTCCCAAAAAAGCACCATCGCGGAGTGGATGTCGTTTTTCGTAATCACTCCTATTTCTTTCTATTATTTTGCGAAAGATTGGGAAAAGTTGTCCTCAAAAATATACAATATTATACCTCTGAGACACCACGAATTCGTATCCGAAGTTTTTTCGATTATACGAAGATCGTTCCGAAAGTTCTTTAACGCGCAATTTTACGTGGTAGCGATATTGTTCGCGTATTATTCGATATTTTTGGGAATTATCGGAATAGATCACAGCTTGTTTTTCGGATTACTCTCGGGATTACTTTCGTTTATTCCTTTCATTGGAGCCATGATAGCCTGTTTTATGGTAATTTTTCTGTCGATATCTTCGCTAACCGGAACGAAACTTTGCGTTTTGCTCGCGATTTATGCTCTGGGTCAAATAGTTGAAGGATATATTCTATCTCCAAAATTCGTCGGGAAAGGAACCGGATTGCATCCTCTCTGGATACTGTTCGCTTTCTTCGCCGGATTTAAACTGCTGAACGTCCTCGGAGTTCTTATTTCCATTCCCGTAACTGCGATGCTGCGAGATTTGATAAATTTCGGCATATGCAAATTCAAAGCCAGCCAGATGTATAAGCAGTAGGAGTATTTCGGAAAGCGTCGGAAAGCGAATGAGAACTGTTCAGGAAGTTTTTGATTTTTCAAAAGAAGAAAGTCTAAGTTGGAGCGATTTCATCGAAAGCGTCGAAAATCGCGAAGCCTTGGCGTACCTCACCCGCTGGCCGAACTGGAATTCCAACGGACTCGTAATCGTGGGAGAACACGGCGTCGGAAAAACTCATTTGGCTTCCCTGTGGGCACAATCCGCCAACGCTGTCTGTGTCTTAAGAAGTTGTCTAAACAATGACCCTCGCGATCTGTTCAATTATACAAAGGACAACAAATGCAACTTCGTGTTCGATAATTTTCAGGATTTCCTGACAGACCAACGTTGGCTGTTCGATTTTTACAACATCGCTAAGGAAAAACGCCGTTATTTCATAATCATCGATGTAACTCCGCCCGCGCTGTGGAATGTCTCCCTGCCCGATCTGAGGTCAAGATTAAATCTGTTGCCGGTCACGCGAATATCCAGCCACAGCGACGAGCTGCTTTTTAAAGTCACGAAGAAATTGGCACGGGATTACGCAATAGAAATCGCAGACAATGTCGTGGAATATATTCTGATGATGTGCAGACGAGATATTCCGGAAATTTCGCGCATTTTGAAGACTTTGGACAAGCTGTCGCTGCAGCAAAAAAAGCCTCTCTCAATAAATTTTGTCAGAAAATATTTGCAGGCAGAAGAGCGAGGCGCAAGCCGCGATCGCACCTTTCCGTTAATCGCTAAGTTACCTTAAATTCTCTGAAAAGCTAAATGTCATGGTGAGTCAGCAATCGATTGTAATCCGTAACAAGATCCGTAAAATTATCTGCGGGGAAAGTCATCCTCTCCGCAGCTTGAATTGCGGCATTATAACCTGCCCGAGCAAGCGCGTTTGTCAATTCGACTGCCGCATTGCTCGTACTGCGACTGAGATTCTCTCGAGCTATCGATTTCTCCAAAACAGGCCGCAATCCATACGCAAAATAATCGCAAGATTGATCCATCCAATCTTGTTTCGGAAGACCCCTCTTAAATCCCGATGCCCTGGTAAATGTTCGGGTCGCACCGGAGACTTTTAGGTATTCTCCTTCAACAACAATCCCCGATAAGAGAGGTTGGACTTCTTTTAGTTTAGGCGCAGGAACACTGGTATTATTGATATATTCTTGAAGAGAATCCAGTTTGTCGCTGTCCAACAGAGTTGCGAAAACATTGAGTTTACCCAAAATATCAGACAGTGCTTTGCGTCGCACATCCAGGCTGCATGCTTGTAATTGATCCGCTGTCTCCATAATGTAGGTCGGAGTCGGATTCCCGTTAGCTTTACAGGCAGCAATAATATCGAGAACTTTCTTTTTAATCTTCATGTATTCCTGGAATTTCTCCTCCAGAAACGTATCCCAGCCCTTATTTATTTTTTCCTCTACACCGTCAATTGAACTGAGAATATCGAAAATCTGAGAAGAAAGACTATTCACTGATGTGGTCAATGACGTAGTCAGAGACGAAATTCCCTCAGACATACTCCCTATATTCTCTTTGAGGGAATCTACAGTCGTTGTGTTAATCCTGACTTGTGATTTCAGTCCAAGAATTGTTTTTCCCGAAGAATCTGTTTTATCATTCAGAATGTCTTTGATATCCGCAACATCGGCTTCAACATTTTCCAAACGAACATCATGAGAAGAAAGCCGAGTTTCAGCTGAAGCCAATGATGCAGTCAATTCTTCGATATCACCGGACAGCGTTCTTGTGTTATCTCGGAGAGAATTTATGGCTGTTGCATTAGCCTCGACTCGCGGCTTTAATCCCGGAATTTCCTCTCCTTCCAGAATGTCTTTGATGTCTGTCACGGCGTTTTCAACATTCTTCAGACGAGTCTCGTAAGGCGATGGTTCCATCGCAAAACTCGGAACACTAATCATAAACACAAACAGAACTTTTTTCATTTTTCCTTCCCTCCTGACTCAATATAATCGATCATGTGTCGTTATTCGTTAATAAATGGTTAATATTTTAAAAAATATTTCGTTTGCGAACAGAAAACCAAAATTTAAACAATGAAAAGAGACGTTATAAAGAACAGAAAATACCCCGCCGACAAATACCCCTCCCCTTCTTGCTCTTTAATTTGAAAACAGTTATCATTGTGCAACGTTATTTGAGGTAGGACTGTGAAAATTGTTGCTGAAAAATGCCAAAAGTGTTTGGAGTGCGCGGAAGTTTGTCCCATGAAAGCAATTTCGGAAAAAGACGGTAAGATTGTTATCGACAAAGAAGTTTGCTTAGGTTGCGGGTGTTGCGCTTCAGTCTGTCCTAACCGTGCGATTGAGTTTGAATAGGGAGTTGCCATGCTATCGGTTTTATTGGGTTTACATTTTGCTCTCACGTTAGCGATTATTGGGTTGATTTTGTTGCAAAAGCACGATTCCGACGGGGCCTTGGGATCCAGCGGCGGCGGTGCAGCCAGCGGCATGTTTTCAGTCAGAGGACAGGCAAATATTTTGACGAAGTCTACTGCCATTTTAATGACCATTTTCATGATTAACTGCCTGGTTATGGCGAAGATCGCCAAAAACAAACCCACGAAAGTTTCTGTTATCGATAAGGTTGCAAACGAAAGTATATTGCCGGCAAAAGAGGATCCGAATCGGGGGAGCGCTGCGAATTCGGAACAAACTACGGACGGAAAATCGGTGCCGACTCCTGCAAAGCCGACTCCAAAGGATTCCGTGAAAAAATGATCAGAAAAAACAAGAGGCAACAATGAAAACAGTTACAGTTAAGGCCGGAAGTATTTCAATCGCAAATAATTTGCCTTTCGTTCTTATCGCAGGCCCGTGCGCTTTGGAGAGCCGCGACGTTGCGTTTCGGTGTGCGGAGTCGTTGATAAAAACCACCAACGAATTAGGAATTCCATTTATTTTCAAAAGCTCTTTCGATAAGGCAAATCGTACAAGTCTGAACGCCCGTCGCGGCGTACCGATGGGAGAGGCCCTTAAAATTTTCCGCGAGTTGAAGGAAAAGTTCGGATGTCTGATCGTTACGGATGTCCATGAGTCCTGGCAGTGTCAGGAAGTTGCGGAAGTCGTCGACGTTTTGCAGATTCCGGCGTTTTTGTGTCGCCAAACTGATCTGTTAATAGCTGCGGCAAAAACGGGAAAGGTCATCGAAATTAAAAAAGGACAGTTTCTCGCGCCGTGGGATATGGAAAATGTTTATAAAAAAGTCACGATGTCAGGCAACGAAAACGTTCTGCTGTGTGAAAGAGGCACTTGCTTTGGCTACAATCGCTTGGTGTCGGATATGAGATCGCTGCAGATCATGAAGAATTTCGGATACCCCGTGGTGTTCGACGCAACCCATTCGGTACAGGAACCGGGGGGATTGGGCGGAGCTTCCGGCGGGAATCGGGATTTTGTCGAATCCTTGGCACGGTCCGCAATGTCGATCGGGGTCGCGGGACTGTATATCGAAACTCATTTTGATCCGAAAAATGCTTTCTCGGACGGTCCGAATATGGTTCCTCTGCATGTCGTAAAAGATTTCCTGGTTACCATGAAAAAATTCGATAAACTTGCGAAATCAACTCCGTATCAGGACATGAGTTGCTGATATGCTGTCGCTGTCGGCAAAAAACAATTTAAAATCTGTTTTTTCCAATTTGATTTGGATTTGTATCGCGGGGTATTTTGTATATCACATTATTATCGGAGCAAGAGGGGTTGTATCCTGGACGATTCTGAGTCGGGAAGCGAACCAGCTGGAATCCGAACTTGCAAAAATCAAAAAAGAAAACGAATTTATGAGCAATAAAATCCAGGGGATGCGGTCCGACAGTCTGGATCTAGATCTGCTGGAGGAACAGGCACAAAGAATTCTGGGATTTTGCTATCCGGAAGACACTGTAGTCCTTTTGCCTCAAGACGTATAATTTTCGTTGAAGCGGCTTAACTCCTGGACCAAATCGCTTTCGTTGTGTTACAATCCCGACGCGTGAAGTAGTTTGCTATGTTAAAAAAATTTATAAAAAGAGTACAAAAGTCGTACGTATTTCAAAATTACAAAAACATTTATCCTTTCGTAAAACCATATTGGGTAAGAGCACTGCTGGCGGTATTGGTAACAATCCCGGTAGGATCTTTGGAGGCAGTGATTCCGTGGGCCATGAAAACCTATATAGATTCCATAACGAACGGAAATGTTTCTACGTTAACTAAGATTATGCCGTTGTTAATTATCGGATTCACACTGCTGCAAAGCAGTTTCACCTATCTTGCGACTTATATGAATGCGTGGGTCGGAGCCAAGATCAGCAACGGTTTAAAATTAGACCTTTTCAAAAAGTTGATGCGGTGCGATGCGGAGTTCTTCGATCAGAGCGTTTCGGGAACAATTCAAATGAGGTTCAACAACGATGTCGATGCAGCGTGCTCGGGTTTGTTGAATAATTTAAAGATGTTCTCGACAAGAATATTTACTTCGTTGTCTTATATCACAGCAATGTTGGTAATTTCCTGGCAGTTGGCAATCGTAGCGATAATTGTTTTGTTGATAGCTCTTTGTCCATTAACGACCATTCGCAAAAGAATTTCCGATTTATCCGGAAAATCGGTCATGGCAGGAGGAGCAATTACTTCACAATATATAGAATCTTTCAACGGAAACCGAATCATTTCATCATATAATCTCTATAATTACCAAGAGAAAAAGTTCACCTATGTGCTGTCTGAAACCTTCAAAATAATGATAAAAATGGTGCAGCGTACAGGCATTTTATCTCCTATTATGCACTTTGTAGTCGGGTGTGGAATTGCACTGATAATTTTCACAGGAAATTATTTGATAGGAAAAGGAATGCTGACCGCCGGAGGATTCGCCGCCTTCACAGCATCTGTTATAATGCTGTATCAACCGATTAAATCCATGGGAAATGACCTTAATGCCGTACAACTGTCGTTTATGGCGATGGAAAGAGTCTTTTCACTCCTGCACACTGATCCTAAGATACGCAACAAACCTCAAGCGAAAATCCTGAAAAAAATCTCAGACGGAATCGAGTATAAAGATGTGTGCTTTGAGTACGAAAAAGATCGCCCCGTTTTAAAACATATAAATCTGAAAATAAACTTAGGTGAAACGGTGGCTTTTGTCGGAAATTCCGGGGGCGGCAAGACGACTTTAGTCAACTTGCTCTCGAGATTTTATGACGTAACCGGCGGAAGCATCGAAGTAGACGGAAAAGACATTCGCGATCTGGATTTGGATTCGCTTCGGGATAAAATCTCCGTAGTTTTTCAGGATAATTTTTTGTTCGACGGAACCATTCGCGAAAATATTTTGCTTGGAAAGGAAGATGCAACGGAGCAGGAACTGCAGTCGTCCATAAAATCCGCTTGTCTTGATGAATTTATAGGCGGACTGAAAAAAGGACTGGACACGAAGATCGGAGAAAGAGGAGTCCTGCTGTCCGGAGGGCAAAAGCAGCGAGTTGCGATTGCTCGTGCATTTATAAAAAACGCGCCGATCGTGATTTTGGATGAAGCGACCTCCTCGCTGGACAACAAATCTGAAGCCATCGTCCAAAGGGCCATCGACAACCTTATGCAGGACAAAACCGTGCTGGTTATCGCTCATCGTCTGTCGACCGTACGCAACGCCGACAAAATCGC
>JAGABS010000061.1 GCA_017614525.1 Alphaproteobacteria bacterium
CACAAGCTTGGGAAGCTTATGCTCTGCCATTGAGCTACACCCGCAACATTCAGGAGTGTATTATAACAAAAATGTCTTTTCAAGTAATTTGTTTTTTCGTTTACGGCGCAGGGATGTGTGAAAATCGCAACGCTATAGTTAATATTTTATTAAAATTTATTATTTATTATTGTAAGCTATAGGTTTTTGTACTAATAAATTAGGAGTAAATGAGGGAGAAAGATAATGAAAAAATTACTGACACTGTCTTTGCTGATCGGTTTTCAAAACAGTCTGGGAATGGGACCATTCGGAACAAACGGAGAAGCACAATCAAGTCTGGAAAAATCTTTAAAACCGGCTTGTGCAATTGTCACATCTGATAAGGGAAATTTTGCAAATTCAATTTGTGTAACAGACTCCTCAGCTCAGGGAATTTTTTCATATCCACCTCCAGAAATAAGCTTACCGAACCAGGGAAATTCTTCACATTCCGCGTACATCGAAAAATCATCCAACCAAGCGGAATTTCAGAAAGAATTTTTGGATCCTAACGTAATTTTCTCATCACATCCAAAAAGATCCTCACCCCTCCAACCTTTAACAACCTTATCATCTCAAGAAAAGCCCTCAAAACCTATATATATAGTAACCCCATCGGCAAGCGGATATTTTAGCTCCGATGAACGTGTTGCCCCTCATTCCTTTACGTCCGGAGAAAAATTAAAAGTTCCGATAAATTTCAAACGCCGAAATTCTACTCAAATTGCATTGTCTCCGGAAAAAAGTGCCGACTCGACTCTTTTCAAAAAGAAGTTGGAATTCTACGACAACCTTCCGAAAGAAGCTTTCCATGACTCCGAAATAAACCAAACCGGCTGGAACGAAAAACCGAAAGATTTCTACGTAACGATGTTGCTGGGCAGACATGTCGGAGATAAAGCAAACATGAATAAAACGGCTCACACAAGTTCGGGACACAGCGAAATAAATCTCGAAACAGTGGGAATCGACAAAGCGCTTTCCCTCATGACTTTGGGATATCTTTTCAAATTTGACGCCATCGCAGCGGGAACTTCCGCTAGGCACGACACGACGGCTCGTTTAATTTCATCGTTTTCTTCGGAAAAACAAGAATATAAACTTATGAAAGAATTCGATGAACAAAGACTGGGCCACCTCGGAGGAAGACACGAGAAAGATATCCTGCAAAATCCCGAATTTATTCGTATGTTCAACGATCACAACTATAAAATGAAAAAAAACGAAACGGAAGAAGACGAAAATTGTGAATCTGGGAGTGATGTGATTTCAAGATTTACCAACGGAATAGACAAAATAATACATTCGGTCAGTGAGTTCAGAGAGAACTACGTCGAAACACATGAGTCTGCCTTCCCTTCTCTGGAATCCAAACGAGATTTTCTGTCGAAAAACATGTTACTGTATATTTGTACCAGCAGGTGTACTTTGAATTGGATGATCAAATATTTTACGGGCAACATGCAACTCCCGCTGCAATTGAAGACTATACGGAACTGCAATTTGTTCTGCATCAATTACTACCCCAACAGCGGAAGGTACAATGTTTTGCTGGATAACAAGGACATGCCTATATGCCTTCCGCCTATGCATTTTTGTCATTTTGCGCTGAAAAGGCCGATGTTCAGCCCGTTCATTCAAACTTTCTGCCAGAGAGTTTCCAGAATCATCGAGAAACAAGACGAAGAGCAAGATAAAAAACAACGAATCCTAAATCAAAGCAACAGCGAGAAACTTTTGCGCACCGTCTATTTAAAAATGCTGTCTCAAAGTTTTTCATCTCCCCTTGAACCAAACAGAAAGGTTAAACACAGAAGATCGAAAAGCCATTAAACCGGGAACACAAACCAGGGCAATCTCTCAATTGCCCTCCGTGTCACTCTCAAAGATCGCTTTCTGTTGATCATCTGTTCTTTTCGTCAATGATATTTCCGTCTTCCCATAGATATTTAAACTCAACTCCCCCGATAACGTCCTTTTTAGACTTTTTGTTAACGTCACCTTCATAGTGATCCTTACAAGACACGATACAGACATCTGCTCCATCCATGTAATAAACCAGTCGATGCCTACCTTTTATAGTGCGAACCCATAACCCGGATTCCAGCTTCTCCGTACATCCCCATTTTTTATCAAACGGATCAAGACTTAGCTGATAGAATCCCTTTTGAACTTCGTCGTAAACAGATTGGTTCTCGCGCTCCAAAATCTCCAGTTGTTTCCTACTCTTGCGGCTTAATCGAATACGCCAACAGGAATCCTCCTTTTCAATATTCGTGTCTATTGCAATTTCGCGAGATACTTCTTCGCTATCAGTTAAAATATCTTCGATAGATTCGTAACCATCGATGATCGATCTTGTATCCTTGCGTTTCCTCCTTTTGGAAAAAGCGATTTTCTCCTTAACTATATCTCGTGCGGTCTTGCCGTATCTGTCCGTAAGCTGAATTTTAACCTTGTACTTTTTCACCAACATTCTTACCGTTTCTGTATGACCATTTTTCGCGGCCAACATCAATGCAGAATGTTTTTCCTTGTTCTGCGCATTAATATTTGCGCCGTGACATATCAGTTTCGGAATTACGTGATATTGATTATTCTCAGCCGCCAACATAAGCGGAGTATTGCCGTTGGCATCTCTCGAATTAACATCCGATCCGTGAGAAATTAACAGGCCCACCAGTTCGAGGTTACCGTTTCCGGACGCAACAGCAAGCGCACCGTTCATAGAATCATTACCAATAAGCGTATTTCCGTTGGCATCTCTCTCGTCTAATAACAACTGCACATCCTGAACATTTCCCCGAGCGACATTTTCCCTGAAAGCACGATTAATCCGTTTTTTTCTGTCCTTTTGAATCGCATCTTGCGACGGTTGCTCCGCGACTTGCTCTGTTTTTTCGACCTTCGCGATCTCATCAATTTTTTTTCGATTCGATTCTTTCTTGATCGTGATCTCTTCTTGCCTTTCACTGGAAATTAAACCCGAAAACATCTCCATTATCTTACTGTTTCCCCGCTCCGACACGGCAGTCCACAGCGTGTTGCCCAGCCAATCTTCCTTGTCAATCTCTGACCTGAGCATGTCACTATCGTATTTTCTCAACAACATTCCAACTATATCTTCGTAATCCTCTGCAACCGCATGCCACAATGCAGTATGTCCGAATATATCCCTTTTCCCGACATCAATACCGTCTTGTTCCAAAAACAACCGTACCATTTCTTTACGCCCACCGCGCGACGCATGAATCAATGCCGTGAATTTGTACCGATTATCCTGAGCATTGATACTCAGAGCGTCGCATAACTGTTCGATATCTCTATTGCTCATGCGACAACGATCACGTGAGGCATACAAAAATTTCAGAATCTTCCCGTTTCTGTTTTTTTCAGCAAACGTTTTCTTTCCTATGAACGATATAAATTCCTTTACAACATCAAAATGATTTTTTCTCGCCGCTTTCATCAAAACGGTCTCCCCATTTTTATCTAATATGGTGAAATCCGCCCCGTGCCTAATCAAGTTCAAAGCGACATTTTCATGATCTTTATACAAAGCAACTGTCAACGCCGTGTCGCCATCAATATTCTTTGCATCAACATCGATTTCTGGACATCTCAGCAATCGATCTACTATGCCATCATAACCAAAATAAGAGGCCAACACTAACGCGGTATTATCCGCCTCGCATCGCACATTAACATCGGCACCGGCTCCTAACAAAATATCCAATATTTTCTCACAGCCATAATAAGTCGCCCATATCAGCGCGGTTCTGCCTCGTGAATCCTTCAAGTTAACATCAGAACCTTTATTTATCAACAACTTCGTCATTTTTTCATTTTTCCGAGCCGCCGCATACATTAAAGCGGTTAACCCTTTATAACTCTGCAAATTGACATTGGTCTTTTTGTTACTCACGAGCAGACTGACCGCTTCCTCATAACCATCGCACACCGCATGCATTAACGCCGTCAGCTCCTGACCTTCATCTTTTAAATTAGGGTCTGCGCCTTTATCGAGCAAGAACGCCATTATTCCTGTATTATTTCTAAGTGTGGCTTCTATCAACGCCGTGTGGCCCACGTCACTCTGAATATCAAGATCCACACCATATTTTGTTACCAAATTGCACACTACCCCCAAATGATTCATGGCAGCTGCGTACATCAACAATGTATTGCCACCTGAAAATCTAAAATTAGCGTCGCGTGAAAAGCATAATTTTGCTTGCTCCGAATTAAATGCTCCCATTTGCTCCAATCGACGGAAAAATTTATTTAGCATAGGACTCACTTCCCTGCTGACGCCTCGACTGACCATCCGCTGGTTATTTTGCATTCCAAACACACTCGCCGACGCGAACATCAAACTTGCTAAAAGCACTGCTTTTTTCATATCTCAATCCTTTCACTATCTGTTTAACCTCGCGCATGTTACACATATTTTTCACATATGTAAATATATTTTCAATTACACAAAAATATTTCTACCTATATATTCAATTTTGTCGACAATATTTTTTCTGACATTTTCAAGAACATCATCTTGAAATTATTGATGTTGTGCAATAACCAAAATGTTTACATAAAAAATCTCAACAACAAGTTGATCGCTAAAAATTATTCATCAAGTCCCAAAGATTTTTGTTTGCTGAATGCCAAGATCAATCCGACAACCACGCTGATTGCAAACATCGACGATCCTCCGTAGCTCATAAATGGAAGGGTCATTCCCTTTGTCGGAATCAGGTGCAAAGTTGAAGCCATGTTCACGAATGATTGCAATCCGAATTGAGACAACAACCCAACAGATGCGAGCAGCGAAAAAGAATCCTCGTTGCGTGTCGCACGAAGCATTCCGTGAATGACCACAAATCCGACCAAAATTACCACAAATACGCAGACGAAAAATCCGAATTCTTCCCCGAGAACTGCAAAAACGAAATCCGCGTGGGCATCCGGTAAGTGCTTTTTCACGATTCCCTCACCCGGACCAACTCCGAACAGCCCTCCGCTCGAAAACGCCTCCAAAGATCGATTAATTTGGTAATGATCGCCGACGGCAGGATCTAAAAACTTGTTCACTCGCGCAGTCACATGAGGCAGAAACAAGTAAGCCAAAACGAACCCGGAAGCTCCTGCAATAATTGCTGTTACAACTAAAATTATCGGCAATCCGTTCAAAAATAATTGAATTCCGAAGACTGCCGTTGTAACGACCAACATCCCGAAATCCGGCTGCAAAATTAAGGCTGTCGCAAATATCATCCACAAAAAACAAGCTATAAATTTTCCGTTAATTTCTGGATTTTTTTGCTGAGCAGAAAACACCCACGCAATCAAAATTGCAAAGGCAGGTTTTGCAAATTCCGACGGCTGAACAGAAAATCCGCCGAGAGAAATCCAACGTCGTGCCCCTTTAATTTCCGCGCCGAAAAACAAGGTCATGAAAGTCAGAACAACCGCTACAAAAAATAAAATCAACGCGAAAATTTTAATGTTGCGGTAAGACATATTTGAAATTGCAAAAATAATTCCCAGCGACGGTACGATATACAGCAAGTGCCTTTTGAAAAAGTAGAATTCTTCAATGCCGATTCGATTTGCAACCATCGGGGTGGCCGCCACTGCAAGCAAAATTCCGAAAGCAATCATTATGAGAAATCCGAACAATAAAGGACGGTCGATTGTCCACCACCAACGACTCAAAATTCCGTCATTCGTTCTTGAAAAATTCAGCACGTCAACTCTTCCACAAATTTCTTAAATTGATCTCCGCGATCTTCGAAACTTTCAAATTGATCGAAACTTGCACACGCCGGAGATAACAAAACAACGTCTTTTTCTCGCGCGATTTCGTAGGATTTTTTTACAGCATTTTTCAAGTCGAAAACTATTTCATTTGCGACATGATTTTCATCCAAAAACTCGTGCCAATCTTCGGCGGCTTCCCCTATCAAAAACGCAAATTTTATCTTCGAAAAATACGGCCGCAAACTTTCAATTCCGTCTTCTTTCGGACGCCCGCCCAAAATCCAGATTATATTTTCGAATCTCTTCAAAGCCTGCTCTACAGAATCGGCGTTTGTCGCTTTACTATCATTTATGTACTGCACGCCGTTGATCAATCTTACGAATTCTTGACGATGTTCCAACCCTGAAAAAGTTTCAAGTTCTTCCTCGAAAATTTCCGCATCAATTCCGTTCGCGACACACGCCGCATAAGCCGCCGCGATATTTTGTCGGTTGTGATCTCCATCCAATTCTGGAACATTTTGCCCGATAATTCTAAATTGATTTTCGCGATTATCAACCAATTTATTTTCGTACCAACCAACTCCGTTTTTTGGAACTTCTCTTCCGGAAATTTTTATGACTTTCGGATAGCGAATAAAGTCCAAAATATGCCGGCAATAATCGTCATCGATTCCTACAATCGCCGTCGAGTTTTGTTTCGGATTTGCAAAGATTTTTTGCTTGGCCGCGACATACCCCTCCATTCCTCCGTGACGCGACAAATGATCGGGTGTAATGTTCAACAAAATCGCCGTGTCGAATCCCAAAAGGTTGCAAGATTCTAATTGATAAGAAGATAATTCCAGAACATAAAAACCAGAATTTTTCGGCAAATCCAAAACAGGTTTCCCGAAGTTTCCGCCGATCTCCGCCTTGTATTTTCTTTTGAAAATGTGATGAATCAGCGCCGTCGTCGTAGATTTCCCGTTCGTCCCCGTAATGGCTGTAACTTTTCCGTCAATTTGCGGCTGAAAAATATCCAGATCATTGACTATCGGAATCGTAAATTTTCGAGCCTGCTGCACCGCCGGATGGATGTCCCACCAAAGATGAATTCCCGGACTGACGGCAAGAAAATCCAACTTTTTCCAATCGAAATTTTCAACATTTCGGTAGTGAGAATTTTCAATAACTTTATCATCAAAAAGAAAAATATTTGCGCCGAAACTTTCGAGCGCGCGAACTATCGACTGCCCCGTTTTACCGAACCCAACCACTCCGATATTTTTGTTCTCGTAAAAATTCATCATCTTATCTTCAGTGTCACCAATCCAATCAAAGCAAACACTATGGAAATAATCCAAAATCTAATCACAACTGTCGGTTCCGACCACCCTTTTTTTTCAAAATGATGATGAATCGGCGCCATCAAAAAAATTCTCTTCTTAGTAAGTTTATAATACCAAACCTGCAGCATGACAGAAACGGCCTCAATCACAAACAACCCCCCGATAATTGCCAGAGCAAATTCCTGTTTGATGATCACACTCAGTCCGCCCAAAGCGCCCCCGATTGCCAAGGATCCCGTATCGCCCATGAAGATCTTTGCAGGCGGAGCATTGTACCAAAGAAAGCCCAAACACGCGCCGATCATAGCTCCGCAAAAAATACATAATTCTCCTGAAGTCGGAATATAAAACAGCTGTAAATAATTTGCAAAAACGAAATGTCCCGTAATGTAGCACATAACTCCCAAACAAAACGCGACCAACATCGACGGAAAAGTTGCGAGACCGTCAAGGCCGTCTGTAAGATTCACCGCGTTTGAACTTCCGGTAATCACAAAAGTCGTGAACAAAATCAAAAACACGGAACTGTGAATCGTAAAATTTTTGAAGAACGGAAATGTCAAATGCCCAGCGACCTCGGGAGTACGCAACTGCTCGACCAAATACGAAAAAATCAGCGCAGTAACGATCTGAACAGCCAGTTTTTGCTTTCCCGAAACCCCCTTCGAATTTTTATATTTCGTTTTCAAATAATCGTCGACAAATCCCAGCAAAGAATAAACAAAAGTCAGTCCCAAAATCAGCAATAAATATTCGTTCGTAACATCTCCCCAAAGCATGGATACAAAGACAGTCGTGGCAATAATTATTGCGCCACCCATAGTCGGAGTACCCTGCTTGTTTTCGACGTGAGACTGCGGACCATCCAATCTGATTGGCTGTTTTCGTTTCGATTTTTTGATAAAAATCGGGTAAAGAAAAAAACTAATTAACAGAGAAGTAAGTAACGCACAACCCGTCCGAAAAGTTATGTATCGAAACAAATTCATCCCGGAAATAAAATTGAAATACGAAGATAAATTATAGAGCATGATTGATTGCCTCAACGATCTTATTCATCTGCATCGAGTTTGATCCTTTCACCAAAATTTTATCGTCTTTTTGAATTTTCGATACTATCTCTTCCGATAATTTCTGTGAATTTTCATACCACCCACCGCGCTTTTCTTCACGAAGATTTTCGAATAAATACCTCGACAATTCTCCACACGCAAAAACCAAATCCACACCAAATTTATCTATCGTCGGAGCAAGGTTTTCATGAAAAAATCGACTGCCTTTTCCTAACTCTTTCATGTCGCCGATCGCTAAAATTTTTCTGCCGGAATATTTCGATAAGGATTTTATTGCAGATCGGACCGATGTGTAGCACGCGTTGTATGAATCATCAATTATCGTCACTCCGCTCTTTTCGAAAATTTCTCCGCGGCGACTTGCGGACGAAAAATTTTCGACTTCATTTGCTAAATCTTGAAGATCGATTTCACTCGACGCATGGGCTGCCAAAATTGCTGCCAGGCTGTTCGAAATTACCGAATCGTTGTGACAATTTACGCAGTAATGAATTTCTTTTCCCAAAATATTTGCGATGATTTCTGTTCTATCCAAAAATTGATTTTGCGAAATAATCTGCGCATCGGATTTCAAAAGTCCGAAAGTAAAAATATTTTTCACGCCCAAATTTTTTGCTTTGTTTTTCAGAAAATCTGTGTAAGCAGAATCCGACGGAATGATCACAGCCTCCTGCGAAATTCTCGTCTCCATAATTTCGGATTTCGCTTTTGCGATATCCCAAACGCAGTCGAAAAATTCCAAGTGAGTTTCGCAAATGTGAGTTATAACAGAAATATTCGGTTGGACAATTTTGATGAGATTTTTTATATCGCCCGCCACGCCCATCCCCATTTCAAGAATTCCGATTTTGATGTTTCGAGGCATGCACGCCGCGCATATCGGCAACCCTATTTTGCTATTGAAATTTTTTTTTGTTACATAAATTTCGTTTGGAAAAAATTTTGAAAGCAAATGATAAATCAAATTTTTCGTCGTGGTTTTTCCGATGCTGCCCGTCACTCCGATGTATTTCGCACTTGCATGCGCGACGTTGTATTTTGCGAGATCCAACAGTCCTCGATAAGTCGAATCAACCTTAATCAAATTTTTTCCGCAACCACAGTTTTCACGTTGAACTAAAGACAGCACCGCACCGTTTTCGAAAGCCGATTTTGCGAAATCATGACCGTCGACATTTTCACCCTTTAACGCGACAAATAAATCTCCCTGTTTTGCTTCTCGCGAATCGATACAAATGTCGTCAACATCTTTTTCAACTTTCGTTTTAAAAATTTCCGACAACTCTTCCTTGCTGAATATCATTTTATTTCGTCCAAAATTATTTCTCTGTCACTAAAGTGAATCTTCCCCCCTGCCAGAATTTGGTAATCCTCGTGCCCCTTTCCAGCAACTAGTAATATATCACCCAACCGCAGTTGATTGATAGCAAATTTTATCGCCTCTTTTCTGTCGCCGATTTCTTTTGCGTCGGTGCAGCCATCCAAAATCATTTTTCTTATAGATTTCGGATCTTCGTTTCGCGGATTATCATCTGTTACGATCACAACATCGGCAAATTCTTGAGCTATTTTTCCCATGAGATGCCGCTTGTCTTTGTCTCGATCTCCGCCGCATCCGAAAACCACGATCAATCTGTTCTTCGCATGTTTGCGCAAGGATAAAATTGCGTTTTTTAAGGCGTCGGGAGTGTGTGCGTAATCGATGTAAATATTTGCACCGTTGTGCCAACCTACTAATTCCAATCTTCCGTTGATCGGTTTTAATTTTTTCAATGAATCGCAAATCGTCTCGATAGGAATTCCCGTGGCATAACAAATTCCCATCGCGCAAAGAGAATTATAGACTTGAAAATCTCCCGCCAATGACAAATCGAATTCAATTTCTTTTCCGAAAAACGAAATTTTCACTTTTTGATATTGATCGATTTCACGAATGGAAATTAATTTTATTTGATCGGATTTTTTTCCGTAACTTATGTATTTGACATTTTTCTTGGACGCGATTTTTTCAATTTTTTCGCTCATGATATCGTCGGAATTTACTACAAAAAAATCTCCGCTTAATTCCGAAAATAATCTTTCTTTCGCACGCCAATAATTTTCAAAAGTTTTATGATAATCCAGGTGATCTTGAGTGAAATTTGTAAAGGCGCAAACCGAAAATTTTATGTCATCGACGCGGTGCTGATCCAATCCGTGACTGGATGCTTCCATCGCGACATTTTTAATATTTTTCTTTCTGAAATCATCAAAAATATGACGCAGCGCGACCGCTCCGGGCGAGGTCAAACTGCCTTTAATTTCAGAATCCTTCGTGATGATGCCCAAGGTTCCGACGCTTGCCGCATTTATGCCGGAATTAATCCAAATTTGGCGGACAATATCGACCGTGGAACTCTTTCCGTTAGTACCCGTAACAGCAATCACGTGATCAAATTCAGCGGGCCAAAAAACAGAACAAACTCGCGCCAATTCTTTTCGCGGATTTGCTACGGAAATGAATACGACATCTCCGCGTTTTTCCATCGAAAATTTTTCGCCGCAGGATACTATAAATTTTGCTCCGTTTTTGATCGCATCTTGAACAAAAACATTTCCGTCGGACGCGTTTCCGTTGATCGCAAAAAACATACTTCCGAAAGTTGCTTTTCGCGAATCATCCACGATGTCACTCACCGCTAAATTTTTAAATTCTTCATCAACCAAAAAAAAATCTGCCAATCTTTTCATTTTACTTTTCTCAACATTTCATGCCAATCAGGTTCTTGATCCTCGGAAACCATTACGTTCAACATCGGACCGATTCTTTGAACAATATTCGCCGCCGTCGGAGCGGCAATCCACCCCGCTGTACGGAATCCGTGAGTCTTTGCAGTCGCTTGCGGTTCGTCCAAAACAACGTAGACGGAATACTCCGGATTCGGCATCGGAAAGGCGCCGATAAATCCCGTATAATTCGCCGTTTTTGAATATCTTCCGCGATTCAATTTTTCCGCCGTCCCCGACTTTCCGCCGACTTGATACCCCTTCACTTCTGCCTTCTTATTTGCACCTTCCGTAACGTTCAACCTCATTAAAATCGCAATTTGTTTCGATGTTTTTTCCGAAATAATTCTTTCGCCCGAAACAGCGATATTCTTTTTCAGAAGGGTCGGATTGTTTTTCACACCTCCGTTCAGCATTCCCGAAACAACCGTAATCAAATGCAGAGGACTGAGCGCGATTCCGTGTCCGAATGCGATAGTCATTGAACTCACTTCGCTCCAATTTTTCGGATACAGCGGCTTTTGGGTTTCCACTAATTCACATGCAACTGTATCCAAAAGCCCGATCTTTTTGAAAAACGATTTTTGATAATTACGACCAACATCCAACGCAATTTTTGCCGATCCAATATTTGAAGAATATTTCAGAATTTCTTCAACACTCAAATAAGTTCCGCGACCGTGAAAATCATGAATCGTAAACCGCCCGATTTTGATCGGAAGCCGTGCATCATATTGAGAAAACGGAGTGATCTTTTTCGTTTCCAAAGCCATCGCGGTGTTGATAATTTTCGCACTCGATCCCGGTTCAATTGCGGATGAGGTCGCCATATTGAAACGTTCTCGTGAATTCGGATTTTCATTTCTGTTCGGATCAAAATCTGGCAACGAAACCAACGAAAAAATTTCTCCCGTTTTGATCTTCATCACGATCGCCGCCCCGCCTTTCGCGCGAAATTCATGTACGGCTTTTTGCAATTCGTCATGCACCGCATGCTGAATATTCAAGTCGATCGAAAGTGAAATCGGATGAGTTGAAGACTTCAGCGCCTCGTCGAAAACCTTTTCGATTCCCGCAATTCCGTTGTTATCAATATCCGTTCCGCCAATCACATGTGCCAATAAATTTTTATCGGGATAAACTCGTTTTTCCGTTTTCAAAAAATGAAACCCAGGTATTCCTTGATTCAAAATTTCCTGTTCTTGTTTAGGAGATAAATTGCGCTTCACCCACAAAAATCTTTTCGCTTTCTTCATGCGACGCAAAAATTTATCCTTTTTCATGTCAGTAAAAACGAAACAAGTTTTCTCGGCGGCTTCATTAAAATCAATAATCTCATGAGGACAAGCATAAAGCGACACTGTCGGCAAACTGGTCGCAATGATATTGTTGTTGCGGTCTACGATGTCGGCTCGAGAAGACATCGTCGGAGCATTCATATAGAGAGAATTTTCGTCATCATTCCCATTAAAAACCATTACCTGAGACAGCCTAACAATCAGAATCAAAAAAGCAAAAATAAAAACGCTTATCACGACCATCGTTCTTTTTTTTGCGATATTCAGCGCACGATAGGTCCGTGAATACAAATTATGACCGAAATTCTCGTACACTTACCCCTCCGAATTTGACTCCGCCATCATCTCCGAAATAATTTTCGATAACTTTTTTGCATTCTGTCTTTTGGAATTGCTGTGAAAAATCGACGGATCATACTCCCTAAGCTGCTGCGGTGTAATTTGTCTCATTTTCAGATGTTTCACGGCAAGTCTTTGAACCCGCTCCGGCGTCGTCAGCGCCTTCCACTCCGCCTTCAAAATATGCCGATTATCCTTTTCGATTTTCAACTCTTTTTTCGCCTTGTATATGCGATCTTCGATGTCCATCACCGAATACTTCAGGTAAAAAAGAACAGTTCCCGCAACACATATAAAAAACGAAAAGAAGACAGTAGCTTTTTTCGACGACATGAACCACCACAAAACCGCTTGATTATAGCATTATAATTATTCGGATTCCACGCATGTGTAAAAAATCAGTTCGAAGCAATTCGATTATTTCGGTGATAGTCTATCAGAGTTTTTCAAAAATTCCTTATCGGTCGTAATGCGTTTCATGAGATCTGATCCGAGCAGTGTTACGAACGCATATCCGCGAGATTTTAAAATAAGACTGGGGCGGTGCGGTGCGTTAACGGATCACCCCCAGAATGCTATACACTTTTTCGTTCGAATCCAACAAGATAATTGAAAAATCAATCTCAATTGATAGGACGTTAAGGTTTTCTTAATAAAACAAATGTACCATCAAAATATGTAAAAGGAGTTACGACTGGTGGAAAAGTCTACACTGAAAAAAATTTTGTATGTGGTCGCCATTGTGGTAGGTATCAAATGCCTGCTAAGTTGGGGAAAATTTTTCTTATACGAAAACGGATCAGAGCATCTGAAGGAACTTTCCGATAATGTGGTTAAGCCGTATAAAACTCTCTCCGTTATGAATTAGAAAGCGTTTAAACTTTACGAAATACTTTTTTAATACTTCATTTCTCTATTTATCCTCTTCAACAAAACTAAATTCGGAATTACCAGCATCGGAACGAGGCAGAAAAATAATTTCCAGCCTAAGAAATTCGCGAAAATTCCCGAGACGGACATGAAAACCAATCCTGAAAATTCATACAGAGCCCAGAGCACGGCATAGATCGTAATATCCGATACGATTGTATAAAAAAACGCGAGGAAACACGCCGTTATGGCTCCGCCGGAGAGTGCTTCAAGAGTAATAATCATGGTCAGGAGTGTGTTCTCTTTTCCAAATTCGGCTAGCAGAAAGTAAGCCAAAAACGATATCGCGTGCAACGACAAAATGAGGCGCATCGACCGTATCAATCCGAATTTTTTAATCGCGTACCCGCCGAGAAAGCTTCCGACAATCACGGTAATCGATCCGTAAAATTGGATTATATTCGCGATCTCGATTTTCGAAAATCCAACCTCGACGCAAAATATTTTGGACATCTTTTGCATCATGAAATCCGCCGACTTATACAGTCCTACTATTGCCAAAAATTTCGTGCTGTGTTTTGTTTCGAGAAATTGTTTAATCGGAACAAAAAAGGATTTCAAATAAGCTTGTTTCAGCGAAAAATCTTCTCGTTTTTCGAATTTTTTATGCGGCTCTTCGATAACAAGGTTGATAATCATCACAATAAAAATCACAATCGCTGCGAATAAATACGCCGTCTTCCAATCGAAAAAATGAGAAACATAAAGAGTTGAAACTTTTATAAAAATCGAACCAAGACGGTTTCCGATATTTACGCAACCCGCTATAAATCCGACTGAATCTTCCTGCTTCCCGACCAATTGATACGGATACAGAACGATATTTTTGCACCCGTCGGCAATGGCGACCAAAGAGGCTCCTAAAATCAGCCAAAAAACATTCGTGCTCGGATCGGAACAAGCCATAATCACAATTCCGAGAATCAGAAAGACATACGAGCAGATCATCCAGCTTTTGTAACGGCTCATTTTCTTTGATAGCAGCGGAATATCAAAATTCTCTATAATCGGCCCCCATAAAAATTTCAGCATGAAAGGCCAATGGATAAAGGAAAACAATCCGATCAGCGCGTTGGAAATTCCGAGATCTTTGAGCCAGTAGTCAAGGATAGCGATAGTGAGAGGAATTGAAATCCCATAACAAACACCGATAAAAACTTTACTCAGGTACTGCGACAACAATCTGGCTCTCCAGAATAATCTCCAAGCGATAACAGAATGATCAAACACGGAACAAAAGTCAACGGGATAATTAAGAAGAAATTCGTCCAGCCCAACGCGTCAGCAATGATTCCCGAAACAGTGCGGTAAAAGGTTCCGCCCAAATCATAAAATGCCCAAAGCAGCGCGTATTGAGTTGCAGCATAATTCTTGTTGCTCAGGCTGTACAGGAAAGCAACAAATGCCGTAACGGCTGCTCCAGTGGTAACGTTTTCGACGAAAACCGAAAAGTAAAATACCGAGAGACTTTTTCCGACGACGGCGAGAATCACGTAGCACAAACACGACACGGCATGAATCATTCCAAACCAAATCATCGATCTGATTATTCCCAATCTTTTTATGAAATATCCGCCGATGACTCCGCCGAACAAGGTCGCAATACTTCCGAAAACTTGCACAACGTTGGCGATATCCAAGATCGAAAATCCCAAATCCAGATAAAACAATCTCGCCATTTTTTGCGCCAGAATATCTCCGGCACGATAAAGCACTATCACCGCGATAAAACTTTTCCAATCGGGTTGCTTCATGAAATTTTTGAAAGGATCGAACAAACATTGCTGCATCGTGGAGACGATAATTTGCAACGGCCCTTTTTTTCCGTCAATGTTGGACACCATTTTGTTCGGCCTTGGCTCGTTTATTTTCAAAATGAAAAATGTACAAACGAAAATCGAAAAAGCCATAATGAAGTAAGCGGCATTCCATCCGAAATAATGGGCGAGATATAAAGTGATACTTTTGGAAAACAGCAACCCCGTACGATATCCGAAAACATAAACTCCCGCCGTCGGGCCGTACATCTGCGAGTCGGTTTTCGACAATTGAAATGTATACAGAGACATGTCTTGGCATCCGTCGGCAAAAGCAACAAGAGATGTGAAAAACAGCAAACGAAACAAGCTGGAACTCGGAGACGAAGTCGCCATCCCGATAACTCCGATGAATAGCAACAGCTGGCTGGCAATTGCCCACCCTTTGCGCTGTCCGAAAATCCTGGATAGAAACGGAAAATTGAATTTCTCTATGAAAGGAGCCCACAAAAATTTGAAAGCGAACGGAAACTGCAGAAGGGTTATGATTCCGATCAGCGAATTGGACAGACCGTAATCTTTGAGCCACAAGTCCAATATCGCCAATCGCAGTAAGAAAGGAACTCCGCAGGTGAACCCGATAAAAAACTTCGAGCTCAACCCTTTTTTAAAATAAACATCAATAAAGTCGTCAAAAAGCGACGTTAATTTCATTTTTCTTGTCTGCTCATCTTCTTTCGCGTAATCGCATCGAGATATTTCTTTCTCAATCGAATACAGGTCGGCGTAACCTCGACCAATTCGTCATCCTGAATGTAGGACAAAGCCTGCTCCAGTGTGATAATTCTCGGAGGAGACAGCTTAATGTTGTCGTCCTTCCCGGAAGCTCTCATGTTGGTAAGCTGTTTCGTCTTGGTCGGATTGACGTCCAAATCGTTCCCTTTGTTGTTTTCTCCGATGATCATACCTTCATAAACGGGATCGCCCGGATTTACGAACAAAGTGCCTCTTTCTTCCAAGAAAAACAGAGCGTAAGGGACGGCAGATCCGTTCGAATTGGAAATCAAAACTCCCTTGTTTCGGTCTTCAATCGGCCCTTTGTAAGGTTCGTATCCGCAGAAAGATCTGTTCATGATTCCCGAACCTCTCGTATCGGTCAAAAATTCACTGTAATAACCGATCAGCCCGCGAGTCGGAATCAAAAACTTCAGACGAGTCTTCCCTGAACCCGACGGTCTCATATCGACCATATTTCCCTTGCGCAGTGTAATTTTTTCGACGACCGCACCGGTGAATTCGTCGTCTACATCGACATACAATTCCTCCATCGGCTCGAGCTTTTCGCCGGTTTTTTCGTCTGTCTTGTACAAAACATGCGGACGGCTGATTGACAGCTCGAATCCCTCCCGTCGCATCGTTTCGATCAGAATTCCCAGCTGAAGCTCGCCTCGTCCCGACACCTCAAAGCAGTCCTGCGCGTCGGATTTCTTTATGGAAATGGAAATATTTCCTTCCGCCTCTTTCTGCAGTCTGTCCCAAATGACTCGGGAAGTCAGCTTTTTGCCTTCCTGCCCTCCGAGGGGAGAATCGTTGATCGAAAAAACCATCGATAAAGTCGGCGGATCGACAGGAATCGCCTTAATCGGCTCGGTCACACTCACGGAACAAATCGTGTCCGCGACAGTCGCAGTAGACAGACCTGCGATTGCGACAATGTCTCCGCACTGAGCGTGCTCGATCGGAATTCTCTTCAATCCTTCGAAAGACAACAGCTTCGTGAGTTTGGAATTTTCTACAACTTTATCACCGCGCAGTGCATGTACCGATTCGTTGACATCCGCCGTTCCCGACAAAATCTTTCCCGTGAGAACACGCCCCAAATACTGATCGTAGTCCAACATCGTGACCAACATCTTGAAAGGAGCATTTTCGTCAACAGTCGGGGCAGGAATGTGAGAAACAATTTTGTCCAGCAACGGAGACAGATCTTTTCTTTCGTCTTCCAGACTCAGTGCCGCCCAGCCATTTCTTCCTGACGCGTAGACAATCGGGAAATCCAGCTGTTCTTCATTCGCACCCAACGCGACGAACAGATCGAAAACCTCGTCGATAACTTCATTCACTCGCGCATCTTGTTTGTCAATCTTGTTGACGACAACAATCGGTTTCAATCCCAAAGACAGCGCCTTTGTCAGAACGAATTTCGTCTGAGGCATCGGACCTTCCGCCGCATCCACCAGCAACAGCACTCCGTCCACCATGCTGAGAATTCGCTCGACCTCTCCGCCGAAATCCGCGTGTCCCGGAGTGTCGATAATGTTAAATTTTATATCTTTCCACAGAAAACTTGTGCACTTCGCTAAAATCGTGATCCCTCTCTCTCTTTCGAGGTCGTTGTAGTCCATGGCGCAAGTATCAACCTGCTGATTATCGCGGAAAATTCCGCTCTGCTTGAACATTGCGTCCACCAACGTAGTCTTACCATGGTCAACGTGGGCGATGATCGCCAAATTTCTTAATTCCCTGCTCAATGTATACTCCTAACGATGAAAAAGCGACGCAGTATAACACAAAAAATGAAGGGACGTGAAATAATTGTGTGAGGATTGAGAAAATTTTGGCGAAGAA
>JAGABS010000062.1 GCA_017614525.1 Alphaproteobacteria bacterium
AAGACTGCATATTAGAAGGCGGGCAGACGGATGAGATCAACAAACTGTTATCTCCGAAAGCACTGGTAAATTTCGAAAAATGGGACGAAGAAGCGGTAAAAAGAGGTATTCCGAAGACTGTTAATGATATCACTGAAGGAGATAACTTACTGATTAAAGGGAATAATCTACTAGCATTGCATTGCTTGAAACGAAAATACGCGGAAAAAGTAAAGCTTATATATATTGATCCTCCCTACAATACAGGAAACGATTCCTTCAAATACAACGATAATTTCAACCATTCTTCATGGCTTACGTTTATGAAAAATCGATTAGAAATTGCGAGAGAGCTGTTGAGAGATGATGGAGTTATTTTCGTACAGTGCGACGATAATGAACAAGCCTATTTAAAATTATTAATGGATGATATTTTCGGATCAAACAACTACATTAGAACTGTCTCTATCAGAAAAAAACAAAGTGCTGGTATAGGACAAGATGCCTTTATACTAGACGTTGTGGAATATAATTTGATATATGCAAAGACGTCGTTATTTGATTCCAAAAACAAGTATTATATAGATGTAAAATTCGATGAAAAGCAAAGAAATAATTTTGCTTCCTATATTTCAAAGTATATATCGAAAGAAAAAATAAGAGAAATTACTGATGCAAAAGGTAATCCAGTAACTATTTATAAATGGAAAGTGGAAGTATCAAATTTACCCAAAGAAACAAGGCTAGACCAAAATTATATCCAACATTTTAATGATCATTTTGTGACATATAATCCCCAAAGCTCCCTTGCTCGTAAAATAATTTCAGAGATAAACGATGATGGATATTACGAAGCCGTTTACTATCCAGTCAAGGGGAAGAACAAAAATACTGAAACTTCCGTATTTTTTTACAAAAAAAGGATTATACAAAAATTAAGTGGAATTGCGCGTATAGAGAATAATAAGATTATCAAAAGAGAGATTATAACCAATTTTTGGGCGGATGTATTTTGGGACGCTATTGGGGCCGAAGGAAATGTAGCTTTAAACAATGGGAAAAAACCAGAAAAACTTTTACATAGGATAATAGACATGACAACTAATTCGGGTGATATAGTTCTTGATTTCTTTTTGGGCAGTGGAACAACAGCGGCAGTCGCACATAAAATGGGTAGACATTGGATAGGGATAGAACAACTTTCAGTTCATATCGATAAAGCAAAAAAACGATTATGTAACGTAATCAGTGGCGAACAGAGTGGCATATCAAAAGCCTTAAACTGGTCTGGCGGAGGTTCTTTTATTTATTTTGAACTGGCGACCTATAATCAAAGGTTCGTCGAAGAAATCGAACAAGCACAAAATTCAACAACTTTGTTATCAATCTGGGATGAAATGAAAAATTACGGATTTTTGCTACATAATGTGAGGGTTAAAGAATTCGATAAAAATATCAATGAATTCGAGAAACTTAAGTTGGAAAAGCAAAAAGAGACTCTCATTGAAACTCTTAATATGAACATGCTTTACGTTCCTTTGTCGGATATTGAGGACATGAAATACCATATTTCAGATGATGATATTGAACTAAACAAGGCTTTTTATGGAAATGAATATACTTCGAAGGAAGGTGAATTGTGAAAAAATTCTCCATAAAAAAACATCCGGATCTGTTGTATAATCAATTGATATCTGAATTCGGAAAACATTGGATTGACGAAATAGAATTATCAAAAAATACCTTTCATATCAACGTAAACGAGAAATTTAAATTAAGGGATTATCAAGAAAAAGCCCTGAAAATGTTCGTTGGGTATTTCAGAAAGGATTTTTCATTTAGAGAACGGCCTGCTCATTTGCTGTTTAATATGGCGACAGGCAGTGGCAAGACTCTGATAATGGCGTGTTGTATTTTGCACTTGTATAAGCTTGGATATCGTAACTTCTTGTTTTTTTCAACTTCAAATCCGATTATTGAGAAAACGAAAGATAACTTCTTAAAAACTTTATCCGATAAATATCTGTTCAATAAATCGATCGAACTTAACGGAAAATCAGTAAAAATCAGGGAAATAGAAAATTTTGAAGAAGCAAATGAAGACGATATAAATATCAAATTTACAACCATTCATAAACTTCATGGAGACTTGAGAACTCCACGAGAGAATAGCGTTACTTTCGATTCTTTAAGAGATTTAAAATTAGTATTGGTCGGAGATGAAGCACATCATTTTAATACTGCTACCAATTCCCAAATGACTTTTGAAGATATTTTGAGGGACGATAAAAATTGGGAATCGACAATAACAAAAATCTTAAACTGTAATCCTGAAAATATTCTTTTGGAATACACTGCAACAATAGATTGGCATAATCCAAAAGTAGCAGAGAAATATCTACCGAAATGCTTGATGATGTACGATTTGAAAGAATTTAGAGAAAACAAATATTCCAAAGAAATTAAGCTGTTTCAGTATGATGAAGGAATTGAGAAAAAAGACCTAATGCTAAACGCAATTATCTTGAATCAATTCAAACAAGATGTAGCAGCCAAATATAATATAAATTTGAAGCCGGTAATTTTGTTCAAAGCGAACAGAACAATTGAAGAATCAAAAGAGAATTTCAGTTTGTTTCAAAAAATTATAAGAGAACTTTCTATCTCTGATTTAGAACAATTGAAAACTGTCCTATTCAAGAATCAAAAAAAAGATTATGACGAACACGGCGATTATATCGACAATAATTACCTCATCGAGGCATTCAAATACTATGAGAAAGAAGGTTTTGGAAACTTGATAAGAAAGCTCAAAATAAATTTCGACGAATCAAAATGCTTGAATGTTAATGAATATGTTTTCGACGGAAAAAAGCAATCTTTGAAGAATTTTGAAAATAATAAAAGCGAAGCGACATCTCAAGAAAATATTTTGAATTCACTTGAAAGCCTAAACAACGGATATAGAGCAATCTTTGCAGTGAATAAACTGAATGAAGGATGGGATGTATTAAATTTGTTCGATATCGTGCGTTTGTATAACACCCGAGATAGTAGAAATAATAGATCAGGTTCTACCGCTACGGCAGAAGCTCAATTAATCGGACGAGGAGCAAGATACTTTCCATTTTCTTTCGATAACAAAGATAAACATAAGAGAAAATTCGATGACGATATAACTTCACCTTTGCGATTATTGGAAACTCTTCACTACCACAGTGTTTATAATAGCAGATATATTTCAGAACTACGATCAGAGTTGTTTAGATCAGGATTAATTGATGAATCCAAAAAGCTTGTAAACCTAAAACTAAAGAGATGCTTTCGCGATAGTAAAATGTATCAGCATGGAGTGGTTTACTCTAATACTCGAGAACCTACTAATTATGGAAACACTCATATTTGGGACGATATCGACAAACAGTTTGAATACACTCTATACTCAGGACTTACAGAAGAAAAAGCGTTACTTCACGAAAGCAAAGAATTAGACATCATTCCGAAAGAAAAATTCTCCTTAAAACTGGTGGATATTCCCAAAAATATAAAACTCGATGCTTTGCTTTATACTTCATTTTTTGAATTCAATAATCTCAAAAAATATATCACGGACATTAAAAGCATAGATGATTTTATTGATAATTATATAGATACTCTTGAAATCACTCTTAAAGTCGCAAAAAAAGATTTAACCGAAATTTCTCAAGAAGATCAGTTTCTGGCTGTAAGATCGCTCTTTATGGATATTCGAGATCAGTTAAAAGATTTGATTACTCCGTTCAAAGGGACGAGGAAATTTAAGCCAATCCAAATGAGTTCTGTTTTTAAAGATAAAGAATTACATTTAGAAGATAATAATCCTCGATTAACGAATAGCATGAAAGATTACGTGAAAAATAAAAGTTGGTATGTTTACGACTCAGTCTATGGGACAGAAGAAGAAAAGAACTTTATCGAAATGTTCGAAACGATAATTCCAAAATTGAAGGAAAAATACGCCTATGTAAAATTGATTCGTAACGAAAGAGCATTACCTATTTTTGATTTTAAGCAGGGCAGAAGATTTGAACCAGATTTTATACTTTTGTTGAAAGATAAGGACGATAACAGCCTTAATTATCAGTTTTTCATAGAACCTAAAGGAAGTCACATCCAAAAGTTTGATCAATGGAAGGAAGATTTTCTTTTGCAGATAAAAAGATTATTTCGAAACACGCTTATTGAATACGATATAAACAGAAAATACAAGTTGATAGGACTATCATTTTATAGCAAACAAAATGAGCAAAAATTCAAAAGAGAATTGATAGACGCGTTATCTAATTTCCCAAGAAACGAGAAATAATAAACTTTGAATCTGTTAAAAAAGTGGGACAGGAGTGGGACAAAATGAAAATATCAAGAAATTTGAAGAACAACCGAAATCTGAGTTTTTATTGAAATTTAAATGGTGCCGGACAACGGACTCGAACCATTGACCTACTGATTACAAATCAGCCGCTCTACCAACTGAGCTAGTCCGGCATCGCAGTCAACAAGCTACCAAAATATCGTCGCAAAGTCCAGATTTTTCGCGAAGATTTCATCGAGAATCTACGCCCGAACCTTGTTTTCTCTTCGATTTTCGAGCTCTGCGCTTGGGTGATGCCAACATGATCGGTATTCCATCCACGATCGGGTAGGAAACCCCAAATTTCTCATTGACCAAACTGTCGCCCTCCAATTCGAGCTCGACTCCCGTCATCGGGCAACGCAGCAATTTTAACAAACGTTCACTGATAAAAGGAGTCTCTTCTTTCATTACTGATTCATCGTCACGAAAAATTCGTCGTTGTTCTTGGTATTTTTCAACTTGTCGATCAGGAATTCCATGCCGTCGTTTGAGCCCATCGGAATGAGAATTCTTCTCAAAACCCACATTTTGGACAGCTTGTCGCGCTCGACCAGCAGCTCTTCTTTTCTCGTTCCTGATTTTGTGATATCGATCGCAGGGAAGATTCTCTTGTCGGACAGTTTTCGGTCAAGGACGATCTCAGCGTTACCCGTTCCTTTGAATTCCTCGAAAATCACATCGTCCATACGGGAACCTGTTTCCACGAGAGCCGTTCCGATGATCGTCAGAGAGCCACCCTCTTCGATGTTGCGGGCCGCTCCGAAAATTCTCTTCGGACGCTGCAGTGCGTTCGCGTCAACACCTCCGGTCAGAACCTTTCCTGAAGACGGGCACACAGTGTTGTAGGCCCTCGCCAAACGCGTAATCGAGTCCAGCAAAATCACGACGTCTTTTTTGTGCTCAACCAATCTTTTTGCTTTTTCGATAACCATTTCCGCAACCTGAACGTGACGTGTCGGAACCTCATCGAAAGTCGAACTGACCACCTCTCCGTCAACGGAACGGCGCATATCCGTAACCTCTTCCGGACGCTCATCGATCAGCAGCACGATCAAATAAGTTTCAGGAGAATTCGCTTTGATTGCGTGAGCCAGATTTTGCAGCATGACTGTCTTTCCCGTACGAGGAGGCGCAACTATCAAGGCACGCTGACCTCTTCCCAACGGAGAAATCAACTCAATAACGCGGGTGGTCAAATCTTTTCCGCCACCGCTCTGAAACTCAAGGTCAATTTTGGAATCAGGATACAATGGAGTCAAATCATCGAAGTTTACACGATGCCGCACTGCCTCTAAAGTGTCTCCGTTAACGGTACTGATCTTCGACATCGCGAAATATCTCTCACCTTCTTTCGGCGGACGAATAGTTCCTTCCAAAGTATCACCGGTTTTGAGACTGTGTTTGCGAATTTGAGACGGAGAAACGTAAATATCATCCGAACCCGCCATGTAGTTCGCCTCGGGAGACCGTAAGAATCCAAACCCGTCCTGGAGGACTTCCAGTACTCCCTCCCCCTGTATTTCAACTTCATTTTCCGCAAGCTTTTTCAGGATCGCAAACATCAAATCCTGTCTTTTCAACGCCGAAGCATTTTCTAACTCCAAACTATCCGCAAAAGCCAAAAGTTCCGAAGGGGTTTTTTGTTTTATTTCTTTTAAACGCATCTTATCTCTTAAAATTATACACGGTGTACCATCTACTAGCCGAACTCAAATAACAATGATAAAAACGATGGTGCCCAGAGCCGGAATCGAACCAGCGACACGAGGATTTTCAGTCCTCTGCTCTACCGACTGAGCTATCTGGGCAGTTCATATTCTCATATAAATCAATTTTTGAGTCTTGTCCAGCGTTTTTTTCAACATCGCCGTCAGGTATAACGTAAACTCCGTCAAACCACCGATTCAAGTCAATATTTCTGCAGCGAGCAGAACAAAACGGAATAAATTCTTTCGATTCAAACTCTTTCCTGCAGATTACGCACTTCATAGCAACTCAAAAATCAACGATTAATTCAAACACTAGCAAAGCTCAGTCTACACGGAATGAAGCGGATTTGCAAATGAATTCGGCGAAACTGTCAACCTTGCGTCACCGTGATATTTCGTTCTGCTTGTCTGCGCAAGCTTCAGATATGCGGATTTAAATTTACGCAAAAATTCAGGCATATTGTCTTTTTCTATCCGAACAGTTTTTCCGTGGCTCGGGAAGATCATTTTGAGAATTTTCGCAACGTCCGAGGTCGATGGTTCCTCAAAATTCATGTCCGTGAAGTCTATGTCCACGGAAACGATCTCCAACTTCTTCGTTCTCAAATCATAGATGCATTTGCTGACATTCCAAAAATCCTGGGAAGCTTGGAACGGTCCTGTTTTTATATCTTTGTCCGAAACTCCGGCCATCTCCGCAAACGTATATATCGACGTCCGCATTTTTAAGTACAGTTTTCCGTCACGGCCAAGACGCGGGCAATCGACAATGCCGTCAAAGGCTCGATCTCCCAACATAGATATATCTTCTATATGCAGATTTTCTTTTTCGATCGAGCATTGAACGATATCGGTAAAAGTTCCCGATCCGCCGGTGTTGTAGGCGCGCATTATTACGTGTTTTCCGTTTAACCTGCCGAGATAGCAGCACCTTACGTATGCACTTTTTTCGTCTGATTCCAATTTCCCCGAAATACAATTGTCTTCACGAGTTGCGTTGTAAATTGTGGTTATCCGATGCGACTCGAGATCGTTTTTAACAACTTTTTTTTCGAGCTCTCCATATGGTGAAGTAATTTTAAAATTTTGACCTGCTTCCATGAAGTAATTATCGTCGAAGCTTAAGCGAAGAATATTTTCAAGCACGAAGTTTGCGATAGAAATATCTTCTCGACTTGCAACATGAACATCAGGCAGAGCCAAATTTTTTTCGACAGAATTCACCGCAAATTCCTCTGAAGAAGGATCTGTATAATCCATCTCCACGCAACCGGCCAACAATCCGAACACACAACTTAAAATCGCAAATTTTTTTCCCATTTCACCCCTCCGAGTCGACTCTACCCTGATCATATTTCGAAAATCATAACAAAAGGTTTATTTCCGCGAAAAATATTCCGCGATTGAGTTTTTATCCAGATACGTTTTCAGACTTATTCCGCGCCCATAACCAAGGTCGTCCAGCCGTTGTAATCATACTTGTGTTTAACTTCCAGACCCAACGAAATGAACCTGTTTTCGACGGAACTGTCGTCGGAAGTGAATCCGGAGAGCACCAAAATTCCTTTGCATGCCAAAGCCTCGACGATGTAATCGCTCATCGAGATCAATGGCTCTGCCAGAATGTTTGCCACGATAAAATCGTATTTGGCCTCGGAAAATTCGCATCCTTGATTTTGGAAGACTTTTACTCGGGAAGCGACCTTGTTAATTACGATGTTTTCTTTTGATATGCGTACTGCCTCCGCGTCGTTGTCACAGGCAACGATATCGCGGGCGCCCAGCCTGGCCAAAGCGATGCTCAAAATACAGGATCCGCACCCGATGTCCAGCACCTTCTTGTGCTTTTCGGGATTAAAAAAGGTCTCACAAGCGACCAAACAGCGATTTGTAGTCGGGTGTTCTCCCGTTCCGAAAGCCGTCGCAGCAGCGATTTCGATCATCATCTTGTCCGAAGGATGATTGGCGCTCCGAAGATGCGGCCCGTAAATATAAAATCCCCCCACATTGATCGGCTTGAAATTCTCGAAGCATTTTTCCAGCCAATTTACTTCCTCCAGCTGACCATTCTCTATGACTGAAAATTCATAGTTTGACAGTGTTTTGTGAAGGTCATAAGCATCGAACTTTTTAGAGCTCAAAATTTCTACGATCCAAGCTTTGTATCTTTGAACGCAAGACACGGATAAAATATCTTCATCATCCAATAGATCAACAGCGCTGAAAGCGTCGTTTATACTGAAATTCCCGATAACACATTTAAAAATCTGACTCATCTCGCGACCGCTTTGATCCATTTCCTAACCATCCGAATTTTACAACCACCTGATTTATTTCGTAACCGCCGGAGAAATCACCATCATCATTTGACGACCTTCCAACTGCGGCTTACCGTCGCACTTTGCGATTTCCTGAGTATCGGACAGCACTCTGTTGAGCAGATTCTCCCCGATTTCTTTGTGAGAAATTTCTCGCCCGCGGAATCTCAAGGTAACTTTCACCTTATTGCCATCGCCGATAAACCTTCTGATATTATTCATTTTGACTTGATAATCATGCTCACCAATGGACGGAGTCAATTTGACCTCCTTGATCTCAACGGTTTTCTGTTTTTTTCTCGCCTCTGATTTTTTCTTCTGCAACTCGTATTTCAGTTTTCCGTAATTAATGATTTTGCAGACCGGCGGCTTTGCCTGAGGCGCAACTTCTACAAGATCGAGTCCTGCCTCACGTGCTTTAATCATTGCTTCCCTGATAGATACGACACCAACCGCTTCACCGTCCTGACCTATGAGCCTTACTTGCTGAGCTGTAATCGCTCTGTTTATCTTGTATTTTTCCTTCGCTGCCGCTCTATCTTCCAAATTTAAACTCCAATTTAACTCCAAAAACACTGTCACTACAATAATCTAAAGGTTTTTATCTAAAAATCAAGCTCTTTCTCTTTTCCCAATATAATTAATTGGTTTTGATATCTTCCTTTTTGCGTTCGATGAGAGAAGCTTTCAGTATTCTGCCTGCCTTCGCGGGTTTTAAGCGGGAACGAACAGCGCTTTTTTTATCCTTTTCATTAGATTTTGATCTGATAAACAACACGTCCTTGAGATATATAATTTCTGCCATATTTTTAATCCTTCTAATCAATTAGATGGTATGGGATTTTGATTAAATAAATCTTAATTTCAGCGGATTTTTTTGGGATTTTATTTTTTGCGAGACGATCTGCAGGTCTTTCATCCCCCAACTTAGTTCTGTTTCATCATTTTTTGAATTTCTTCGGTGACTACCTCTCGTGCTAAACCCGAAAGATTTTTCTCAAGCCAATCTTTGATGAGCGGAGCGGCGACTTCGCGAATTATTTCATTCACCGTAATTTCTGTTCTGCCGGAAGCCATCGGATTTCCGACGTCCGTGTGTCTCGGAAGTCCAGTGCCTTTCTCAGACGGAAGAGAAGCGCACTCGGAGCCTGATTTGCAATCTGATGCGGAACCATCTGCTGTTTGCCGCGAGGACAGATCTTTAAAAAGCGATGAGTCTTTTCCGTTTTCCTGAGCCAAACGCAGAAAATCCCTCAACTCATCTTTGCTTTTAGGATCTCTTTTTCCGTTTTTGACCTTAACGATAGTCCCGTCAGGCGAAATCATATCGGTGAGTTCCAAAACCGGTGGCTCCTTGTCGACGACCATTTGCTTGATGGAAGAAAGTACCTCATCTAAAGACATTTCTGTTTGATTTTCTGCCATCCTGCCTCCCGCATCGTATGATTAAAATCTAATCCATCTCGATCCTTTTTTCAAGACGAGACCTCTACCGACCGATTTCTCTCGGTTTTTCTCGAAATGAGACCCCCTGTCGGTCAGCTGTTTCGGCTGATTTTTCCTGATTTTTTTCAGCATGAGACTTCTTTTCGGCCAACTGCTTAAGCCATTCCTTTTTGGAGAGCCTCTTACCTGATTTGCGGGCACGCCTTGCTTTTTCGCGAGCTTTTGCCGCGGCAACAGGATCGAGAACTCCCTTGTTTTTCTTGAGAGTAACCAGCATGGACCGCAGATCTAAATTTCCAGTCAGAGCGAACAACTGAATCATCGTGTCAATCTTGTTTTTTATAGAATTCGCGAGGTTAATTCGCGCGTTCAGTAGGGAAGTTTCGACGTCCAGAAACTCGGTATTGGATTTCATTCCGAGATTCGCTTGATCTAAGTTGCTTTCAGATGTGATCTCCGCACTTTTTACCGCGGTGCTGTTAGCCTTGATAGACGCTTCTGCCGACTTGTAGGTCCTCCAGTAGACTTGGCAGTCACGCTTGACCTCCAAAATTTTGTCCATTGCCTTAAACTTCGCAGACTTCGCTCTTTCGCTGTAAGCTCCGATACTTGCGTAATTCGGCATATTGAAAACAGGTACGGTCACAGACAGCTCCGCTTTGTAGGTATTCTGCGATTCATGAGTACTGTCGGTCAGCCGTGAAAAATATTTATTTTCCGTATCTCTCTTATTCAGCCTGCGTCCTGCCTCCAACTCCAGCTCGCACTTAGGTCCCAATGAGCCTTTCGCGAAGTCCAGATCGTTCAAAGCCGCTGCGTCAGTGAACTTCTCCTCCAAAATTTCCTGATTTGATCTTAATGCGATTCGTTCCAGCTGAGATAAATCCTTCGGAAGTTTGATATCCAAATTCGGAATAAACATTTTCATATCAGCATCCAGTCCGGTAATCTGCTTAAACAGAGCTTCGGCTTCAACAACCCTAGTCTCAGCATCGACTCTTTCATAAACGGCCGTCTGGTATTTTGCTTCAGCTTCCGCGACCTCTGCCGGAGTCGACATACCCGCGGACAAACAAATTTCCTGAGATTCATACAGTTTTTTGAGGTTTTCCTCTTTTTTAATGTGAGCCTGCAGCTTCTGGCGTTCCGCCCAAACTGCAGTATATGTCTTGACGACCTTGACTATCAGTTCTTGTTCTGCCTTTTTTAGCTTATGAAAAGCCGCTTTGGCTAAATTCTTCTTAGACTTCGAGGTGTTGACATCCTGAAAGCTATTGAAAAGATTCTGCCTGAGCCGTAATGACATTTGCGTATTTGTTTGTTTGTTTTCATCGTGATCGTGGTCATACAAAGACTCCCACTCTTTACCATCGATAAAAGTATGCTGTGATGTCTTACTCCGATTTCCGACACGCGACGCGGACAATGACGCGTCCAAAGTCGGCAAAAACACAGCTTCCGCTTGCTTGTACCGTTCATCCGCCTCATTCTTCTCTGCCCGAATTGCTTTCCATGCCGCATTATTGTTGTAAGCCGAAATCACAGCTTCTTCGAGATCAACCCCATGCGCTCCGAAAACTACTCCAAACGCAAAAACTGATAAATATTTTTTCATCTGCTTCCCTCTCTTCCAAAAAACACTTCAATATTTCACTTTGACATTCCAAAATCATCCGACAAGCGCGGAACTTATTCTGTTCAAACTCTCCTTTTTCCCGAAAGAAACCAGCATATCAAAAATGCTTGGGGTAATTTTTCTTCCCGTAAGAACACTGCGCAACGGCTGAGCAATCTTGCCGAATCCCAATTCCATTTGCTTGGCCAGCTCTCTCAATTCGGTTTCGAGAGTCTGCTCGTTCCAGTCATCCGTTACAAATAACCTTTCATAAACGGATTTCAGTATAGCCCCGGTATTTTCATCCGCGCCCGCAGGCTTGAAATCATCAGTATAAATAGTCGCCAGATCTTTCAGTTCCAGCATTGTTTTAGAACGCTGCTTCAGTCCGTTCATTCCTCTGACAAGACGCGACTTCACCTCGTCGGAAATTTCTCCCAACATAGGCAGCAACAGCCCCATCAATCTGTTATTATCAGCTTCCCGCATGTAATGTCCGTTCAAGTTCGCGAGCTTCGAGAAATCCAAGCGAGACGCGGACTTGCCGAGACTTTCAGTCGTAAACCATTCGATTGCCTGCTCGCGCGAAATAATTTCATCATCGCCATGAGACCACCCCAGCCGCAACAAGCAATTACAGACCGCTTCAGGAAGATATCCCATATCCCGATAGGCTTCCACGCCCAAAGCCCCATGCCTCTTGGACAGCTTCGCTCCGTCCGGCCCGTGAATCAGCGGAATATGCCCGTATTTCGGAATTTCCCAGCCGAAAGCCTTAAAAATCTGAATATGTCTGAAAGTATTCGTCAGATGATCATCTCCTCTGATAACGTGAGTAACACCCATGTCGTGATCATCGACGCATACCGACAGCATAAAGGTCGGTGTTCCGTCGCTGCGCACCAAAATCATATCGTCCAGCTGATCATTCGCGACTTTCACCGTACCTTGAACTATGTCTTCCAAAACAGTCTCACCCGTTTGCGGAGTTTTCAGCCGAATAACAGGCTTTACCCCCTCGGGAGCGTCTTTCGGATCGCGATCCCGCCACAGACCGTTGTATTTCGGGGACAGTCCCTTATCCAAGGCTTCTTTTCTCATCGCCTCCAACTGCTCGGGAGTACAATAGCAATAGTACGCCTTGCCTTGCTCCACCAGTTGCTTGGCCAGCTCCACGTGGTGATTAATCCGAGAAAATTGAAACACAGGTTCTTCGTCCCAAGTAATGCCGAGCCACTTTAATCCGTTGAAAATAGCGTCCACTGCCTCTTGAGTTGACCGCTCTCTGTCGGTATCTTCGATTCTCAGAACGAATTTTCCTCCGTAGTGACGTGCCAGCAGCCAGTTAAACAGTGCTGTGCGCGCGCCTCCGATGTGTAAAAATCCTGTCGGCGACGGAGCAAATCTTGTAACTATCTTGTTCGAAAAATCTGTACTCATACCCATTCTCGGTCTATTATCTATGTAATTCATGTATACCAAATTTTGGGAAGGGAATGTATACAATTCGTGATTTTCTCAGGAATTTTTGCGAAAATGAGAGAATTCGGTTTCGCGATTTTTTCAGAAATTTCAGTGAGAACGCAAAAGTTCAGGCAGAAAAATTTTTCGAGCACGAAAGAATGCGAATTTTGAATTTTGTTCCCGTAATCTTAGGGACGGGAATTTGCTGCTTTTTCAACATCGACAATCCGCCGGAACTAATTTGGATTGTTTCTTCCTGCCTGATTTTGCTTGCATTATCTGGAAGATTCAAATTCCTCTGGATTTTTCTGATTTTCAATTTCGGATTTATAATTGCGCAGCTTCGAACCGCCTGCGTTAACACTCCGATGCTTGAAGAAACTGTCGGACAGTTGCAAAAAACTGCTGAGCAGCCTCAAAGTTTTTTCGCCACGGTCGATTCCTGCTACCGCACGGAATCGGGACTGAATTTTGTCGTAAAAGATTCCAGTTTAAAACTGAAGCTGAACAAAATTTTCCTCTCATGGAGGGGAAAGAAAGCGCAGGACTCGTCGGGAGATTTTATGCCGGGCGATCGCGTGTCATTTTTCGCGAAACTTTCTCCGCTGAGTGACCAGCCCTTTCCTCAGGCTTATAACTTCAAAAGACAGCAATATTTTAACGGAATTTCCGCCCGCGGGTTCGTTATGTCTCCGCCTAAAAAAGTTGAATATCTGTATCAGGAAATCACGCTGTCGCTGTTGATCGACAAATTTCGTCATAAAATAAACAAGAAAATCGATGAAGCACTTGATTTGGACACCGCCGCAATCGCAAAAGCTTTGGTTACCGGAACAAAATCCTCGATAAGCAAAGATCTTCGAGAAAGTTTCGTCAGATCAGGCACCGCCCATGTGCTTGCAATTTCAGGACTGCATATCGGAATTATTGGACTGTTCATTTTCGGATTGGTCCGCCTTCTTCTGTGTTGCGTTACTCGAATTTCAATGTTTTACGACATAAAGAAGATCGCGGCGGTCGTTTCTTTGGCGGGAGCAGTCGCTTTCTATTTCATTTCGGGATGTTCAGTCTCGGCGATGCGGGCTCTTATCATGCACACTCTGGTAATTTTGTCGATTATCCTGGATCGAGAAGCCGTAACGATGAGATCAATTGCCGTAGCAGCTACAATTATCATGGTATTGTCTCCCGAAGCGATTATGTTTCCGAGCTTTCAGCTTTCGTTCAGTGCAGTAATCGCAATTGTCGCTTTCTATGAAAAATGCTGGAATTTCTCGCCTTACTTCAAAACGCTGACGAACATCATCGCGACAACGGTGGTAGCAACTCTTGCGACTTCGATTTTTTCAGTATTCGTTTTCAACCAACTCACTCTTAACAGCATTTTCGCGAATATTTTCATGATCCCGCTGATGAGTTTTTTCGTTATGCCGATGGTGATTGTTTCCCTGATATGCATGCTGATAAATGTGACCTTTCCGCTGAAAATTTTAGCTCTCGGAATCTCCGCCATGATAAAATTGGCGAAATTTTCTTCAACATTTGCCGGCTCCCTCCTCATTATGCATTCGCCTTCACCAATCGTGATGACGATTTTGATTTTTTCCGCGCTGGTCTTGACCTTGATTCACCACAGAATCAGGTGGGCAGGACTTGGCGGGCTGCTGGTCGGAATTTTTCTCTATCATCTTCAAGATATCCCGCGGATTATTATCTCCCCAAACGCAAAAGCTTACGGAGCAAGAGTTGATGACGACCTGACCTGCTTCAATCACTGTGGATATTTCAGAAGTACGCTGTCCGCCTGGACAAAGTCCGTAGGATGTTCCCGCCGTGAAAATTTCAAATCCAAAGCCTGCCGAAAATTTGTGGAAAGATTGGACGATGATTCGGTGAAAATTTCAGCTGACGGACAGGATTTCATCTTAACGAGCAATCCGAATTTTTCAGACGATTTTGAAAAAATTCAGAATAATGGCGAAAAAGAACCTCGTAAAAACTCGCAGAAACCGCCGGCTGTAATTTTTTTGGATAAAACGAACGAAAAATTTCGACAATTTTAGCTATGGACGTTTCGATACACCGAAAATGATCGCTTAATCCTATTTTCTTCTGCCCGTTTGATAATTAACAATTCGATTCCTGAGAACTTTTCTGCAATCTGTTTCGCACCCGCCATCTCGTGAATTTTTTCGGGATGCTCGAAAATCGATCATATAAACGAAACAAATCCCTTGCGATTATGCAGGCAAAACGGATGCCTCCTGAATATGTTTCTGATACTGCGCAGCTCGAAAACAACCCGCTGACTTTTCCCGAAGTTAAAACTTTAATCGATGGTATTACTGTCGGCGAAAATCTTTTGAAAAAAGGTCGCTGAACCGTTCGGGCTTCCGTTCGATTTCCGGCCTGTACGTTGAAAGCGTCGCTAAACCGTTTTGGATTTTTTGATATCGACCACCGCTAAAGTTTTGCCGAGGGCGTTCAATATT
>JAGABS010000063.1 GCA_017614525.1 Alphaproteobacteria bacterium
CCATAAATGTTTTCTTCACCGAAATTTGCGGTGTAAGTCATGACCGCATATTTATCGATTTCGCTGGTGAAAACGCAATTAACATTTTCTTTTCCGAACGCTTGTTCAAAGCCAAGACGAATACCACCGATACCTGCATATAAATCAGCGATCCTTATCATTGAACCCCCTTTGAGGTCGAAAAGATCACCTGACGTTTTCGAGAATTTGTTTCAGCAAGACCGGCTTTTATTTGGCTGCGAAGCTTCAGTAAATCAGTAAGATTAATCGACGCATATTGAACATGCGTGTCTCCGTAAGAAATCGAAGTCACTCGTTTCCCAGACTGTAAATTGCAAATCGCTTTTTCTACTGCTTCCAAATATTCTTGCGTATACATAAAACACCATCGTGCCACATATACTTATTCAGTTTTTCTCGAAAAAATGTTCAGGGAAAATTCAATTTTTTTAAAATATTTGTTTGGATATCTACAACAATCGTCTCAATTAATTTCTTAATATAGTATCATCTAAACAAACGAACTATGAGTGAAATATGTTACCTTTCCTTTTTAAAAATCCTCTTGTTGAAGGTGTTATTGAAAAGCGAAAAACTCAGTTTACGATACAGGTAGAATACAACGGCGAAAGTTATCATTGTCACTGTCCTTCTACAGGAAGAATCGGAAATTTGGAATTATCTGAAAGACCTTGTTTGCTTTCCCCAAGCGCAGATACATCGAGAAAAACGGCTTTTACTGTTGAAGCAATATCTTTAAATAAAGCAGAAGATTCTGAAAAAAAATGGATCGGAATCAATCAAAATGCTGCTAATCGATACGTCGAGCATTCTCTGCGCAACGGAGATTTTTTAGATATGATAGGCGATGAAAAAAATATTCTTCGCGAACAGGTCTTAGGAAATTCGAAATTGGATTTTTTAGTTGGTAACACATATATAGAAGTGAAAACGCCACTACTGTTTCTTCAAACTGAAATTCCTGACTATGTGAAAACAAAGAAATTCGCTCCGTTTTCGGCAACCGATAGAATGACTCGTCATTTGATTGAGCTCGGAGATTCTGTTATCAAAAATCAGCGTGCCATTATGCTGCTATGTTTTATTTACGATAATCCCGGTTTTGAAGTCATGGAGAAAAGCAAGAAATATTATGAGGTGAAAAAAATCGTAGATGAAAACCTCGCGAAAGGAGTCGAAATGTGGCAAGCGAATTTTAAAATAGATCCTATTGGTGTAACACTGGAAAAATATTTCAGAATCGAGATTAAATAAAATTTATATCCATCGACTTTTTATGACTTTTGGTTTGGACTTTTTCGCAAGTAAATTCGTGCTTTCTGTTTTCTCAGTTTTTGTTTCAAAGATCTGTTCCCATTTTGATTCTGTCCAACGATCGATTCCAAGAGCGATTGCTGCTGCACGGGCGTAAATTCGGCAGTCTAGAGCTTCGTTTCGGTCGCGTGTTTTCTGCCATTCGCGTTTCGGGTATCCCTTTACAATTTTCGTAACGAGCTGTTCGGCGGTAAGTTGTTTAAAATACTCTGTATTGTATTCTGGAAAGTGCAAGTAGCCATGAGGAATTGAGCCATCCTCGTTGCGAGTCTGCTTTAACCATCCATATAATTCGCTTTTCAAAATCGAAACTCCGACCTTCCATAATCGCACGCCGTTTGTGATTTTTCTTCCACGAATATTTACGTCAACTTTTGTCGGAGCATTTAAGGGAACAAGCGAGTTATCGATTCCTTTTATAGCCATAACATTATGAATTGACTGAGTTCGCACCCAAGCGTAGACTTCCTGCGTAGAAAATCCCGAATCGATTGCAAGCATATTTATTCTCCGAGTTCTGCAAATGATTTTCCGTTCGATTCTAAAATTGCGGATTCGCCTGTGTGCCGTTGCCAGCGTCTTATAATTGCGTCTACAAGTTTCGGATCAGATTCCATCATGCAGCAAATGCGGTCTGTTTCTTCGCAAGCAATAAGTGCCGTTCCCGATTTCCCGAAAGGATCTAAAATTATGTTTTCATTGTGTGAGCAATCCAAAATGGCATCGGCAACCAACGGAACAGGTTTCCCTCCGCACGAGTTTTCGGAATAGCTCCAAACATTCGTTCGATATCGCCCTGTTTTGCCCAAATGAAAATTATTGATATGCTTTTCATCACCGTTTTTAAAAACAAAAATCAATTCATGCTGATCATCATAAAACTCGTTCAGCTCAGCTCGATCCTTTTTCCAAAAACACAGCTGTTTAAATTCAGAATAATAATTGCGCCCGATTGAAATAATTTCGTACATGCGTTTCCAATCTGCACATATATAATGAATCGAACCGTCTTTTGAAAATGAAATCATATTTTTTATGGTTTCTTCGAACAGTTCATCACTTTGCGGAGCATCGGTAAAAATCATGTCGGCTTCTTTTCCGTTCATGAGTTGTTTCACCGCATTTTGATCCATCGGATCTGCACACAATAATCTATGTTTTCCTAAAATCCAAAGATCACCTTGTTTCGTAATCTCCGGTTCGCTTTCATTCGTTTCATCTTCTTCGAAATCATCATCGTGAATTTCTCGATTCGCTTGGATAAGTCGATCCACTTCACTCATATCGAAACCCGTAAGATCCAAATCGAAGTCCATTTTTTTTAAATCGAGTAACTCTAAACGCAAAAATTCTTCGTTCCATTCAGCCCAATTTGCGGACTGATTCGCCACCAACCGAAACGCTTTTATTTGGGCTTCAGAAAGGTCATTCGCAATAACAACAGGAACTTCTTCGAGCCCTAATTTTCTTGCGGCTTTTAGTCTCAGGTGACCATCGACCACAGTCCCGTCACTTTTTGCGACAATCGGAATGCGAAATCCAAATTCTTTGATGTACGAAACCATGCGATCTACGACAAAATCATTTTTTCGAGGATTCCTTGCGTATTCGATGAGTTTATCTGTTTTGAATGTTTGATATTTTAAAACGTTCGATTCAGTCATGCGATACTTCTCTCAGTACAAATCTCTTCAAATGTTTTTCCTGTCGATTCTAAAATTGCTTCTTCTCCTGTTTGTTTCTGCCAGCGACGAATGATCGTATCGACATACTTCGGATCTAATTCCATGATGTTGCATTGACGATTCGTTTCTTCGGATGCAATCAAAGTCGTTCCCGAACCTCCGAACAAATCCAAAATTAAATCGTTTTCATCTGAAGCATCTAAAATTGCGTCCTTC
>JAGABS010000064.1 GCA_017614525.1 Alphaproteobacteria bacterium
CACATAAACAGTTAACAAAAAGTAAATGAACGGGATTCGAAACCGAAAAGAGAAGGAGACGAGGTCTCCTTCACGTGAGATAAGAGGAAGATTTAAAGATTTTTAACAATTTCGAACGGAATCCACATTTCGGATTCTTTGTTGTGCTCGTAATCTTTTTCTATTTCAGCAAATGCTGGTTTTAAGCTTTTTACGAATTCTGGGTCTCTGAATAGATTTGAATTATATTTAACCATCTCTGGAATAGGCAATGGTGTTGTTTTTCCATACACGGTTTTTCCCTTTGCAACCGCAATCTGAGTAGCTATAGCATCACGAACTGCTTGATTATAGCCATCGGGATTATTGACATACTTTCTCTTACTGCCATCCCAGATCTTATCATTATAAGTTGCTAAAATCGATGAAAATGTTCCGTCACGAACTAGCTCTGCAGCACCAATCTTATTTTTAGATTTTACAATTGAAACACGCTTATTTATAAAGGAATTCAGCCAAATTTTATCGAACAGATTTACAATTTCTCCACCATGGATTGACCTTCCGTAAGCATTTAGCCAACCTGTAGACGTATTTCCATTAGATTGATGTTTTGTCCAATATATCCCCCTATAGTTCCCCTCTGGCGGATAGAAATTTCTCAAAATCTCTTTTTCACCAGGCTGTTTTGTTGAAAGCACTGGTGCTTTTACACTGGTATTATTTGTTCCAAAGCCTGAAAACGTTGGTGCTGTTGTATTTGCATTTGTTCCAAAGCCTGAAAACGTTGGTGCTGTTGTATTTGCATTTGCTCCAAAGCCTGTATTTGTATTATTTGCTCCGAACCTGACTGTGCCGGTACTTACTTGTTTTTCAGTTCCACTCTCTTCCAAAACCCAATTATCGAAGAAATTATCTTTGGTTACAGGCTTGCCGTTCAGGGTTATGGTTCCGTCGACTGCCGAAACCTTTATGACAGAGCCTTCGAATTTGAATTTTCCTTCTTTTTGGTATGTATCAGTGACATTTTCTACGGAATTTTCCTCTTTCGGCACGAAATACAACCCCGATTCGTCTACATAAATCAGCCGCGCGACGCTGTCGGTAAAGCTTCCCACGTCTTCCGAAAGATCATAGACCGCAAATGAGCTTCTGCCCACCTCGATGCTGCGCTCGTTTGTTCCGTAAAAAACTCCGTGTTTGTTTTCCTCAATTCTGAGAATGATGTAGCAGCTGTTGTCTCGATTTCTGTACAAAATCACTTTCGGATTTTCCAACTTATCGTAAGATACATCATTGGCGTAGCGGATTTCCGCGATGTCGTTCCAACCTCTGAGATCATCTCTTGTTACAGTCACCACTGTCGTAGGCGTGGCACGCCCCATTTTTGAATTGTTTGATAGGTCATAATGATATTGTTGATAAGTATTATTTAAAACAGCACCGGTAAGAGCACCGTTATACCCACGATCACCCTCGAATTCGATTTTTATAAACCTGTTTTCTTCGGATTGCTGAGAATTCGCCTGCACTTGATCAGTTTGAGTCGGGGCAGCTTGATAAGAAACTCCCGCATTCTCTCGGGTCGGTTCAGCATTGAATTGACGGGAATTCCGCCTGCTCCTCGCAGTTGGACTTGCGGATTCTCGCGCCGATTCAGCTCTGAATTGATCTGAATTTGATGCAGACACGCTTTCCTGTAAGTTTGACGGCACTCCCGCCCACGGATCAATGTCATCCATCCCCCAAGCGCAGTCTCCGTACAGCACCGCCGCAACCGAACCTATCAGTAAAAATTTGCCCATAGTTTTCTCCTTTCTCTAATGCAAAATTTTTAACAAATAACACTGAAAACACTGACTTGAACACGAAATCGCAGACCGACTGAGCCGATCTGTCTTCGATGCTATCGGAAAAAAGTTAAAACAAAGTTAATTTTTTGAAAAAATTTATCAAAGGGGAATTTATTTTGATTAAATTCGCCGAAATTGAGGGATATCGTCCCCGGAAGCGGATCGGAGAGCGCGCCGTGTGTTAAAAGTTAACAAAAAGTTAAATTAACTGTTTTTCAACCTTTTTGTGCTACCATGCCCAGGGTGGGGAGTGAGGGGCAGCCTTTAATTAAAAGTTAACAAATGGTTAAGATTAATGAATTTTTAATCTTTAAGGTTGTTTCAGAATGACCGCGAAAAGCTCACGGACAGACACGGAGTAATTCGGATACAATTCAGCAGGCACAAAAAAAGCGCCGATTGTCCAGCGCTAAATAAAAAAAGATGTGAAGATTAAGCTCTTACGGCGTCCTTCAACGTCTTTCCGACTCTAAACTTCACGGTCTTGGAAGCAGGTACTTTGATCATCTTTCCTGTTTTGAAATCGCGGCCTGGTCTTGCACTTCTTTCTGCAACTTCAAAAGATCCGAATCCGATAAGATTTACGCTCTCTCCCTCAACCAGCATCTTCTTGGTGACTTCCATGAAAGCGTCTAAAGCTACTCCGGCATCCTTTACGCTCAACCCCGCCTCTTCGGCCATGGCTCTTACAAATTCTGTCTTATTCATCTGAACAACTCCTTTAAATTGGATGAATCCTAGCATAATCCACGAAAGATCATCAATAGACATTCCCGCATTTTTCAGCAGAAACGCAAAAAATTGAGGAAGTGTTTCAAAATTGTCTCAGGGATTTTATAAGTAATTTATACCTTTACCAACTTCGGAGCCATCGAGCACAGTCCTATATTGGTCATGATTGCCAAATCTTCTTCGGAGTGAATAGGATGGCCGCTCTTGTCCAGGAGTACCCCGCCCGCCTCTTTTATAAGAAGCATCCCCGCGGCAATGTCCCACTCGTTTGAATTCGGCGCGCTGTAAAGTACATCTATCCGTCCTGCCGCCAAATATGCCATGTCCAAAGTCATCGATCCTGATTTTCTCGTGCTTTGAGTCAGCGACTTCGAGACCCCCGACAAATTTCCCGACGAAACCAATAAATCGCCCAACCTGTTCCTGTTGGAAACTCGGATTTTGCGGTCATTTAAGTAAGCTCCGCAGCCCTTTTCAGCCCAAAACATTTCATTTTTCACCGGATCATAAGTGACGGCGGCGACCACTTCCCCGTTTTTTTTCAAAGCGATGGAAATCGCCCAATGAGGCAATCCGTGCATGTAGTTGAAAGTCCCGTCCAGCGGATCTATAACCCACTTGTACGATGGATCATCTCCGACAATTTCTCCCGATTCCTCCGTAACCATGGAGTAGCCCGGTCTTGCGAAAGACAGCTCTTTTCTTAAAAATTTATCAGCTCTTAAATCAGCACTTGTGACAAAACTTTCATTTGTCTTTACGGAAACCTGCAAATTTTCCAACTCATTAAAATCTCTGAGCAACCCCTTGGAAGCCCTCACCGCTGCTTTGGTCATGACAGTGATGATTGCAGACTGATTCGGCAACTTTACGCTGATCATTCGCGACCTCTGCTCTGAAAAACTGGTAACTTAGTATTGACCATGCGTAACCTCACTTCCGAAAAGAAAGAGCCCCCGACTCGTAACCAAATCGAAAGCCCCGAAAATTTCGTAACATCAAAAATATTATCTCTTTGAGAACTGGAAGCTGCGTCGGGCTTTCATCAATCCGTACTTCTTTCTCTCGACGGTACGACTGTCTCTGGTCATCATACCTGCCGCCTTCAATGCCGGACGCAAATCCGGTTCGTAATCAACCAAAGCCCTGCTGATTCCGTGGCGAACAGCCCCAGCCTGTCCGGACAACCCACCGCCGCGAACCGTACAGTACACATCGTAACGACACACTCTGTCGGTAATCGAAAACGGCTGCATAACCAAAGTCTGCAAAACCGACCGACCGAAGTATTCCGTCATCTTGCGACCATTGACGACAATCTCGCCGTTCCCCGGCTTCAACCAGACACGGGCAACCGACTCTTTACGACGCCCCGTCCCATAAGTTCTGCCAAAAGAATCAACCTTGCTTTCAACTTTCTCTTCTGACATTATCAGCTCCTCTTTACGTTTTTAGAATTCATCGAAGCAACATCCAACACCTTCGGCTGCTGGCCTGCGTGAGGGTGCTCCGTACCGCAATATACTTTCAAATTTTTCAACATCTGACGTCCCAAAGGCCCCTTTGGCAACATGCGCCTGACTGCATTCTCGACAGCTCTCTCCGGGTGAGCCCCCGTCAAAATATCCTTCAGGCTTCTTTCCTTAATTCCGCCAGGATACCCCGTGTGCCAATAGAACTTGTGATCGTCAAGCTTATTGTTTCCCGTTACCTGAATCTTCTCGGCATTAATTACTATAACATTATCTCCGCAGTTCATGTTCGGAGAAAACTCCGGCTTGTGCTTTCCCCTCAAATAAGAGGCAACAACCGCAGACAATCTTCCCAAAATCAAGCCTTCTGCATCAACAACGAACCAATCTCTCTTCACTTGGCTCTGTTTTAGAGAAAACGTTCTCATATTCTATCCCTCACTTGCATGTAGTTTATAACAATATTAACTATACTCTTCAACCCTGTTTAAAGAATTTTCTCAACCTGAGCAAAGCTCAAATCGACGTTTGTAGATCTTCCAAAAATAGAGACCGAAACCTTGACCCGCTCTTTCTCGGGTTCGACTTCTTCAATCACTCCCTGGAAAGACGCGAACGGACCGTCACAGACTGTGACAGCATCTCCCACTTCGTAAGTGACTGTATGCTTAATATTGTTAGCACTGTCTTCTACTCTCTTCACGATTCTCTGAACTTCTGCTGTTGAGAGAGGTAACGGCTTCCCTCTTGCACCAAGAAATCCGGAAACTTTTGAAATCCCCCTTACCAAATGCCACGTTTCATCGGTAAGAGTCATTTGAACCAATATATACCCGGGGAAAAACTTTCTTTCGCTCTTAACTTTTTCCCCTTTCTTTATTTCGACAACCTCTTCTTTCGGAATCAATATCTCTCCGAACATCGAAGACAAATCTCTCTTTTTCGCCGCATCGTATATCGCGTCCAAAACTCTCTGCTCAAACCCCGAATATACGTTAACCACATACCATTTCATGATTCTGCTCCTAAACTCCCAAAATCTTGCTTAGACACCAGACAATGAATCCGTCCGTAATGAAGAAATAAATCATCACGAAGACGACCATCAGTATGACCGCAACCGTCATCCCCATGGTCTCTTTCTGCGTAGGCCACGTAACCCTTTGCAGTTCTCTTTTTACCTGACTAACAAACTCTGCAGGACTTATCATCTACAACCTCTCTCTGGCAGGGGCGGAGGGAATCGAACCCCCAACCTGCGGTTTTGGAGACCGCCACTCTAGCCTAATTGAGCTACACCCCTATAAAACCCAAACATTTCTACGCACCGACACCATGCCGCCAAGCACCGCACATACACGAATCCCCAACACCCGATGATGCCCTAACATCTCGACGCTTAAGGTATCATATATTCAAACAAAACACAATCAGGAGTTACGCCGTAAAAACGCAGGAATCTCCAAATCCTCTTCCTGCTGATCCGACACTCTGGACACCCTCTGTGCAGAAACTTCATCATTTCTCTTAGAAGAAAACGACCTGATTCCCGTCAATCTTTCAAACAAAGATTTCTTTTTCTTCGGCTTCCTGTCGTTGGAAATTACGCCCAAGGTACGCTCCTGTCCCGCAGACGGCTCAATCCTGGCGTTAACAGCCGCTCTTTCCTGGACGACCTCAGCCTGCTGATTGGCATTCTCATTGGACGCGACCGCATCAACATTCTGAGAATTCTCAGCGTCTTTCTCTTCCAACTTTCTCAGCTTCTCCTTTACCGCTTCCGCTTCAATTCCGGTCGCCACAACGGAAACTCTCATACGCCCGTTCATCTTCTCATCAAAGGTAGAACCGAAAATTATTCTCGCTTCAGGATCCACTTCCTCCCTGATTCTGTTCGCGGCCTCGTCTACCTCGTAAAGGGTCATATCATATCCACCGGTAATATTGATCAGAATTCCTCGAGCTCCTTTCATGGAAACATCGTCCAACAACGGATTCGATATCGCCGCTTCCGCCGCCTCTATAGCGCGCCTGTCGCCTTCTGCCTCACCTGTTCCCATCATAGCCTTGCCCATCTCGCTCATGACGGTCTTGATGTCCGCAAAGTCCAAATTAATAAGTCCCGGCATAACCATCAAGTCGGTAACTCCCTGAACACCCGCTCTCAAAACATTGTCCGCCATACGGAAAGCATCCGCAAAAGTGGTCTTTTCGTTCGCGACACGGAACAAATTCTGGTTAGGAATAACGAGCAACGTGTCAACATACTGCTGCAACTCATCAATTCCCTTCTCAGCGAAACGCATTCTGTTCGTTCCTTCGAAATGGAAAGGCTTCGTTACCACACCGATCGTGAGAATTCCCATTTCCTTGGCTAATCTTGCGACAACGGGAGCCGCGCCGGTACCGGTTCCGCCTCCCATACCTGCGGTGATAAATACCATGTTACTGTTTTTTATATGGGAAACTATATCCTCGATCGCTTCCTCCGCTGCAGCACGCCCAACATCCGGACGAGCCCCCGCGCCCAATCCGCGAGTAATCTCCAAACCCAGCTGGATTCTTTTCTCACAGAGCGACTGCGTAAGTGCCTGAGCATCGGCATTTGCAACAACGAACTCAACTCCCTTCAAATCGGAGTTAATCATGTTATTGACAGCGTTACCTCCGGCTCCGCCAACACCGATCACCGTAATTTTCGGTCTCAAAAAACTCTCGGAATCAGAAAACGAACTCTCTGAAAAGAAATCCCCCTGCTGACTCTTGTCCTCAGCAACCATATCTTCTGTAACACTTTCTCCGGCCATAAAAATCCCCATATAACAACACGTTGAATATCTTATAGCACGAAATTCGGCATTACAAGCTGTTTTCCGCCCAATTTGTTGTTTTTTTCACTGACTCTACAGGATGAGTTGTTCCCCATCTGTCTTGCCGCTTTCTCCGATAATCCCGTGCAGTAAGTTGTTCTCAATCTGATTTGCTGATTTTCACGTTAATTCCGTGTCGTAATCTGCATCTCTGGAATTTATCATAAATTATTTTCGATCCAATTTATGGCTTTTTTCAACAACCCGTCGTCTTCTTTTGGTTCCAAGTTATTCTGAGGACTAATTGCGGCATTATCCGACATCAGTGCGAATTTTATCATTCCGAGGGCAGTCGAAAAATCATTTCCGATTTGTATTCCGAAAATTTCCGAGCGGTCTTCAACCTTTTTTACATCCACCGGCTTTTTAAAAATCTGAAACATAAATTCTCTCATACCAGTAAGCATGCTTCCGCCTCCCGTTATCACGAAACGTCTTGCAAAATCGCTTTTAAACACGGAATTATCGATTTTTTCCTTAATCAGTCCGAATATTTCTTCGACGCGAGGCTGAATTATCACATTTAAATCGCTTTTCGTCATTTGCTGCAAATTTATCGTGTTATTTTCTTCCTGCATCGGAACCAAAATCATATTTTTTTTGTCATCAAAAGATTCAAACGCCTCTCCGTGCAGTGTTTTCAAACGCTCGGCATTTGATCTGGAAACATTAATGCCGTAAGCGATATCCTTCGTGATGTTTTGCCCGCCGATCGGGACAACTTCCAACCCGCAAAATACTCCCTTAAAAAAGAAGTTTACCGTGGTAATACCTCCGCCGAAGTCAACGACTATCTGATTGTCTTGTTTCGATTCGTCGTTCAGCACGCTCAGCCCCGATGCATACCCGCCGTACACGACTCCGAGGACATCCAAATGACACCTGGAAAGACTTATCACTATGTTGTTGATCTGAACCTTGGGAACGGTGACTACATTTACGTTTGCCTTCAGAACATTCGCAAACATACCCACCGGGTCTGCGGTGCATACCATCGAATCCAGCTCAAACAATATCGGTATGGAATGAATGACTTCAACTTCGGAATTTTTTCTCGTTCCCTGGTAAACAAGTTTTTCTATGTCCTCATTTTTTATTATTCGTCCGCCGATATTGATTTCCGAATTTATCAGTTCAGATTTAACAAATTTGCCGGACACATTAACATAGACCGATTTTATTCGCAAATTAGCTGTTTTTTCAGCATTTTCCACTGATCTGGCTATGCATCTGCTCACCAGGCCCATGTCGACGATCATTCCGTGTTTCATTCCGAAGCAAACGCAATACCCAACCCCCAGAATATCGAAATGCCCGTCTTCCGCAACACTTGCAATACAACAACAAACTTTTGTACTGCCGATATCAACTACGGCAATTATCTGCCCCGGCTTCATTTTTGCGCATCTACTCTTTTTTTCACGATAACCCGATCTAAAATTCTCAAATCTATTTCCTGCACATCGTCGTGAAAGAATCCGTTTTCGTCGGCAATCTCGTCCAAAATCTGCATGGCATACCCCAGATTCCTCTCAGGCAGCTTAACGGTAATGCCCCTGTTAATTCTCATATTCCAACGCCTCTTTCCGACAAACACCGCATATGCCAATTGGTTTTGGATTTTCGGAAATTTTCCCAACACATACAAGAAATGCCGAGCTGATTTTTCAGCTCCCTTCCCCACCAAAATGGGCAAGTTGTCGAAGTTCCCTATTCCGTCATTCTCTAGAATCTTTCCGTCGACATCAAGCAAATGAAGTTTATAGCCAGACTGATATATTGCAATCGGAACTCTTTCCGACACTCTTATGCTGAACTTATTCGGCAATTTTCTTTGAACGCTGGCGGATTTTATCCAGGAAAGCTGCTCCAGACGATTTTTCACATCATCTATGGAAACATCAAATATATTTTTTTTGTATCTCAGCCCGGAAGCTTTCAGCAAAAGCACTTCCTGCACGTGTTCCTGACCGTCGAATTCTATTTTTTCTATTCTGAACTCACTCGGAATTCTTATCGGTTTTTTGTAAAACCAAACCCCCGCACCCGTGGCAACAGTCAGCAAAATTAAAAACAAATTGCTTTTCAATAACGAAACTGCCCACGAATTTGCTCTAATCATTATCCTTTCTGCCTAACTTTACGATTTCCCACTCAAGTTGAACATTAGTTTTGCGGAGAACTTCCTGAACTATTTTTTCTCCCAGGCTTTCGACATCATCGGCAGTCGCACTTCCTGTATTTACGATAAAATTGCAATGCTTCTCCGAAACCTGAGCTCCTCCTACTCTCAACCCGCGGCATCCCGCTTCTTCTATCAGCTGCCAGGCTTTGTATCCGTCGGGATTTTTGAACGTAGATCCGCAAGTACGCGCTCCTATCGGCTGAACGGATCTGCGCTGTTTCATCAATTCCCGAGTCTTCTTCGGAATGGAATAATTTACATTGGACACACCCCTGAACCAAGCTCTGGTAATAATGCAGTCATCGGGAATATTCGTGTGTCTGTAGGTCGCCCCTATATCCTTCGCTTTAAACCATTGAACCCGACCGGAAGTCGTTATACCCTCACATTCGACCAAAACATCGGATATTTCCGAACCGAAACATCCGGCGTTCATCTTTATCGCCCCGCCAACGGTGCCGGGTAATCCCATCAGGAACTCCAGCCCTCCGAGCTCGTTATCCATCGCGACGGTTGAAAGCTTGCAGCAGGGAACTCCTGCCCCGACTTCCATTATTTCCCCCTCGACGAACACCTTTTTGAACCAATCTCCAAGCATTACGACTACCCCGTTGATTCCTCCGTCACGAATCAACACGTTGGACATAGCACCCAACGGCATAATCGGAATGTCCTTCGGAACGCGGCGCAAAAAAAAGACCAAATCATCCATGTCGGAGGGCTCGAACAAAATCTCGGCGACCCCTCCCGCGCCAAAATGAGACTTTTTTCCTAAAGGAGCATTTTCCCGCAGCTTTCCGCTTACCTCGGGCATTCTGTTAATAATCGACATCATTCCACCATTAAATCTACAAACTGATAAGCCCAACGCGTCACGTCGCCAGCACCTAAAAATATCACAAAGTCTCCCGAATTCAGCATACCGGAAATCTTCGATTTCAAAGTCTGCACATCCTGAGCGAAATCCGCCGGCACCTTCTTGTTTTCATTGAGGACCTTCAGCAAAGAAAAGTGATCCGTTCCGTTATTTTGCTCTCCCGCGGCATATATCGGTATAACAAAACAATAATCGCTCAACTCCAGACATTTCCCGAATTCAGGAAGAAAATTCTTCAACCGACTGTATCTGTGCGGCTGAATCACTGTGTACACTTTTCCTTTGCACACGCTGCGAGCCGCCTCCAAAACCGCGGAAATCTCAACCGGATGATGCGCGTAATCATCTATTACGGTCACTCCGTCGATTTCCCCTACTTTTGTAAATCGTCTCCTGACTCCCATAAAAGACCCGAGAGCTATTTTCATACTTTCTTCGGAAATCCGCAGCTCCAGTCCGACACAAATCGCAGCCAAAGAATTTTGAACATTATGCTTTCCGAAAATATTCAGGGAAAACCCCGGCCAAACTCGATCAACGCCGTACTTGTCGATCATGTTTTGCGAAAACACCACATCGAATTGAGCTCCGAAATCCGTAAGTTTTACGTTCGTGCAGGAAACATCCGCGCTGTTGTCAAATCCGTAGGTTATAACCTTGCGATCCCGAATTTCCGCGGCAACTTTTGCTACTTCCGGATGATCTATGCACAATACTCCGGCCCCGTAAAAAGGAATATTGCTCACAAACTTCGTAAACAAATTTCTTAATTCATCGAAGTTTTTAAAATTATCTATGTGATCGAAGTCAATGTTGGTAACTACGGCTATGGTGGACATCAACTTTGTAAAAGAACCGTCGGACTCATCGGCTTCGACAACAACCCAATCTCCGTCTCCCAAGCGGGCGTTGCTGTTGTACGCATTGATAATTCCTCCGTTAATAACAGTCGGATTTAAATTTGCCTGATCTAAAATGGCGGCTACCAGAGATGTGGTAGTCGTCTTTCCGTGAGTTCCAGCAACTGCAATCGACATCTTCATCTTCATGAGCTCGGCAAGCATTTCCGCTCTCTTTATCACGGGAATTTTCAACCTTCTCGCTTCCAAAACCTCGGGATTATCTTTTGATATGGCCGACGACACGACCACAACAGACGCTCCGCGAACATTTTCGGCTTTATGCCCGATGACAATGTTTACGCCCTTGCGCGACAGCCGCTCCACCATCGCGTTTTCTTTCAAATCACTTCCATTGACTTTATACCCGAGATTAACCAGGATGTCGGCAATGCCGCTCATTCCAATCCCGCCGATACCCACAAAATGAATAAAACCTGAATAGATCGGGAACTTCCTCATTCTCCCCCCTCCGCAATTTCCAACAATTTATTTCTCCACATTCCTAACTGACGCATAAACCCACCTGATGCACGAACCGCACACCCAGATTATTTTCCTACGTTCTCCAACAAACGCACAAAGCCGTCCGACGCATCCCTCAAGGCCTTATTATACATGTGACCTGACTTTTGTTTCAATATCTCCCGATTCCTCAATATTTGCTTTAAAATATTCTTCAACCTCTCGGAGGCGTAACTGTCCTCTTCTATTAACCATGCGGCGTTTCTGTCAACATATCTCTTCGCGTTCAAGTGCTGATGATTGTCCATAGCCCGCGGAAACGGAATCAAAATCGCGGGACGTCCCATAGCCGCCAGCTCCATCAAAGTGGAAGATCCCGATCGACAGATCACCAACTGACATTTGCCCATCAATTCCGAAACGTTATTGAAAAACTTACCTATTACGGACTTCACCCCCAAACCGTCGTACTTCCGCTTCAGCTCGTCGATATCGCCGTAAGAATCCTGTTGAACTATCTCCAACTCAGACCTTTCGTCTGCCGAAAGCCTTTTTATCGCTGAAGGAATGATTGTCGAGAAAGACTTCGCCCCCTGACTGCCGCCGATAACTAAGATCTTAACTTTTTCGTCACATCTGTAGGGAATTTCCTTCAAAAATTCTTTTCTGACAGGAGAAGGCTGCACCTTCCAACTTCCTCCTATGGAAAAGGCCGACAATTTCAAATCCGCGAAATTCAAAAGATATCGATTGGCCCGCCCAATAATGGTATTTTGCTCGTACAAAACAATCTTGACACCGCACATTCTGCCGACAATCACCGGCACTACAGTAAATACTCCCCCGAACCCCACGATTACATCGGGCTTTTCGGACTTGCAAAAGCGCAGAAACGAAATAAAAACTCCCAACAAACGGAACAGCAAAACGAAAGCACCTTTCAACGAAAACCTTACACTTTTGTAGACTTTCTTTTTTTCGAAATGTTCACAATACACCGCACCTCTGTCATCCGTAACCATGGTGACTTCGTGATGTTTTCCTTCCAATGCTTCAGCCAAAGCTATCGCCGGAAACAAATGCCCTCCGGTCCCTCCGGCACACAATACGACTTTCAAGATTCCTCCCAATATTCGGGGGGTATTTTAATCAAACGCCGGATTTATGTCCAGACAATTGACACGGATTTATTTTTGTACTTTATAATTATGCTATGATTATCGGAAGCATAAGGTATAAGGAGAACAGCTATGGATGAACTGGTAATTCCGTCGAAAGAAGAAACGAAAAATTTGATTTTCATGTTTCACGGATACGGATCCGACAAAGACAATCTGCAAATCATCGGAGAAAAATTTGCGGAGGCGCTGCCCGCCGCAGAGATACACTTGGCAAACGGCATTGAGCCCTGCGCTGAATCACGCGGATTTAAATGGTTTTCGATGAACAGCGACGATCTGAAAGACTGGGAGTCCGCCTTTTCAAAAAATGTTCCGCAGATAATGGATTACATAAATTCCGTAAAAGACGCCAAAAATCTCGGCTGCCGCGATATAATCCTGTCGGGATTTTCTCAGGGCGCCATGCTGTCGCTGTCCTTGGGAATATATCACAACGTAAAGGCCGTAATTGCATTTTCGGGATTGATTTTGGCTCCTGATAAATTTTTAAAAAATTCCGAAACAAAAGTTCTTCTGGCTCACGGCTCAAATGACTCGGTAATTCCGGTTTCCGCTGTTGATTTCACAAAATCCGCTCTGGAAAAATTCAATATTGATGTGCAAGTCGCGATCGCCCCAGGATTGGATCATGCTATTAATCAATATCTTTTGACTCGAGCTGTTGATTTTTTGCGCAGTTTGTAGACGAACATCTCCTGCATCCGAGGTGCGACTGCTCTAACGGGACGAAATATTTCGCGGAAAGCCAAAATCGGCTTCCAACTTTCAGAAATGAAGAATTAAATCTCCAATCAATCGGAAGCCGAAACAGGTATTAATTAATCATCCCCGAGCCGCGAGCCCAGAGGATATACACACCTTCTCTGTTGGTATTTGTCCCGCCGCTGAACAATTTCTTTACGAAAGGACTGGAGAAAGGAAAAACCACCGCAACGGTCAGTACGAAAATGTATCCGGAAGAAGATTTGTTCCCTTCTAATAAATTTTTAGCACTTACAGTTGGACCAGTATCTCCCTGATATTTAGAAAGTGCCGCTTGATTACCAGAACTTCCTCTCCCATAAGACGCCCATGAAGCTCTTTGTGTTGGAGATTGTTTTGGATTAGGGCTGTTGTAATCTTCACCTAACCAATAGATGGTTGATCCTCCGTAAGGGGAAACATCCATAAGTCCTTTGTCATCATCTGTATGAAATTTTGGATACATTCGAATAGTATACCTAAAATATCCTATCGGAATACCCCACGGCCTATACTTTTTGAAAATTGCGTCAACTTCCGACTGCACTATCTTGCCCTTGGCCATCAGATAAAATGTGAACTCTTTTGTGATCGAGTCGACTGCCGTTTGAGCCAGTTCCATCCTGATCAACTCGATGGAAAAGAAAACAATGTACAGGACAACCGGCAAAGTCAGAGCGGTCTCGAGGATGGCCACTCCCGTAGATTTTTTCCTGAAAAACCAACAGAAGAGATTCTTAGCAGAGCGACCGCCCGCGGAGGTTCCCCGCTTTTTGCACAAATTTTTCAGATTTTCGGATAAAAGCTTACGGATTTTTACGAATTTTGAAACACAACCATGTGATTTATAACAATTTTTAGGTCCTTGCCCCC
>JAGABS010000065.1 GCA_017614525.1 Alphaproteobacteria bacterium
AAGGCATGGGAAAGTAACACACTGCCAGGCTTAATAAAATCAGTTCAGTTTTTTTCTTCATTATATCTTACTCCATTTTGCCCCTCGGTCCTTTGCGTCCGGGGGGCTGTTTGGGTTTACTATTTTTTGATGAAATCTGCATTTGCTCCAAATATTCTGCGCATTTTGTTTTCAGTTGCTCGAATCAAATGATTAGACGCTCGTTCATCGTCTTCGACATATTCCCCCTTTTGATGGCTTTTTCTCTTGATTCTACTTGATTTTGCTCAAGGTTGTTTTCTGATATATTGCCTACTTTTGTCTGTTCTGAATTTGCATGATCTGATTTCTGAGAATTCTGTTTGCTATTTTGAGATTTACCAAAAGTAACATCAGAAGTCGTTTTCTGTTCTTCATTATCTACGTCATTCTGAACCTGTCCATCAGAACGCACTTTGAGTGGTTTTTTTATCGATTTATATGGATCCTGCCCACCAAAAGTAACCTTAGGTCTTATCTCTTCTATTTCCTGTTTCTCTTCATCAGAACGGATTTTTGAAGATTTTTTTATTTGTTTTTTTAGATCTGTGAGGATTTCAATTAATTCTTGTTGATTGTCTTTTATAATGTATTTTATTTCGTTTACTTGTTGTTTGATCTCTGAGATTTGAGTTTCCACTTTCTCATTTGATTTTTTATAGTTATTTTCAGTTTGTGTTGTTTTTTGGCCTCCAAAGGTACCGTTGTTGCCGAAGCTGAACATCCCAAATGCGCAATTTCCATACACCAGAGCCAAAACAGCGCAGAAAACTTTCCATTTTCCATTGACTGAATTTGATTGTTTACCTAGTATTGTCGCTTGTCGCTCATTTTTATATCTCCTAATTTGCTAATTTTATTGTACCCAAAATTAGTTAATCCAAAGTTAATTTTTGGAGAGAACTGAAAGATTTCGGTTAAAAATCGAGGCAATTTGGAAATCCAGCCGACTTCATTTTGCCCCCCGGCCGATTGTGGCCGGAGGGCTGTTTGGTTTTGGACGGATTTACGAAAAAATTGCAAAACTCAGAAATTTTCGGAAAGTTTGTTGACGACACTTTCTTTTGACCGTACGTTTCCTTCCATGTTTGGATATGGGAATTTAAGCTATACCATGATCCGGGGAAATTTCTGATAGTTATTCGCTTTCATCGGTATTTTTCTTTTTTGACGAGAATATTTTTTTATCCTCTTCGAAATTTTGTTGAAAATGTGCGTCGAATCCATTATCTAGTTTGTTAATTATTTTTCTTAATTTAGACTGTATTTTGTCTATGCCTGTTTCTTTGAGTTTATAGTAGAGTGAGTGTAATGAGTCTATGGAATGACTGACCATTTTGCTGAGTTTATAGCGGTCCGACCTTAAAAGATAATTTTCCATCTCTAATTTATCATTTTCCGCAAAAGTGTTTTTTAGATGATTTTCTAATTCTTGGATTCTTTTTTCTGAATTGGCGGAAGCGTTCTTATACGCAGCTTTTAATGCAAGTTGCTTTCCGACTTGCCCTGAAGTTGGTCGTGTTAATTCTTTTTGGTTTCCAACTGAAGTTGGTCGCGTTAATTCTTTTTGGTTTCCAACTGAAGTTGGTCGTGTTAATTCTTTTTGGTTTCTAATCAAAGGATCTTTTTCAGCTGTAATTTCCTCCAAATTTTTGCTTAAATTGTCATTTTTTTGGTTTCTAATTGAAGTTGGTCGTGTTAATTCTTTTTGGTTTCTAATCAAAGGATCTTTTTCAGCCGTAATTTCCTCCAAATCTTTGCTTAAATCGTCATTTTTGTCGACGATTTTACGTTCTTTGAGAGCGTTGTCTCCGTCAGTATTCGCATATAACGAGCATTTTACGCATAGCAATCCCAGTGCAAGACAAAAAATCTTCCATTTTCCATTAATTAATTTTCGCTGATTAACTGTATTTGCCGACTGACGGCTGTCATAATTTGTTTTATTCATAATTTCCTCCAAAATTTGTAATATCATTTATAGTCTATAAATAACTGGTTAATTTCTGGTTAATATTTTGAAAAAACTAAATAAAAAACACGGGAACCTAACAAGAAAGAGGGTTCCCGTGATGCTGATCTGTGAGATTAATACCTTCTATCGGTAGTTTTTAGGTATTTGAGGTGGTTAATCTCATAACCCCAACAGCTGCCAACCGGGATTTTCCACATAATTTTTGATCTTACTCAAAAATTCGGCAGCTAATTTGGTATCAGCAATTCGATGGTCATACGACAACGAGACGTACAACATTGGTCTTATCTCGACTCCTTCATCCGTCGCGACGGGGCGGTTATGCATCTTGTGAACGCTCAATGTTGCGACTTGCGGAGGTGTTAGAATATCCGTTCCCATGAGAGATCCGTACATTCCGGCGTTCACTACGGTGAAAGTTCCGTTTGAGACCTCTTCTATGGATAAAGTTCCTTCAATGGCTCGGCGAGACAAGGTAATCATTTTCTTTTCGATTTCTGCAAAGTTCAGTTTGTCCGCTTGCCGGATCACCGGGGCGGAAATGCCGTCGTTTCCGCAAGTAATTACGGAAATATCGAAATGATTTTTATATATTATCTCATCTTCATGCACGTGGGCGTTAAATACTTTATAACGTTTCAGCGCTTCTACAGCTGCCATTATAAAGAAAGGAGTAAACCCAAGACGAGTATTATATTTTTTCGAAAATGCCTCGCCGAACGCCTTTTCCAAAGATAGAATCGCAGACATATCTACTTCGTTTGAAATAGTTGCGATCACTGAAGAATCATAAGCATCCTTCATTTTCTCGGAAATTCTTTGTCTGAGAAAATCAATGTTTTCTCTCTTATCATCTGGTGAATAGAAAAATTTCGGTTTGTTCCAATTGTTTGCGTACATCTCCGGAGTACCACCGTCTTCCTCTTTTATATTGAGCAATTTTTCTACGATTTCATCCTCTTCTTGTAACTTTTCTTCAGAGATTTTCCCTTTTATTTGCTTTTCTTGTATGTCTAATTTCTGCAACTTTTGTTCGGTATTCTGCAATTTTTCTATGATTTCATCCTGCTTTGCATTGATTCTTTCCTCAATAATTTCGTCAGTGATATTACGGGCTCGGCAAGAATCCTTAATCTCCTGAATTTTTTTGTCGGTGTTGATTAAAATCTCATCTTTTAATCCTATCAAAGTCTCCCGAGTGTTTTTTAGGACATCTTCTTGAATTTCACCGAAACACAATTTTATTTCCTCAAGAATTTTGTCCTTGAGCAGCACACTCTGATCAATATTTTCGCGCATCTCCCTGGAGATCCTTTCTCTGACAGTGATTGCACGATCAATATCGGCTTTCAATTCTTCCGCCAATTTATCCTTAGCATTTTTCGCCTGATCGATGTTGTCTTTTATTTCTTCAGACAGTTTTTCTTTAATAACATTTGCTTGATCAACGCTCTCTTTTATCTGATTTTTAGTTTCATTCATTTCTTTCATGGTATTTTCGCGGTTCTGATTTATCTCGTCTATAATTTCTTTTTTGGTATCCATTGCTCGATCAATGCTTTCCTTCATGCTTTCAGCAATTTTCGCTCTGATATCCAGGGATTGGTCAATCTTCAGCTGATTGTCTGCGAGAATCGACTGCATCATATCATCCATAATTTTTTGGATATTCGCTTTAGTTTTGCCGAGTACTTCCTCCTTTATCTCTTCAGCACTTTTTTTCGTTTCGAGAATGGTTTCGGTGATGATTTCCTCCGTCTTGAGTTGAGATTCTTTACGAGCATGGCGCAACTCATCTTTTATGAGCTGTTCGGATTCCTTTTTGGCGTGTCTTCCCGCAGACTTTATAATGTCTTTCTTAATTTCATTGGCTTCCGCTTTGGACTCATCAATTGCTTTTTCTATAATTTCTTTGGAAATTTTATCCGCTTCTTCTTTCGCTTGTTTTTCGGCATTCATCAGGGAGTTTTGTTTTATTCGGGCAGCCTCTTTTTCTGCTGCTTCCTGAGCCTCTTCCTTGATCTTAGACTTGAGCTCGGCAGCTTCCTTAATCGCTTCGGTTTTGGCTTCTTCAATTAATTTTGTTCTGGTATTTTGCGCTTCCGAAATTGAGCCCTGAACAATTTTCTTATGCATTTCGCTTGCGTCTTTTGCGGCTTTGTCCTCGTATTCTTTCAGAATTTTTGCTTTCATTACCTCGCTTTCAGCCAGAGCCGAAACTTTTGCATCTTCAATAATTTTTTCACGCAATTTGTCGGCCTCTTTTTGCGCCTGCGATTCCGCGTCTTTGAGAATACTCTTGAATTTCTTTTCTGCCTGCTCCGCGAATCCTTCAACCACGCTGCTCTTTCTTTCTTTTTCGGAATTTTTCATTTCTTCCTCAATAAATTCTTCATTTCCTTCAATTTCTGCTTCTTTCTCCGAAACTTCGTCCGTGGTCAAATTTTCATCCATCAACACATTTTCTTCATCGATGATGTCATCAATTATTGCTGTGTCGGTTGCGACGACTAAATCATCGGAAACATTGCCGGTCGAGACTGACAACGTATATGCATCTTCCTCTTCTTCGATTTTTTCTTCTTTTTTTATTTCATTTTGAACGGCTCTTTCTATATTTTGCAGCGCTTCGCGGCGAGCGCGTCTTCTTTCGATTTCTTCTGTACTTATTTTTCCGTTCTCCATATCCTTCAGAGCTTGACGCCTTTCAGCACGTGAAGCAGCGGCGGCCTCTTTTTCAAGAGCTTCTTTCTTCAGAGACTCTTCTTTCCCTGCCTCTTTTTCATTTTGCGCAGAATTTTCCTCAGTCTTTTTCCCGTTTTGAACTTCTTCGGCTTTATTTTCAGCATTTTCGGAGACGTGGATATTCTTTAATTCTTCTTCTGCGACTTCTTTGATCGTTTCCGTTGATGTTCCGCCGCTTGGCTTCGCGACATTTACCTCTATGACGGCTATTTTTGAACCCTGCGGAACAGTATCTCCCTCTTTTGCGATTATTTTAGAAAGGAAGCAGTCATATCCCGATGTTATTCCGCATGCGATCGTTGAAGTTTCAGCATCTGCAATGACTTCTCCGTTGGAAATCTTGTCTCCGACCTTTTTGTACCACGTCGAAATTAAAACGTCTTCTCCGCTTTCGTCAAAACTTGGAACTATAACATCTATATACATATTCTGCCATCCTACTAATCTATTAGCAGTTAAGCACAAAAATCTTTCTTTTCAGTTAATTTTTGAATAAATTTATAAAAACCAGACGAAAATTCCGAAAATTATTCGATAAACAACAATTGGGACGAACGTATGTCTCTTTAAAAATCTGTCTACGATAAAAACAGATACCATTCCGAAAATGAAGGCTGAAATAATACCCATTGCAGCTTCGACGCAGGAAAATTCGGTCAAGCCTTTCTCAAATATTTTCAGCAATTTCAAAAAACAAGCGCCCGCGACAGGAAAAATCGAAAGAATCATCGAAAATCTGAAACTTTCTCGACGGTCATATCCCAGGTAACGGCACATTGATAAACAAATTCCGAGGCGACTGACTCCCGGAAAGAGCGACAGCATTTGTGCGATTCCGACTTTCATTGCATCTTTGAATGAAAAAGATTTTTTGTTTGCGGTTTTTCGGTCGCACAAGTACAATACCGCGCCGAATACGACTAAATTGATTGCCGTTAGTTTTGTGGAAGAAACTTTAACTCCTGAAAATTCCAAGATTCCGAAAAAAATAATTGTGGGAAGATTCGCCAACAAAATCATCAGAAAAAAGTCGCGATTTTTTGAATTTTTGTTACATATAAAATTAAATCCTCCGAAAAAAATTTTCAAAAAATCTCGAAAAAAATAAACTATCAACGCAAGAAAAGTTCCGAAATTCAGCAAAATATCAAAATCTCTTCCGAAATGATGCAGTGAAAATATCTTCTGGCACAGAGATGTATGCGCTGTCGAACTCACCGGGAGAAATTCTGTAATTCCCTGAACGGCACCTAAGATAATCGAATCGAACAAATGCATTTACTTCTTTAAATATCCTCTGCGAAAATCTCTTCCCGACATCGGCTTTTTGCCTTCCGGCTGGACAATTTTTGCGATCCATTTTCCGTCTGGAGATTCGAAAACCAAGTCATCCTTATAATTCTTGTCATTTTCTGTTAGTGAAGCGTCCAAAATTTTCAAACGCTTGCCGTTTAATTCTGCCCACGCGCCTGGAATCGGTGCGAACGCTTTTATTTTTCTTACGATTGACACTGCGCTGTCGGACAAATCAAATCTCGCTTCTTTTTTATCGATTTTGTGTGCGTAACAAGCTCCGTTCTCAGACTGTTTTGTTGCTCTGGTCAAAGATTCTTTCAAATTAAGTAAAGTTTCTTCGATCATCTCCGCTCCGAGCTGCGCTAAGACTTCCGAAAGTTGTCCGTAATTCATTTCGTTGCTGATTTTTACGGGTTTTATCGAAATCACATCGCCGGTGTCCAATCCCGCATCCATTTTCATGATCGAAATTCCCGTTTCGGCATCGCCCGCCAGAATCGCCCGCTGAATCGGAGCCGCCCCGCGCCACCTCGGAAGCAAAGATCCGTGAATGTTTATGAAAGGCGCCAAATCCAACAAAGTCTGCGGAATGATCAATCCGTAGGCTGATACCACCGCGACATCCGCCTTGAGATCCGCGAAAATTTTCACTTCCTCTTCATCTTTGAAATTTTTCGGAGTATAGACAGGAATATTTTTCGATTCCGCAAATTCATGGACGACGGTTTTTGTTAATTTATAATGACGCCCCACGGGTTTCGGCTCGCGGGAATAAACCGCGACAATATTAAATCCGTCTTCGTATAATTTTTTCAGCGACGCCAACGAAAATTCCGTCGACCCCATGAAAACCAGGCGGTTATTTTTCATTATTTGACGCCTCTCGAGTATCTTCTGATTTTTCCGCTTCCTCTGCTTCTTTCCGCAATTTTCTGAATTTCGCTAAAAATCTTCCTTTCTTTAAACGGCTCAAATGATCGATGTACAATTTCCCGCTGAGATGATCTATCTCATGCTGCAAACAGCAGGACAAAAATCCGTCTCCTTCAACAATCTGTTTCTTGAAGTTTTCATCGAAATATTCGACCTGAACTTTTTCATGACGAACGACAGTTTCTCTCAATTTCGGAAGCGACAGACATCCTTCCTTGGAATCCACTAATTCTTCAGATGCCCACACGATTTTCGGATTAATCATCTTATATAATGTTGCGGGTTCCTCCCGAATATCTATTACGACCAACTTTTTCAAAACCCCAACCTGAGGTGCGGCCAAGCCTGCCCCCTCCCACTCGTAAAGCTTTTTGCTCATTTCCTCGAGAATCGGCACGACACTTGTATCGCCAATTTCGACATCGGCACACTTTTTCGCCAAAACAGGATCAGGGTAAATCTTCAATTCCATAGTAATTCTCCTAACTTCCCGCAGTATAAACTATCTCTTCTTAATAAAGCAATAAAAAGGCACGCTTATCAAGAATATCAAGAAACAAAGGAATACAAGCTCCTTTCCTGTTCCGACTATCAAAATGAAGCTGTACAAAAACGCGACAAATCCGATGATTGGCATGAAAAATTTTTCCTTACGCGATAACTCGTTTTTTTTCATCATCGCCAGATATCCGTACGCAACAACCGAATAAAAATAGGGCAGAAGCATTGCTAACACCGCAACTTCAATGAGCAAGCGCAAATTTTCGACCAGCGATTCTTGATGAGTCAAGACAAACATTATCGACATCAAAACGCTGCCGATTACCACTCCTCTCGGGACGCCGTTCTTATTTGTTTTCAAAAATACAGCAGGAAACAATCCTTCCCTCGCTGCGGCATAAGGAACTTGTCCCTGAATAAGAATCCATCCGTTCAGAGATCCCGCCAACCCGATAATTCCCGTGATTATCATGAACAGATATCCGGGATGTCCGAAGATTTTATCTGCTGAATCAACGTAAGGAGCCGCTGACTTTATCAATTCATCCTGAGGCAAGACTCCCGTGATAACAATCGCTCCCAAAATGTAGACCGCCGCCGTAATCAATACCCCTGCGATTGTTGCCAGGGGAATGGTTTTTTCGGGAGTGCGGACGTCTTCCGATGGAATAGTTGCGGATTCCAACCCGATAAAAGCCCAAAGCAAAATCGGCGACATGCTGCCCAATGACGACCAATCGCATTTATCAAAAGTGAACACCCGCGAAAAATCCGCGTAAAAGATTCCGACGAAAGCTATGAGCACCAGAGGAACGACCTTGATCAAAAATACGATAATTCCGACAAAGGTCGTTTCTTTCAGTCCACGGATGTTGAAATAAGTGAAAAGCCAAATCATGCTTAAACCGAAAATCATGGAACAAGCTGTATTAGACACAAATTCCGGGGCAAAAACAGAGATATATTGTAAAGTTCCGACCAGAAGTGAAACACTTCCGCACCAAGAACTGATCCAATATCCCCAAGCCATTTGAAATCCGACGAAATCTCCGAACACGTGCTTAACATAGGTGTAAGGACCTCCGGAATTCGGAATCCAAACCGCCAATTTCGAAAAAACCAAGGCCAAAGCTAAAGCACCGATCGTTGTCAAAACCCAGCCAATCAGAGACATCTGCCCATAAGGAGCCAACAGTGCCGGAGCCACCAAAATTCCTGACCCGATCATATTCCCGGCCACCAAGGCAGTTGCTCGAAACGGCCCGATCTTAAACTTGTCCATATCTTTAACAACCTCAATTATGAGACATCAACTCGCAATTTAATCATGAGATGTCAATTAAATCAAGGAATCTTATTTTAGTTAATTGGATATAAAAAATACGAGTATTTCCTTGAAAAATTCAAAAATAACACTATATCTGTATTTGCAAGTGGGAAAAGGAAGCAAGAATGACGTTTCTTATGTTGGGTGCATTGGCGATGATGTGAACGGATTTTTCAATGCGTCTAACCTTGCGGCAATGGAAGGCCATCTGGATATTTTGAATATATTGATCGATTCCGGAGCAAACATTGAGTGGCAACACACTCTGGTAATAATGTCCATAGATCGCTTCTCTCACAGAGGTTTTCGTTACAAGATATCAATAAAATCAAGTAATTTCATTTTTTTAACTAAATTTAAACTTGTGCTTTCTATAATGGTCGTAAAGTTAGTATGGATGTAAAAAATGAAAAAAGTATTTTGTATGTTGTTCGGTGTTGCATTTTTATCCTCGGGCTACGCTGTTTACGCGCAAGATCAAGGAACCAATACTCAGAAAAAGTCATTTGAAGAAATAAAAGTTGAAAAAGAAGATCTTCCCGAGTTTGTCGATATCAATTCGATTTGTGAAAACGAATACGTTCAGGATGAAGTGAGAGAACTGCAGTATAGGGTGCTGCAGCTTCTGAAAACAATCGGAAAATCGAATCCCGGTGCCGAAGATACTGCCGATCAAATCAAAGGGAATAAAGAGGATATAGAACAGGCCAAGAGAAGAGTGGATTACTTGGCTTCCCTTGAATCAAATCTTGAAAAATCAGACACCTTGGAGAGAGTGAAAAATCTTTTGGGACTGAATTCTTCAGGGAAAGAAGAGATTCAAAAAGCGCTGGATCTCATTGAAGCAGTCGAAAATGCCGACGTGTTTGAAAAAGTTCGTGCCATTCCTCGCATAAATAAAAAAATAAACGACGTGATCGACAGATACGAAACTTTGGAGAAGTTCGTGGAGACAGCAGATTCCATCGAAAAAATTAAAAAGATTCCGGGGATTGGTCCGAAGTCTCTGGAAGAGATTGAGGCTCTGGAAAAACAAGTTGCGGAAATTAAGAGCCTGAGTGACGTGAAAAATGTCGTAAGCAATCCTTCCATAAGCAAAAAGCTTAAGGACCAAATTTCAAATCTTATGAACTTGGAATCCGATCTTCAAAGTGCAGGCACCTTCGATAAATTGAAGAAGATTCCGGGGGTAAAAGACGAGATTATCAGCTATGTTGACTCTCAAATTAACGAGAACAAGAAGCTCAAAGAGCAGTTAGAGCAGTTAAATAAGGAAAAAGGCGAACTGACCTATCATTTGGATACGATAACCAACGACAATGAGAAAGAAAGAAGATTTTCGACCCAATTAATCGGAGTTATCTTGCGGGCTTTGATCGGATTTGATTATCGCAGTGCCAAATACAATTTTGCGAAAAACAAAGAGCATAAGATTCCGGATAAAACGGCACTTGTGGCTGCTTCGAAGAACAGCTTTTCGCATCTCGGAGGGACAGAAGAAGCCTTGTGTGCAATTACCAACGGATTGCAGAATATTTTGAAAGTGTTGATTTCAGAAAAGGATTGGATAAAAAAGGCGGAGCCTATCAAGAAAAGACTTGAAAAAATAAGTGCTCACTGCAAGAAGCTCAACGATGACGCAGATATCATAAAACTAAACGTAGATCACGCCGTGAACATTGTATCGAATTTGCTGGAAGGAGCTAAACGCCCTCCGCGCGACAACGTGAAAAATTTCGACCAAGTCAGGGAACAGATCTCTGACAAAAAGAAATAGCAGAGCGATAAGTTTTTCTCATTTTTTCCCTTCTCTTGGGATTTTCACTTGTTGAAAATCCCTCTTTTTCAGAGAAATTTGCTTGCGAAAAATTTTTAACAAAACGAGCTCAGTTCGTAATTCAGAAAAAAATTAACATATTATTAACCGATACCTGCGAAAATAGCAGGGTGTGAGTTTTTTATCGAGGAGCGCGGAATGAAGTGGTTTGACAAGAAGGTATTTGACAGGGGGGGGCAAGGACCTAAAAATTGTTATAAATCACATGGTTGTGTTTCAA
>JAGABS010000066.1 GCA_017614525.1 Alphaproteobacteria bacterium
AATATTTTCAGCATTTGCACAATCCGAAATCAAAGACATTATCGAGTGGATACACCTGTGCACCGCACTCTTCTTGTCGCCCTTTTCCTCGCAAAAATCATGTTGTTTCGGAAGATCTTCGTATCTCGCTACATTCACCGCGTGCTCAACGAGTTCGGTTATTCCCTCATTTCTTTTGGCAGAGATCGGAATGACAGGCACTCCAAAAAATTTCTCCAAGCCATTGATATCGATCTTCCAATTGCTCGCCTGAACTTCGTCCATCATATTGAGAGCAATTACCGTCGGAATTCTCAGTTCCAGAAGTTGGACTGTCAGCAGAAGATTTCTTTCGATATTTGTCGCGTCAACGATATTTATTATTCCGTCGGGTTTTTCATTCAGAATAAATTCTCGAGCAATAATTTCTTCCTTACTGTAGGGAGACAAAGAATAAACTCCCGGCAAGTCCGTAACGGAAATATTCGGGTCTCCTTTGATCAAGCCTTCCGATTTTTCAACGGTAACTCCCGGAAAATTACCGACATGCTGATGCGATCCCGTCAATTTGTTAAATAACGTGCTTTTTCCAGCGTTTTGATTTCCGACCAAAGCGAATTTTATCTTTGTTTTGCTTGGATTCTGATCTCTGTCTATGTATTTTATCTCCTCTCCGATCTGCGGATGATCTTTTTCGATTTCAAAATCTAAATGGTCATAGGTCCGGGGTATCTGAGACTTTTCTGAGGAATCCCCGACGACGATTTTGGCCGCGTCTTTCTTCTGCAAAGCCAGTTCATATCCTCTCAATCTGAACTCCAAGGGATCACCGAGTGGTGCTTTTTTGATTAAAGTCACTTCCACTCCGGGAGTTAAACCCATATTGAGAATGTGAGATCTCAATTCATCGCTCGAATCTTCTATCGAAACGACTTTTACTGTTTCACCCGTCTTAATCTCGTCCAGAGTTCTCATATTTTTCTCTATCTGTCCAGTGCCGCAAATGTCGAAGTTGAAATGTTCGATTCATCTGCGTGTTCAAATACTATTCTATTCGGGGAAAATGTCAATGATCTGCTGTTTTCGTTGAAATTCCAGGTAATCATCAAAAAAATCCGATCTCGTAACTTTGTTTGATAAATTGCCGTTAACGTTGTAGAATGCGACATCATGTTTGGAGTTTAATTTTATGGATATTTCAGGTTTTGAGTTGGCAAAGCGAAACAATGAAAAAAAAGCTGTTGCGATGATTGTTGACGGTCAGGTTTTGGATCTTTCAACAACGGTACCTGAAACAACAACCGCAGAGTTCGTAACCAAACAGCATCCGAAGGCGCTGGAGATATTCAGACACACGACCGCGCACATTATGGCTCAGGCGATCAAGGAAATTTGGCCTTCCACTCAGCTGGCGATCGGTCCTGTGATCGAAAACGGGTTTTATTACGATATTTCCTGCGATCACCAACTGACTCCCGATGATTTCGCGAAAATCGAAAAAAGAATGAAGGAAATCATTAAAGAAAATTACAAAATCACGAGAGAGGTTCTTGCAAAAGATGACGCATTGAAACTTTTCGCGAATGATAAATTTAAAGTCGAGCTTATCACCGACTTGGACGTCAAAACCGTCAGCATTTATCGTCATCAGGATAGGTTTGTGGATCTCTGCCGCGGACCCCACCTTCCGTCAACGGGAACAGCGTCTCCTCATTTCAAAATCATGAAACTGGCGGGGGCTTATTGGCGCGGAGACTCGAAAAGAGAAATGCTGCAGCGGGTTTACGCGACCTCTTGGTTTACGAAAGAGGAACTCGATACCTATATCAAAAATTTGGAGGAGGCCGAAAAGAGAGACCACCGAAAAATTGCGAAAGAAATGGATTTATTCCACATGCAGGAGGAATCTCCGGGCTGCATCTTTTGGCATCCGAAAGGCTGGACGGTCTACAATGTCCTCAAAGATTACATCAGAAAGTGCATTTTGAAGGACGGATATCAGGAGGTTTGCACTCCGCAGCTTGTTGACAGAAGTCTTTGGGAAGCGTCGGGACACTGGGAAAAATATCGTGAAAATATGTTTATCGCGGAATCCGAAGACAGAATTCTCGCGGTGAAACCGATGAACTGCCCCGGGGCCATCCAGATTTTCAAGCAGGGAGTGAAGAGCTACCGCGATCTGCCGCTGCGTTTGGCGGAATTCGGCTATTGCCACAGAAATGAGCCGTCGGGGTCTCTGTACGGAACGATGCGGGTTCGAGGATTTACTCAAGATGACGCGCATATTTTCTGCACCCTCGATCAAATTAACAGCGAAACCAAAAAATTCTGCAGCTTGCTTGCGAAAATCTACAAAGATTTAGGATTCGAAAGTTTCTCAGTCAAGTTTTCCGATCGTCCCGAAAAGAGAATCGGAGCGGACGAAATTTGGGATCTATCCGAAAAACTGTTGCAGGAAGCCGTGACCGAAGCAGGTTTCGAATATACGTTAAACAAGGGCGAGGGAGCCTTCTACGGTCCGAAGTTGGAATTTTCGCTGAAGGACAAAATCGGCAGGGAGTGGCAGTGCGGAACTTTGCAGGTTGATTTCCAGTTGCCGCAAAGACTGGGAGCTTATTACACAGGCGAAGACGGAGAGAAGCACCATCCGATCATGCTGCACCGCGCGGTGTTGGGATCTCTCGAAAGATTTTTCGGAATTTTGCTCGAAAACTACGCGGGAAGACTTCCAATGTGGTTGGCACCGGTCCAAATTGTGTTTGCGACCATTACGAACAGTTTCGACAACTACGCGCAAGAAGTCTGCAAAAAATTCGAGGCGGCAGGAATTCGTTGCGAATTAGATGTCCGCTCGGAGAAAATCTCCTATAAAATCCGCAGTCACATTATGCAGAAGGTTCCTGTTATTGCGGTTATCGGAGAGAACGAGGAAAGCAACAGGCAACTGACTTTACGCTACGCCAACGGAAGCCAGGAAACTTTTTCAGTCGATGAGGCGCTGAAAGTTATGTTGGAGAAATGCGCGTCGCCGAAGATTTAGATTGCTGATGCAAATTTAATTTTATATTATTGATGCACGAGTTAGGGAGTGTGTTGTGTTGTTAGATCTGATAGCTCAAAAGATTTCAGGGTTAAAGGATGTTCTGCCTCTCGTAGAAGGCGGCAAAGGGATCTCGGTGTCCAACGGAGAAACTTGCGGAGCATGGGCTGCAGCCGGCGCCGTCGGGACTTTTTCTGCCGTCAACGCTGACTCCTACGATGAAAAAGGCAATATTATTCCACAAATCTATCACGGAAAAACGAGACAAGATCGCCATCGCGAGTTAATCGAATATGCTGTCGCCGGAGGAATCGCCCAAGCGAAAATAGCACGCGAAAGATCTAACGGAAAAGGACGAATTCACATGAACGCCCTCTGGGAAATGGGAGGCAGTCAGGAGGTCATCACTCGAATTTTGGAAGGCGCGAAAGGATGTATCCATGGAATCGTATGCGGAGCCGGAATGCCTTACTCTCTTTCTGAAATCGCTGCAAAATTCGGAGTTCATTATTACCCGATTGTTTCGTCTGCGCGAGCTTTTTCGGCGCTGTTCCGTCGTTCTTTCAAAAAGTGCGTTGAGCTTCTTGGGGGCGTGGTTTACGAGGACCCATGGCTGGCGGGGGGGCACAATGGTCTCTCCAATGCGGAATCCCCGAACAATCCGATGAATCCGTATTTAAGATTGGTCGAGCTGCGTAAAGTCATGAATTCCTTCAACTTGGTTTCAATTCCGATCATCATCGCGGGAAGTGTCTGGTGGCTGTCCGAATGGCAGGATTACATGAACAATCCCGAAATCGGAAATGTCGCGTTTCAGTTCGGAACTCGTCCGATATTGACGACAGAATGTCCTGTCGCGAAGACGTGGCAGCCGAAATTGATGTCTCTCAAACGCGGAGATGTGAAGCTGACGACTCTCAGCCCGACGGGGTTTTATTCGTCCGCCGTCAACAACGAAATGATTTCGAATTTGCTGGCACGCCAAGAAAGACAAGCTCCGATCGTTGAGAACTCCGAGCTGAAAGTAAAGGTATTTGGTCGAGATGTTTGCTTAGACGGCGATTACACGGGAAAGGTCAATCAGTGGATCGCAGACGGCTTTACCACGGCAATGTTAACTCCGGCAAACACTGTTGTTTTCGTAACGCCTGAAGAGTCTGCGGCAATCCTCAAAGATCAAAGAGACTGCTGCGGATGTCTAAGTGCTTGTCATTTCAGCAGTTGGTGCCAAACAAAAGGGACGACGGGCAAAATTCCCGATCCGCGAAGTTTTTGCATTCAGAAAACACTGCAAAGCGCGGCTCATGGCGGAAATTTGGATGAGAGCTTGATCTTTGCCGGACACGCTGCTTATCGATTCGCGGAGGATCCTTTCTATGAGAATAATTTCATTCCGACAACTCAGCAGCTGATCGACAGAATTCTCACGGGATTTTAATGCGCATCGCGAAAAAGATAGCTGAAAGCGGCGCGGCATCGCGTCGGGAAGCGGAAAAACTGATCGCGGAAGGCAGAGTTTCCGTTAACGGGAAGGTCGTTACCACTCCTGTGTTTTTTGTCGACGATTCTCACGAAATCACAATCGACGGAAAACCTATCGGAAAAAAATCCGAAAATTTAATCGTCTGGAAAATGAACAAACCAAAAGGATACCTCACAACAAAACGCGATCCGAAAGGGAGAAAAACCGTGTTCGATTTGTTTCCGAAAACGAACGACAGACTGCTGTACATCGGGCGTCTGGATTACAATTCGGAAGGATTGTTGCTATTCACAAATGACGGAAATTTCTCGCGCAAATTGGAACTTCCTTCCACGGGGTTGACGCGATCTTACAAAGTTCGATTCCACGGAAATTTAACCGAAGAAAAAATCGAAAAATTGAAAAACGGAATGACGGTCGACGGAATCAATTACGGCCCGATCGATGTGAAAATCATAAAACAAGACAAGTCGAACAACTGGGCGGTCTTAACATTGAAAGAAGGAAAAAATCGAGAGATCCGCAAAGTTTTGGAATCCCTCGGGTGCACCGTCAACCGATTAATCCGCATCAGCTACGGAACGGTCTCCCTGGGCAATTTGCAGTCGGGAAAAGTCGAAAAATTATCTGAAAATGAATTGAAAAAACTTCAAAAAGGGATTCCTTTTTCCAAAATTTAGCAAAGTTTTAACCCACAACTGTGATAATGAAAGCGTAGATGCTTAAGATTGGAGACATACGGATGAACAAAATCGATGAACGTAATAACCAAAAATTTTGGATAATTGTTCTTGCAATTTTGTGCCCGATATTTATGTTAGAATTACGCGGTTATAACCAAATAAAAAAAGGCAGCTACAAATGTTAAATTCTCTTTCCATACTTCCGGATAAAATCGCGAATATTGGGTATGCCAAATTTTACGTTCCTAATTACCCTATCGATCTTATTCAATCAGATATTGTTGAAAATAGAACATTTTTCGAAATTAATCAATTAGAAGAACTGCAACCTTATATCAAAAACAACGCTGTGATTTTGGACATAGGAGCTAACATCGGAAATCATTCTATATATTGGGCAGTAAAATCTGATGCAAAAAAAATTTATTCGTTTGAACCAGTGAAAGAGACATTTAAAATCCTGGAAAAGAATGTAGAAATCAATGAATTGAGGAATAAAATAAAGATCTTTAACATAGGTTTGAGCAATCAAAAAATTAACGGAAGTATTTCCTTCTTCGATAGCTCTAATATTGGTGGGACCAACATTAAGCAAGATCCAAACGGGAGTTTGTTATTGGATAAATTAGATCACATAAAAATCGAGGAAGATACTGTGGATTTTGTAAAAATTGATGTAGA
>JAGABS010000067.1 GCA_017614525.1 Alphaproteobacteria bacterium
ATGTCACCCGGCTATCCCAACATAGATAATTTCGGGAAGCAATGTAAAGCCGTATATAACAAAAAAGTTAGGCTTCGCGATCAAGACGTAACTGCTATGATTTACGAGTACAATGCTGACAAAAGAGATAGCACAATATTTCTTTATGAGAACCTACTGGTCGAAGTAAGAAATGATCCCGAAATCTGGGGGACGGACTGGTTTTCAACTCTTTCATTTGGCGGATTTTAGATTTGGGCGGAGCCCGAAAAATGAACCACTGTGTCTTATTTCAGAGCCTGGATTACAATATATAATGAAGGCTTTTCAATTATTGAAATGAGACAGCTGATACGAAAAGTGCGAAAAATCGAACAGAAAAAAGTTTCTGCATCCACTTCTGAACCAGGCCGTCTCATTTCATGATTCTTCCTTTGGATGTGCCTAAGCTGCATTTTTGCCCCGAAAACGCAATTGCATCTATTTAGTACAATTAGATTGATCGTTTTTCGGGCAGACTGGAAATCTGTTTGAACTTAATAGATGCAATTATTTGTGAGATAATGACCGGAATTTAAACAAAACGAGGAAAAATTAGAGTGCAACTCGTTGAATTGCATCTAAATCGTGTATATATCCCACGGCGTGCGGTCTATTTAGATGCAATTGCCGAAAATCCCGAGTTGCGACTCGGGATTTTAATTTTCTGAGGCGTAAATCGGCCATTTGGGGCAATAATCTGGCTCTGAAAAAAGTCCGAAAATGATCGATTTTCATAGATGCAATTCGCGATATTTCTAATTTCACCCGGAATTGGACTGCTACCAGGGCCATTTTGAAGGCCCTAACGGGGCGGAAAGCCGAAGGTTTTCCGAATTCTAATTGTAAACTTTCTGTGTCTGGATACTCGGTTTCAGCCCAATCTGCAGAATAATCGAAACGCAAAATCAATGTTTTTTTTCAGCCGACTGATGTAACCCAACGTCCAGTTGGTTTCGCTTGATAAGTGCGAAATGGTTTGATAGAATCTTGGTAGTATATTGATTGTCTGGAGGCTAAACCGTGTATCAAAAATGATTAAAGTTACCCGTGTGTCTGCGCGATTCTCGCGAATTGAAGGAAGGTCGATAATTGAATGGAATTGCAATGGCCTCGTGAGGTTTGTATGATCTTAAAAAATTATCGGCTTTTTTTGCGATTTACCCGACAAAACGGGCGGTTCAGTTGTTATAATATATAGAAGGGGGTTTGCAGCATGACAAAACCTGCATTGCGTACGGATGCGGATTTTGATGCGTTCTATGAAAGAAACTGGAAATATGTGTATCGTCTCTGTTTTACATTCGTGGCAAATCGGATCCAACCGGAGACGGATCAATGGGATATGTCATTCTTGGATATCTTAACTATTGTGGCGGGCTTGTTACCAGTTCAACATTGACAAAGGGAAATATGGAGATTGTTCAATTCATTCCATCCACAAATGAAACATATACCGTCCGGGTTGTTCTAACAGGCGCCTCTACTCAAAAAACATATTTTGGGTTAGCTTGGTGGTAATTAATCGCTGAGTAATTAAATATATCAAGGTTAGTTGGGTATAAAGGGAGGATATCTTATGAAAAATAGAAATATGATTACCGTATTTTTAATCATCTGCACACTTATGATGCTGATGGTATCGTGTACTCAAGCGCCAAGAGAAACCGAAGCGTTTACAAACGAATCCAAAGATTCTTCTTCGGTTGGTTTAAACAATGGCACATCCGCCATGCCGGGAGCAAAGATCACTGCCGATACTATTCGTTTTGCGAAGGTGTCCGCAGAAATTAATGATAAAAAAGATAAAAATGTCAGCACAACTGAACTGTTCGATGCATTTGAATCGGTCGGTCAATCGAACGTCGTATACATCGAAAACGGGCCGAGCAACTGGACTTATCCCGATGCTGCCATCCAAAAATTGTCTGATGCAGAAATCGTGCCGCTTGAGTATTCATACCTGAATATGCCGACCGTTTTCCGGGTGTCCGAAGAATTGTTTCCTGACAAAATACTAAAATACCATATTTGGTTCGACAACGAATGCGCTCGCGGCGGCGCCGGGCACTCCTCCTTAACCGAGGATGAATTGCAGGAATTGCGGGACGCAAATCTGATCAAACTCTGCGAGTTGCTTCAAATCGATGTGGAATATGAGCAGACAATTTCCGGAACGACCCGGGTGAAATCTCCTGAGCTTTATCTCACGAAAACAGAGCTGGAGGAGATCTGTCACAGTGGAATTGCCTACCTGTTTTATTCTCTGACTCCGCCGGATCTGCAGCTTTTGGAAATGAATCATCCGGATTGCCTGGAAGACGCGAAAGAATTTCTCTACCACAACTTCACAAATTATTATTGGACCTATTATCACCGAACCGGAGAAGTGGCCTTCAATGAAGAACTATTTCAGCATGTCCGGACAATTGCGAACAATGAAAAGGAAGATGACGAATTGAGCCATCGGTATCTGCTGATGGGAGAATTCCTCACTGACGGCCAGAAACTGAAATACGGAGAATCCATCTGCACGGCCGGAACTCCCGACGGAGAAAGATGGGTCCGGCAGCTTTACGAAGCGAAGATCGCGAAATACGGAGATTTGATCGACAAATACATCGTGGACGGAGAGTTCTTAAAAGAAGATCTGGAAAAGGACCTCGAGACGATTCAGGAGCGACTGGATGCGATCTACTCGTATGCGTTCGACGGAGCTGTTTTTTGGGAAACGGCTGCGGTGAAGTGAACCCCTGTCAGTTGACGAAAGAAACCATCTGTAATGACTGCGCTCTATGGCAAAAAAGCAGAACAAATCGAGTAGGAGGGGGTGATTAACCCCCGTCCTCTCACCGCACCGTACGTACCGTTCGGTATACGGCGCGTTCAACATTTGACAGAGTGTATAGACTCGTAAGCCTCCAGGATACTGTA